>JBJENY010000017.1:0-25431 GCA_051880435.1 Lachnospiraceae bacterium | reverse complement strand
AAATGGCTAAAATAAAGGCTTTTTTGTGCAAAATTAATAAGAAAGTATAGAGAGTATTTATGGCTTTAAGAACAGTAATGATATTTCCGAAATTTGATAATATAGAGCTAATAGATGACATAAGAAAGCAATATGATCCTTTGGCTGAAGTAATAAGTCCACATATTACGATAGTGTTTCCTTTTGATATGGATGTTAGTAATGAGGAACTGTCGGAGATATTAGATAAAAGATTGGCAGATGTTAAGCCATTTCCAATTGAAATATTTGGAATTAGTAAACATGAGGACAGATTTGGAAATTACCTTTTTCTTAATCTTACAAAAGGAGCAGATGATGTTATAAAATTACATGATTTGTTATATAAAAATGAGTTTGCAAAATTAGACCTTGGTTTAGAATATGTGCCACATATAACGGTTGGAAAATTAGAAAACGAGAACAAATTGAATGAAGCATATGAAAAAATCAAGGAGTTTAATGGTAAGTTTTCTTGTGTAATAGATAAGATTTCAGTAGAAATGATAGGGCCTAATGAAGAATCAATAATTATAATGGAAAAGAGATTGAGTTAGTTGCTTTACACATTGTGTAAAATGCGATATAATATACACAATGTGTACAAAGAAAGGATATACTAACTTATGGAAAAAGATATAATTATTGATTGTCAGAGTGAAATAACGAAGCTTAGAGAATTAACAGGAATGAATCGTAAAGAGTTTTGTGAGTATTTTGATATACCTTATAGGACTGTTACTGAATGGGAAAGAGGAACTCGCAGTGCGCCAGATTATGTTCTTCGCTTGTTAGCTTATTATATCCGAATGGAAAATGTGGTTAAAAAGGAGGATGGCAATGGCGAAGATAATTAAAGATACAATTCATGCAAATGGGATAGATATTGGAATTTATACAACAGATTTTGAAAATGAATTCATTTCGTTGACGGATATCGCAAAGTACAAGAATTCAGAGGACCCCAGATTTGCAATTCAGAACTGGATGAGAAATAGAAATACAATTGAGTTTCTTGGGATTTGGGAAATGCTTTCAAATTCAAATTTTAACCGTGTGCAATTCGAGGCGGTTAGAAGTGAAGCGGGATTAAATCGATTTGTTATGACACCTACAAAATGGATTGATGAAATGAATGCAATCGGTATGGTATCAAAAGCAGGACGTTATGGAGGAACATTTGCGCATGCTGATATTGCTTTTGAATTTGCATCATGGATATCGGCTGAATTTAAGGTTTATCTGATAAAAGACTATCAAAGATTGAAGAAAGATGAAAATAGTCGGTTATCTCTCAATTGGAATCTGAATCGTGAGATATCAAAACTTAATTACAGAGTCCATACAGATGCTATTAAAGAGAATCTAATACCTCCTTTATTAACTCCAGAGCAGATCTCATACACGTATGCTAGTGAAGCAGATTTGCTCAATTCAGTATTATTTGGAAAGACTGCAAAAAAGTGGCGAGACGATAATCCGGATGAAAAAGGAAATATTCGTGATCAAGCGACAATATACCAATTGCTTGTACTTGCAAATATGGAAAGTTATAATGCAATCTTAATAAATCAAGGGAAGACGCAGGCTGAAAGGATGCAGTTGTTACATGAATTAGCAGTGCAGCAGATGACAACACTTAGTAGTCTGGAATTAAGTAATTTGCCTGGAATTGAGCAGAAATAAGAAGTCCTCCGAAATGGAAGTAAGCTGGCTTATAACTTTTACTCTAAGTGTATCTAAATGGATGGAGCGGACTAGTATATCAACTGTAATCTACAGCGTTACTTGTTAAAAAATCAATTCCGTGGTAAGATGACGATATCATATAAAGAAAGGAACGCAGAACAATGTTATATTTTGTATCTATGAAGCAATTTAACATCATACAAATAGCCCAGTCTCAGGAACAGCAAGTTACTGGGTTTATTCGAGTGCCGTTAAATTGTGGAGAGAAAGATATATCATAAGTTCGGTTTGATAGAATAGATTTTATGATTACCACATGTCGGTGTTCGATGTGTGGTATTTTTTTGTGTATTTTAATACGTGAAGTAGCTCAGGGGTTAGAGCGGTGGCCTTATAAGCCATGTGTCGAGGGTTCGATTCCCTCCTTCACGATTGAAAATGATGCCGGTTGTTGTAATGGTAGCAAAGAAGTCTTTGACACTTAGAGAATGGGTTCGAATCCCGTACCGGCTGTTTATAGCCCGTTGGTCTAATGGAAGGGCACATGACTCTGACTCATGGAGCGGAGGTTCGAATCCTCCACGGGCTGTTTGCTGTGTAGCTTAGACAAGAATTTATAAGAATATGAAAAGAGGTGATAATAATGGAATATCCGTCGATTGATGTGATTGCAACCGGTAGAAATCTTGCAAGATTAAGGGAAGAAAATGGAATTTCTGTCCGGGCACTGGGCAGATATCTGGGAATGACAAATACAAATAGTATTTATCGCTGGTTTCGAGGAGAAACATTACCATCCCTGGATAATTTGTATGCTATTTCTGTTTTATTGAACGTAAGTATGAATGAAATTATTGTGGAGGAATAGGATATTCTTATCAGATGTCGGACCAAGATTATCAGGATTTTTTAAATTATATAATGGAATTGGAACAAAGTTGATGAAATATTAGTTTCGTCAACTTTTTTGTTGACATATATATCGCAGTGTGATATACAATATATAACGAAGTGCGATATATAGTGATTCGATACATAATACTTCGTTATAGATAAGGAAAATTTGTTTTACATAGAAGGGAGGTCATCAATTGGATGCACATATTAAGAAAGTATATGTTCCTATGACAGAGACGGGCTTTTACATTTTGTTATGTTTAAAGGAACCAAATCACGGGTATGGAATTGTACAAAAAGTAAAGGAATTAACGCAGGGAGATATTGTTTTAACCCCGGGAACTATGTATGGAAGTCTGTCTAAAATGGAAAAAGATGGATTAATTCAATTTGAAAGAGAAGAAGAAAAACGAAAAATCTATGTCATTACAGAGCTGGGAAGAGAAGTGTTAGAAATTGAAATGAAGCGAATTGAAAGATTGTATCAGAATATGAAGGAGATGAGATAAATGGGAAATACAAAAACGGAATTTAAATGGTTTACGATTCCTCAGTATAGACAAGAGGAAGCGTATCTTAGCAATATGCATAATAATGGATGGAAGCTTACAAAAGTGGGTTTTCCCGGATTCTACCATTTTGAGAAGTGTGAACCTGAGAATGTAACATATCGTTTGGATTATAATCAGGAAGGTGTTGCAAATAAATCAGAATATGTTCAGATGTTTTCTGATTGTGGATGGGAGTATTTGTTTGATTTTGTAGGCTATAGCTATTTTCGGAAGGCATCCGAACAGGTGGATGGGAATGAAGAAATCTTTTGTGATGATGAATCCAGACTGGATATGATGCAAAGGGTTTTTAAAGGAAGAGTTGTACCACTTATTACAATATTTTTTTGTATCATTTTGCCTCAGCTGTTTTTAAATCACGCAGGCTATGGTGGTAGAAGTGTGGTGCAGGATGTGCTATTTGTTTTGTTTATTATATTAGGACTCTTATATATTTTTCTATTTGGCAGTTATGCAGTACAGTTTTATCAATACGAGAAGAGCTTTTATCCTGAGAAATCAATGAAAGCAAAGTATGGTTGTATTTTTGGAGGATTACTAATCGGTGTATTAGTAATGGGTTACAGTGCATATTCGTTCTTTTCGTCAGATTATGAGATAATAGAAGATAAAAGTGGCTTTACAATTGAAGCGGATAGATTAAATAGTAGTATTGAAAAAGAGTATACCCTAAAAAAGGGTGACACCCTGTGGGTAAAACATGAAAGTGACGGTGGAGAATGGGATATCAGCATAGGAATAGAAAATGAGGAACCTGTTTTTTTTGGAAATACATATGATTCTTTTGAGGATTTTTCGGTGACAATACAGGAAGATGGCAATTATGTCGTAAAATGTTCCGGAAAAAGGGCACAGGGCGAAATTACATTTGAGATTAAATAATAGGGAAAATGAAGAAATCATTACTGTTTATTCCTTTATAGAAAAAGAATGATGTTGTAGTATAATGGGAATGATAAAAAATAAAAAGGAGTATGATAGTTATGGGAAAAAAATTTGTAGCTGTGGGAATGATGACAATTTTGCTAATAGGGGGACTGGCTGGTTTGACGGCATGTGGCAAAACCGATAGTATAGATGTAACAGTTGACAGTTCACAACAGGAAACAACAGAATCTGTTACAAAAGACTCGGAATCAACCACCGAGCAGGTTACGGAGGATGCTTCCGATACCGTTGCAGGTATTCTTGTATCTCAGTTTAAAACAGAAGCAGAAAGTACAGGGGATGTTTTAAAAATAGCAGATGCTTTAAGTAAGAATCCTGTATTTAAGGATGTGGCAATGACAACAATGGAAGTTGAACCGGGATTTTTGAATGGGTTTGAAAATGAAATAAAAGGTTTTTCTAAAGGTGTTATGTTTGCGCCAATGATAGGAACGATTCCCTTCGTTGGTTATGTATTTGAAACGGAGGATCCCGATAATTTCGTAAAAACATTAGAAGAAAATGCAAAGCTTGATTGGAATATCTGTACAACAGCAGATGAGATGAGGTTTGAAATAGTAGGAAATTATGTTGTATTTGTAATGGCTCCAAAGTCATTTGCATCATAAAGGTGGTAGATGGTTGAATAACAAAAGATCTGTTATGGCATTTTCTGCACTACAAATATTAATATTTCATTTATGGGTTACTCCCTTAGATGCTTCAGAAATTACTTTGTTTCTGAAGCAGACGGCTTATATTGGAGTGGATGTGTTTTTTTTCGTGTCAGGATATTCCCTGGCAGGAAGCTCCATAAATGACTATTTTGGATTTGTAGTGTCCAGATTGAAAAAGATATATTTGAAATTCATATTGTTTTCAGTGGTAGCTTTTATTTATCTTAAGTGGGATTTGGTGAGATTATTAAAAGTTATCTTTTGCGTTGAGCTATTTGAAAAAGGTGGGGGCTCTTTCCTATGGTTTTTGCCGGCAATTATGTTAAATTACATTTTTTTTCCATTGTTTCAAAAATGGGATAAAAGAAAGCGAAAAGGAACTTTTGTGGTAACCTTTGTTTTGTGGGCGGTTATCGCTTTTGTGTTAACAAGATTTACTACCTATAGTGTAATGTTCATTTTCTGGAACCGGATCCCCATTTTTTTGGTAGGATATTATATGTATTTCTTAAAGGATTTACTCACATTAAAATCAAATGTGAAGGGAATTGGTGGATTTGTTTTGCTCTTAATTGGTGTTGTGCTTTTATATCAGTTTGGTTTTCTTGCAAAACTACAGGTGCCTTTTACAGATATGTTTTATATTATGGCAATTCCGTTGTCTGTTGGGGTTGCTTTGTTAGTTGATTTTGTGCCGGATAAATCGGTTATCAAATGGATTGGTTCATCGACTTTGGAAATTTACGCAGTACAAATGATTTTTGGATATCATATTGCAAATAAAATTATGTTAGCAACAAAAAATATTGTTCTTACTAATATTAGTACACTTTTGCTGGTTCTTGTTATCAGTGTGGGAATTCATTATTTATATGAATCTTTAGTTGAAAGAATTCGAGGCTTGAAGGTGTCTTCAAAGGCTTAAAGACATTTTCTATAGAAATTAAAATGATTATTTGGTATGATACAGTGAAATACAAAATAGTTAGATGTGATTTTATTCGTTGTCAGGAGGCGTGATATGGCAGCAGTTGTAAAATTAAAAAAGGGTGAAGGCCGTGGTTTAAAAGCAGGCGGTGCTTGGATTTTTGATAATGAAATTGATATGATTGAGGGTGACTACATAGATGGAGATATTGTTTCAGTAGTAGATTTTGATGAATATCCAATGGGAAGAGGATTTATTAACAGTAATTCCAAAATTCGTGTTCGTATGATGACAAGAGATATCAATCAGGAAATTCATCATGATTTTTTGATGGAACGGGTGCAGGCTGCCTGGGATTATCGTAAGGCAGTAATGGAGGTAGGAGATATCGGGTGTTGTCGCGTGATTTTTGGTGAGGCGGATTTTCTGCCGGGACTTGTGATTGATAAGTTTTCTGATGTGTTGGTAGTAGAATCATTGGCGCTTGGTATTGACAAAATGAAAGAAGAAATTATTGCGATATTAAAAGAAGTGCTTTTGAAAGATGGCATTAACATTCGAGGTGTTTATGAGAGAAGTGATGCCAAGGTGCGAAAAAAAGAGGGTATGGCGCCATTTAAAGGATTTATCGGGGAAGCCTTTGATACCAATGTAGAAATCATCGAAAATGGTGTTCATTACATGGTAGATGTTGCCAATGGCCAGAAAACCGGATTTTTCTTAGACCAAAAATATAATCGGCTGGCAATGCAGCGTATCATAAAAGGTTTGATGCAGGACCATAAGGAGCTTAAGGTATTAGACTGCTTTACCCATATGGGAACCTTTGCCCTAAACTGTGGTCTTGCAGGAGCAACTGATGTAACAGGTCTTGATATTTCAGAATTTGCCGTTTCCCAGGCAAGAGAGAATAGTAAGTTGAATCATTTGGAAGACGTTGTGAAGTTTAGAGAAGCGAATGTATTAGATGAATTACCTCGTTTATATGAAGCGGGAGAATGTTATGATGTTGTAATCTTGGACCCTCCTGCCTTTACAAAATCAAGGCAGGCAACTAAAAATGCCATGAAGGGTTATCGGGAAATTAACATGAAGGGTCTGAAACTTGTAAAAAATGGAGGATATTTTGCAACCTGCTCCTGCTCTCATTTTATGAGTCAGGAGTTATTTGTGAAGATTATTGGTCAGGCGGCAAAGGCAGTACATAAGAGACTTCGTCAGGTGGAATTTCGTACTCAGGCTCCGGATCATCCCATTCTTTGGGCCGCGGATGAGAGCTATTACTTGAAGTTTTTAATCTTTCAGGTGGTGGATGAGAGATAGCGAAAAGAAGGATATGATACAAATGACATTTCATTTTAATAACTGGTTAGTATATTTTTATTTCTATTGTATATGTGGTTGGATTTTTGAATCGGGGAATGTTTCTATTCGACAAAGAAAATGGGTCAATCGGGGATTTATGAAGGGACCATGGTTGCCGTTATATGGAAGTGGTGCACTGGTGATTTTGTTTTCTACATTACCATTTAAGGAACATCCTGTGGCAGTTTATTTTGCGGCTGCGGTTTCGGCAACCATATTAGAGTATGTGACAGGTGTTATCATGCTTTCTGTGTTTAAGGTCCGGTATTGGGACTATCGATATCGTAAAATACAGTTCCAGGGGCATATTTGTTTGGTTTCTACCATTGTTTGGGGATTTTTAGGATTATTAATGGTGTACATTATCCATCCACCTGTGGTAAAATTAGTAAGCGGCTGGAATCAGGAGGTAGTCAGTGTGTTAACCTTCGTGATTACCATATGTATTGCTTATGACTTTGCAAATGCGTTTAGAGAGGCTATGGATTTGCGTGGATTAATTATTCAGGCAGAAGAGCTGAAAGCGAAAATAGAGGATGCAGTAGCCGAGAAGAAAGAAGAATTAGAACAACGCATGGATGATATTCTCGAAGAACGACAGGAACACTTTGAGGAGCGTATGGAACATTTAGAGCAAAGAATTGCAGATGCCAGGGAACACCGACTGGATAATCTTGCGGAGTTAGAGGAATCCTTAGAGCAGTTAAAACAACGTCTGGAGCAAAAGTCGAATAAGCTATTGAAAAGTAACCCCTATGCAAGCTTTCGAAATATGGAAAAAGAAACCCAGGAGATTCGGGAGCGTTTGCATATAAATTGGAGAAAATAGATTATCGGAGGAAAATGTTGTGGATGAAAGAGAAATTCTACAAAAGGATATTTTAAAAGAATTAATTCAATATAGTGATAGTTTGATTCCTGCATTGCAAAAGGTAATTGAGGAATTAAAGGATAAAGAAAAGGAACAAGAGGATACGGATGATTTCCTAAGTGAAGTGATTAATGGTATCAATTGGGAAATTGAAGTGTATAATCAGTGTGCAACATTAATTAATGAACGGTGTAATTATATTGATAAAAAAGTAATGATTGCTTCGGTTAAAAGTCTTGGAATGGCGCTGAATAGTGGAGATCTTTGGCTAATATCTGATTGTCTGGAATATGATTTCCTTCCATTTTTAAACAAGCTTGATTTGGCGGCAAAGTTAGTGGTTGGACAGGAATAAATGAAAAGCGGATAAATGAAAAAGGCTCAGCTGCTGTGAATTTTTATCATTCGTTCACAGTGGATGAGCCTTTTATGCATAATCATTAAACAATAATCCTGAATATTTAGAGGGGTTATATGGATTTGGATAAGTTCCCTGAACATTAGGATAAGTAACCACGATTTTATCTACATAGTTTAATGGATTAATCGTCATATCCTGCGTCGTTTTTTTAATGTCCTTTCTAAAATCGGATAAATCTTCGTCAAATAATTTTTGTATTTTTGTGGTATCCACGTCGTCAGTGATACGCATGTATCCGTTTTCGTCTAGGGATAACCCTGCAGCTTTTATGCTTTCTGTATGTCGTTTTGTCAGATTTGTAATATCTCTGAATAGCTTAGTGGCACCCCGTTGACTGGTGCTGTTTCTTGCAATATCTACTAACTGATTATAGGAATCAGTAAAATCTTTTAATTTGTCTGTTATTTTTTCATCATCTACAACTAATTTAATCTGAACCGGTTCATCACTTGCAGATAACAAATCTAAATCCATGGTGTGATTTAATGAAATGCGGTTGCTAATGGAAGTATGAAACTGGTCATTAATATAAAATTCCGCATTGGTGGGAGACTTATCAACTTCATTAATTCCAAGCTTTGTAACAATGTCATTTTCCAAATACGTTTCATTGAACCGGAAAAATAAATCATCATCCTTTGGCATACCAACTGCTTCTGACCGAAGAACCAGTGCGCTTGTACCATTTACCCTATGATTACGAATCGTAGCCCGTACACCAATATTATTTTCGTTAATGGAATTAGCGAGGTTGCGCTGAATCTGTTGGTTGGAATCTCCTTTGTGAACCGTTAACTGGAAGGTATATTGATTGTTTCCAACTGAAATGCCCATGGTATAATCGCCGGCAGGGATGGATCTTTCACCGGAAGGCAGGTAGTGACCTATATTTGTTTGACCGGTGGCTAAGTGGTCTACTTTAATAGATAATAAATCCGGCAAATCTTCGGTTCCATTATTATTAAGGCTGGCAAAAACAACATTCTCATTATCAGAAATGGCAGTCATTTGCTTATATAGCTGGTTGTCGTTGTTATTTAGAGACTGACTTTCTGCTTCTAATGCCATAGCTGCTTCTTTAATACCAATCGCATAGGCAGAGGTTGCTTCTGAAAGAGTGAACTTATAAAATGGTGAATGCTGATTCTGACGTACCATATTGTTGTACACTGTTTTCAAATCATCTTTTTTCTGTGTATTTGATTTTCGGTTAGAAAGTGGTGCAATCATCTGAGAGCTATAGTGGTTATAGACGTTATTTAAATTCAGCATACCAGTTCCTCCTTCCTTGGATATTTGTATCCTGACTCAAGCAAAGTTTGATAGTCTGAGGATTTGTTTCATCCATGAAACAGCTTATCCTAATATCCCCAGATTAAGATATAATTAAGTATATTATAGTATACTTATGTTAATCTGTCTAGGCTAAATTAATAGAAAAACCTTGATTTTACGTGGGTTTAGAGGATACCACATGATTTGCTAAAGATGTGAACCGGTATCTCTATATATTGTAATTAGGAAGGAGTACTACTACGTAAATGTATATATTATTATTTATAAAAATGGCATGATAGTGCTATAAAGTAAATTATTTTAATGTATTTTAATGAAAATAGTGGAATTTTGGATTGCAAACAGCATGCATCAAGAAATTTAAAAAAATACTTGACATGGCTTATGCATTATGTTAGATTAGCCATTGATGAACTGCCGAAGACAGTAGGTACCATTTGGTGTAAGTATATCGCCTACCGAGGAAAATCATTATGTTGATGTTTCGCTCTATGTCTTTGACGTGGAGCTTTTTTAATTGTTTAATTAAAAAATAGATACAGGATGAGCTCGCGCAGTCATTAATATATAAGGAGGCGCAAAACGATGGCAAAAGTAGAATTAAAGCAACCAATCGTTGAAGAGATTAAAGCTCAGCTTGATGGTGCACAGACAGCAGTAGTTGTTGACTATCGTGGACTTACTGTAGAGCAGGATACAAGACTTCGTAAGGAATTAAGAGAAGCCGGTGTATCTTACAAGGTATATAAGAACACAATGGTTCGTCGTGCAATCGAGGGTACAGAGTTTGAAGCTTTAAAGGATGATTTGGAAGGACCTAACGGATTTGCTTTCTCTAAGACAGATGCTACAGCTCCGGCAAGAATTTTTGCTAAGTTTGCTAAGGAAGCAGATGCATTAGAGATTAAGTGTGGTATCGTAGAAGGTACCTATTATGATCAAGAAGGAATGAAGGCTATTTCTAACATCCCTTCAAGAGATGAATTACTTTCAAAGTTACTTGGAAGCTTACAGTCACCTATTACAAACTTCGCTCGTGTTCTTAATCAGATCGCAGAGAAGGGTGATGCTCCTGCAGCTGAGGCTCCAGCAGAAGAAGCTGTAGCTGAATCAACAGATGCAGAGTAATGATTGTAGGATAGCTAATGATGATTAGCTGATTATCACGTTAAGTGAAAAGGATGTCAAAAGACAAATAATATTTTAGAATTTTATGGAGGATTTTAGTTATGACAACTCAAGAGTGGATTGAAGAGATCAAGAAGTTAAGCGTTTTAGAGTTAAATGATTTAGTTAAGGCTTGTGAAGAAGAGTTCGGTGTTTCTGCAGCAGCAGGTGTTGTAGTTGCAGCAGCAGGTGCAGCAGGCGGAGAAGCAGCAGCTGAGAAGGACGAGTTCGATGTAGAGTTAACAGAAGTTGGTAGCGAGAAGGTTAAGGTTATCAAGGTTGTTCGTGAGGTAACTGGTTTAGGTCTTAAGGAAGCTAAGGAAGTAGTAGATGGCGCTCCTAAGGTACTTAAGGAAGGTGCTGCTAAGGCAGAAGCTGATGAAATCAAGGCTAAGTTAGAGGAAGTTGGAGCAAAGGTTACATTAAAGTAATTTTGTGAACCATATCTGATTACTGTTAAAGTAAACTAACAAAGAATCATAAGAAAGATCTTTATAGGACATTTTCCTGTGGAGGTCTTTCTTTTTTTAAGAATAAGTCTATAATTTTGTGATAGAAAGTTTCTTGTGGGAAGGGTTTCTGAATTAGGATGGAATTTTGAATATAAGAAATTTCTGAAGTGAGAAGGATTTTTGAATAGGAAGGTATTTGAATAAGGAGGAATTTCTGGATAGGAGGGATTTTGAATAAGAAGTAATTCTGAATAGGAGGATTTCTGAATGAGAAGGATTATTGGTATTAGGAAGGAATACTGTATCAAGAAAGAATTCTGAATAGGAAAGAATTCTGAATTAGAAGGAATTCTTGGATGGAACGTTACTTTCAGGGCGATAGATTTGTGAAATGGACAAATATATGTCTTGAGATGTGGGATTAGCATTTAGAAATAATTTTAATGAAAGAAAGCGAGGAAAATTTATGGAAACAATGTATTATGTAGTAGATTCGATTGATGGAGATTATGCAAATTTGAAACGAACAGATGTGGAAAGTGATGATTTGAAGCTGGTGGCCCGTGCACTTTTACCTGAGGGGACTAATGAAGGTTCTCGGTTAAAGTATGAATTGTTACAGTATGAGCTGCTTGCATAATGATGATGGTGGATTGTAAGAGAAATTTCAAATGTAGAGAATAAATGTAAAATGTGTAGATAAAAATATATTAGTTATTTTCTTTTGGTAAGCGCATTAGGAGGAGATTGCAAATGGCAGATTACATTACAACCTATACGGGAGAACATTTTTATCCCTTAGAGCCGGAAATTGATAAGATTAAAATAGAAGATATTGCTCATGCACTGTCTTTGTTGTGTAGGGGGAATGGTCATGTAAGTCACTTTTTCTCTGTTGGACAACATTGTATTAATTGCGCATTAGAAGCCCAGGCACGAGGATATAATAAAAGAATCTGTTTGGCATGTTTAGTGCATGATGCAAGTGAAGCGTATCTGTCGGATGTGCCAAGACCTTTTAAAAAAACGTTGCCGTCCTATGAGGCTTTAGAAGCGCGGTTTTTATCTATTATCTATCAAAAGTTTTTAGGTAGTGATTTAAGTGAAAATGAGGCTTGGATTGTGAAGCAGATTGATGATGATATGTTGTATTTTGATTTGCAGGTTTTGTTAAAGGAACCTCAAAATCAATCTGCTCCGGAAATGAAAAGTGATTTTTCGCAAGATTTTATTCCCTTCGAAGAAGTGGAAAAACGATATTTGGAATTGTATCGGAAATTTTGTTTGTAACAAGGTTTGAAATCAAGAATAAATTTAATTTGAAAATGATAAAAAATAACTGTTGACATTCAATATAGAACTGTGGTAGCATAATAAAATGTCATTACTGTGGGATGGTAGCGGTATTGCTATGCCATTTTTCGGGATGAACAAGAAAAAACGTTGGAATCACAACATTTGTGGTGATGGTTTATTGTTGCTACCATATATGGTTGTGTGACCTGCGGAAAAATAATTTCAAGGGGTGAAAACGTCAATGGAAAAGAGCAGAATTAGTCCTGTGAAAGCGGGAAAAGGAATGCGTATGAGTTATTCCAGACAAAAAGAAGTACTCGAGATGCCTAATTTAATCGAAGTACAAAAAGACTCATATAAGTGGTTCTTGGAAACAGGACTTAAAGAGGTGTTCGAAGACATTTCTCCAATCACAGATTATAGTGGACAGTTAAGCTTGGAATTTGTTGATTTCCAGTTATCTGAGGAGGAAGCAAAGTATTCGATTGAAGAGTGCAAGGAAAGAGATGCAACATATGCAGCTCCACTTAAGGTTAATGTTCGTTTGATTAACAAAGAAACAGATGAGATTAACCAGCATGACATTTTTATGGGAGATTTACCTTTGATGACAGAGACCGGTACCTTCGTTATTAATGGTGCAGAGCGTGTTATCGTAAGTCAGTTGGTACGTTCTCCTGGTATTTATTATGCCATAGGACATGATAAATTAGGAAAGACATTGTACTCTTGTACGGTAATTCCTAACCGTGGTGCATGGTTAGAGTATGAGACCGATTCCAATGACGTATTTAATGTTCGTGTAGATAGAAATCGTAAGGTTCCAATTACTGTTTTGATTCGTGCATTAGGTATTGGAACAAATGAAGAAATCAGAGAGTTATTTGGTGATGAGCCAAAGATTCTTGCAAGTATTGAGAGAGACCATTCCACTAATTATGAGGAAGGTTTATTAGAGTTATACCAAAAAATCCGTCCGGGTGAGCCTTTGGCAGTAGAAAGTGCAGAAAGTCTCATTAATGCAATGTTCTTTGATCCAAGACGTTATGACCTGGCAAAGGTTGGTCGTTATAAGTATAATAAGAAGCTTGCTCTTAAGAATCGTATTACCGGACATGTATTGGCAGAGAATGTTGTAAGTCCGCTTACCGGCGAAATTCTTGCCAATGCCGGAGAAAAAGTGACAAGAGAACTTGCTACTGCGATTCAGAATGCAGCAGTTCCTTATGTATGGATTCAGTCAGAAGAAAGAAATGTCAAAGTATTATCCAATATGATGGTTGACATGAAAGAGTTTGTTGACTTTGATGTTGCAGAGCTTGGCATTGAAGAAGATGTATTTTACCCTGTTTTAGCTAATTTACTTGAAGAATATAAAGACGAAGAGGAATTGAAGAGAGCCATCAAGCGTGATGTACATGATTTGATTCCAAAGCATATTACCAAAGAAGATATTTTGGCATCTATCAACTATAATATGCATTTAGAGTATGGTATCGGTAATGATGATGACATTGACCATTTAGGTAATCGTCGTATCCGTGCTGTTGGTGAATTATTACAGAACCAGTATCGTATTGGTATGTCCCGTCTTGAAAGAGTTGTGCGTGAAAGAATGTCAACTCAGGATATTGAAACAATTTCACCACAGTCATTGATTAATATTAAACCGGTAACAGCAGCTGTTAAGGAATTCTTTGGTAGTTCCCAGTTGTCACAGTTTATGGATCAGAACAACCCTCTTTCTGAGCTTACACATAAGAGACGTTTATCAGCATTAGGTCCTGGTGGTCTTTCCCGTGACCGTGCCGGATTTGAGGTTCGAGACGTTCATTACACCCACTATGGTCGTATGTGTCCGATTGAGACACCTGAAGGTCCTAACATTGGTTTGATTAACTCTCTTGCTTGTTATGCAAGAATTAATGAGTATGGTTTTGTAGAGGCACCATATCGTAAGATTGATAAGTCAAATCCTGAAAATCCTGTTGTAACAGATGAAGTAGTATATCTTACAGCAGATGAAGAGGATAATTATATTGTTGCTCAGGCGAATGAGCAGTTAAATCCGGATGGTACATTTGTAAGAAATCGTATTGCCGGTCGTTACAGAGAAGAGACGGCAGAGTTTGATAAGAATCGCGTTGATTTAATGGACGTATCTCCTAAGATGGTATTCTCGGTTGCTACATCCATGATTCCTTTCTTGCAAAATGATGATGCGAACCGTGCCCTTATGGGTTCTAATATGCAGCGTCAAGCGGTTCCTTTATTAAAAACAGAATCTCCTGTTGTTGGTACCGGTATGGAAGCAAAGGCAGCTGTGGATTCCGGTGTATGTATTGTTGCTAAGCATGACGGTGTTGTTGAAAAGTCAACAAGTAAGGAAATCGTTGTGAAATGTGATGATGGAACAAAGGATACTTACCATGTAATTAAATTTGCAAGAAGTAACCAGGCAAACTGTATGAATCAAAGACCAATTGTTGTTAAGGGTGAGCGTGTGAAGGCCGGTGAGGTTATTGCAGATGGTGCATCAACTTCAAATGGTGAAATTGCCTTAGGTAAGAACCCATTAATCGGATTTATGACCTGGGAAGGTTATAACTACGAGGATGCGGTATTGCTAAGTGAAAGATTAGTGCAGGAAGATGTTTATACATCTGTTCATATTGAAGAGTATGAGTGTGAAGCCCGTGACACAAAGCTTGGTTCTGAGGAAATCACAAGAGATTTGGCAGGACATGGTGCAGATGTATTAAAAGATTTAGATGAGAATGGTATTATTCGTATTGGTGCAGAAGTTCGTGCCGGTGATATTTTAGTTGGTAAGGTTACTCCTAAGGGAGAGACAGAGCTTACTGCTGAAGAGAGATTACTTCGTGCAATCTTTGGTGAGAAGGCCCGAGAAGTAAGAGATACTTCATTACGTGTTCCACATGGAGCATATGGTATTGTTATTGATACAAAGGTATTTACAAGAGATGCCGGAGATGAATTGTCTCCGGGTGTTAACAAATCTGTTCGTGTATATATTGCACAAAAGAGAAAGATTTCTGTTGGTGATAAGATGGCTGGTCGTCATGGTAACAAGGGTGTTATTTCCCGTATTTTACCGGTAGAAGATATGCCATTCCTTCCAAATGGACGTCCTCTTGATATTGTATTAAATCCATTAGGTGTGCCTTCCCGTATGAACATTGGACAGGTATTAGAGTTACACTTAGGTCTTGCTGCAAAGGCATTAGGATTTAAGATTTCTACTCCTGTATTTGATGGAGCAAACGAGGAAGATATTATGGAAACTCTTGAAATGGCTAACGATTACGTTAACACAGAATGGGATGAGTTTGATAAGAAGTGGAGAAATCAGGTATCCGATGAGGTAATGGATTATTTGTATGAGAACCGTGATCACCGTGAAGAGTGGAAGGGTGTTCCAATTGACCGTACAGGTAAGGTAAGACTTCGTGATGGTAGAACAGGTGAGGAATTTGATTCTCCTGTATCCATTGGTTACATGCACTACTTGAAGCTTCACCATTTGGTAGATGATAAGATTCATGCCCGTTCGACCGGACCATATGCATTGGTTACACAGCAGCCACTTGGTGGTAAGGCACAGTTCGGTGGACAGCGTTTCGGTGAGATGGAGGTTTGGGCTTTAGAGGCTTATGGTGCTTCTTACACCTTGCAGGAAATCTTAACTGTTAAGTCCGATGATGTTGTTGGACGAGTTAAGACTTACGAGGCAATTATTAAGGGTGAGAATATTCCTACTCCGGGTATCCCAGAGTCTTTCAAGGTATTGCTTAAGGAATTCCAGTCTTTGGCATTGGATGTTCGTGTATTACGTGAGGATAATACTGAAGTTGAAATCGGTGAGAGTGTAGACTACGGTAATGATGATGTTCGTAACGTTGCCGGCATGGATTATCAAAATGACGAAGCTGAAATGAAAGAACATGGATATAGTGGTATCGATGAAAATGATGAAATATATGAATTAGAGGGTGATTCAGATGATGGCTATGATGATGGCTACGATGAAGACTCTTATGATGATTATGATGAATAATGGAAGGAGAGCAGAATAAATGTCAACAATGAATAATCAAGAAACAGAAGAACAGATGAATTTTGACGCGATTAAGATTGGCCTTGCTTCTCCTGAGCGAATCAGAGAATGGTCTCACGGTGAGGTTAAAAAACCAGAGACAATTAACTACCGTACATTAAAGCCTGAAAAGGATGGCTTGTACTGTGAGAGAATCTTTGGACCTAGCAAAGACTGGGAGTGTCACTGTGGTAAGTATAAGAAGATTCGTTATAAAGGTGTAATTTGTGACCGTTGTGGTGTTGAGGTTACAAAGTCAAATGTAAGACGTGAAAGAATGGGTCATATCGAATTGGCAGCACCTGTTTCTCATATTTGGTATTTCAAGGGAATTCCAAGTAGAATGGGATTGTTATTAGATATTACGCCAAGAATTCTAGAGAGAGTTTTATATTTTGCTTCTTATATTGTATTAGATGCCGGAGAAACCAATTTGGCATATAAGCAGATTTTAACAGAAAAAGAGTACCGTGATGCAGAGGAAGAATATGGATTTGGTTCCTTCCGTGCAGGCATGGGTGCAGAAGCAGTGAAAGAGTTGTTGCAGAATATTGATTTGCAAAAGGAATCAGAAACCCTTCGTGCAGAGTTAAAGGAAGCAACAGGACAGAAGCGTGCAAAGATTATTAAACGTTTAGAGGTTGTGGAAGCATTCCGTAATTCGGATAATAAGCCGGAATGGATGATTCTTGATGCAGTGCCTGTCATTCCACCGGATATTCGTCCGATGGTTCAGTTAGATGGTGGACGTTTTGCAACTTCTGATTTAAATGATTTATATCGTCGTATTATTAACCGTAACAACCGTTTAAATCGTTTGTTAGAGTTAGGTGCTCCTGATATTATTGTTCGTAATGAGAAGCGTATGTTACAGGAAGCAGTTGATGCTTTGATTGATAACGGTCGTCGTGGACGTGCAGTTACAGGTCCCGGAAACCGTGCATTAAAGTCATTATCAGATATGTTAAAGGGTAAGCAGGGACGTTTCCGTCAGAACTTACTTGGTAAGCGTGTTGACTACTCAGGTCGTTCCGTTATCGTAGTTGGTCCGGAATTAAAGATTTATCAGTGTGGTCTTCCAAAGGAAATGGCAATCGAATTATTTAAGCCTTTCGTTATGAAGGAGTTAGTATTCCGTAAGCTTGCTCATAATGTAAAATCAGCTAAGAAGATGGTTGAGAAGTTAGAGACAGAGGTTTGGGATGTATTAGAGGATGTTATCAAAGAACATCCGGTTATGCTTAACCGTGCCCCGACCCTTCATAGA
This sequence comes from Lachnospiraceae bacterium, assembly GCA_051880435.1. Classification (GTDB taxonomy): domain Bacteria; phylum Bacillota; class Clostridia; order Lachnospirales; family Lachnospiraceae; genus CAG-590. Next base: position 7,471 of record JBJENY010000017.1, on the reverse strand, counting down.
TTAGGTATTCAGGCGTTTGAGCCAATTTTGGTAGAAGGTAAGGCGATTAAGCTTCATCCATTGGTATGTACAGCGTTTAACGCTGACTTCGATGGTGACCAGATGGCTGTGCATTTACCATTATCAGTAGAAGCTCAGGCTGAGTGTCGTTTCTTATTGTTATCACCTAACAACCTGTTAAAGCCTTCAGATGGTGCGCCGGTAGCAGTTCCTTCCCAGGATATGGTACTTGGTATTTATTATTTAACAATTGATAAGCCGGGTGATAAGGGTGAAGGTAAGTACTTTAAGTCAAAGAACGAGGCAATTTTAGCTTACGAAAATAAAGTAATTACATTACATTCAAAGATTAAAGTTCGTATTAGGGGTACTGCACCGGATGGTACGCCATTGACAACTACAATAGAGTCAACATTAGGAAGAATTTTATTTAATGAGATTATTCCTCAGGATTTAGGAATTGTTGATCGTACCATTCCTGGTAATGAATTAGCTCTTGAAATTGATTATCTTGTAGGTAAGAAACAGTTAAAGGGAATTCTTGACAGATTATTTAATACTCATGGTGCAACTAAGACTGCAGAAGTGTTAGATGATATTAAGAGTATTGGTTACAAGTATTCTACAAGAGCTGCACTTACTGTATCTATTTCAGAAATGACTGTGCCTGCCGCTAAGAAGCAGATCTTAAAGGATGCACAGGATACAGTAGACTTAATTTTAGATAAGTTTAAAAATGGTTATATTACAGAGGAAGAGCGTTATACAGCAACTGTTCGTACATGGGAGGCAGCAGATAAGAAGCTTACGACAGCACTGTTAGAGGGTCTTGATACTTATAACAATATTAAGATGATGGCTGAGTCCGGTGCCCGTGGTTCTAATCAGCAGATTAAGCAGTTAGCAGGTATGCGTGGATTGATGGCTGATACAACCGGTCGTACAATCGAGTTACCGATTAAGTCCAACTTCCGTGAGGGTCTTGATGTATTGGAGTACTTCATTTCTGCCCACGGTGCTCGTAAGGGACTTTCAGATACAGCGCTCCGTACCGCTGACTCCGGTTATCTGACTCGTCGTTTAGTTGATGTATCACAGGATTTGATTATTCGTGAGGTGGATTGTTGTGCCGGAACAGGTGAGATTCCAGGTGCTTATGTAGAGGCAATCATGGAAGGTAAAGAAATGATTGAGAGCTTTGAAGAGCGTATTACCGGACGTTATGCAGCTGAGTCTGTATACGACAAAGACGGTAATATGATTGTAAAAGCGAATCATATGATTACACCAAAACGTGCGAAGAACATTTTGGCAAATGGTGTTAATGAGAAGGGTGAAAGCCTTACAAAGCTTAAAATCCGTAATATCCTTAACTGTAAGTCAACAATTGGTGTATGTTCTAAGTGTTATGGTGCTAACATGGCAACCGGTCTTGCAGTACAGGTTGGTGAGGCTATTGGTATTATTGCCGCTCAGTCTATCGGTGAACCTGGTACACAGCTTACCATGAGAACTTTCCATACCGGTGGTGTTGCCGGTGATGATATTACTCAGGGTCTTCCTAGAGTAGAGGAAATCTTTGAGGCACGTAAGCCAAAACGTCCGGCTATTATCGCTGAGTTTGGTGGTAGAGTTCAGATTCGTGATACAAAGAAGAAACGTGAAGTAGTAATTACAAACGAAGAAAATGGAGAAGCTAAGGCATACTTAATTCCTTATGATTCTCGTATCAAAGTATTAGATGGTCAGGTGATTGAAGCCGGTGACGAAATTACAATTGGTTCTGTAAATCCACATGATATCTTGAAGATTAAGGGTGTTCGTGCCGTTCAGGATTACATGACACGTGAGGTACAGAAGGTATATCGTTTACAAGGTGTAGATATCAACGATAAGCATATTGAGGTTATCGTTCGTCAGATGCTTAAGAAGATTCGTGTTGAAACCAGTGGTGATAGTGATTACTTACCGGGAACAATGGTAGATGTATTAGAGTTTAATGCAATTAATGAGAAGTTATTAAGTGAAGGAAAAGAGCCTGTTACAGGTACTCAGGTAATGCTTGGTATTACTAAGGCATCTCTTGCAACGAACTCATTCTTATCTGCTGCATCCTTCCAGGAAACAACAAAGGTTCTTACGGAAGCTGCGATTAAGGGTAAAGTAGATCCTTTGATTGGTTTGAAGGAGAATGTATTAATTGGTAAGTTGATTCCGGCTGGTACCGGTATGAAGCGTTATCGTAATGTTAAGCTTGATAGTGAAGATACCATTATTAATTTTGATGATGAGGATCTTAATCTGGAAGCTTATAGTGATGAGGTAGAGGCTTCAGAGGATACCGTAATTACAACGGAAGAGTAGTTTTTGTAATACTATAAATGAGTCACTTTTCATGTATAATGAAGGGTGACTCTTTGTATATGGCAAGTGTCAATACAAGGGAGTAAATATATGAGTAACAAGACAAAATACATATTATTTCAAGGACTTCCGTGTATTGACAAAATACCTTGAAAATGCTATAAATTAACTATCTTTGGAAAGACGATGATAGAGACAGTAGTTTTCTTACGAAACTGGAATTGGCAAGCGAGTTCGGGATGGTGGAAGCCGGATAGGAGTAGGTGGAAAATGAAAATCACTCTGGAGTTTTGAACTGAACGGATTGTCATTTGATATGATTGTCAGATAACAGACATTTTAAGTAGGATTCAACGGCTGTTTCCCGTTATAGAAACCATGTATAAAGACAAAAGATAATATAGGAATTTACTATGATTATATATGTTGGAGTACATTGTATTAGGTGGTATAACGAAATTTTGCCCTTTTCGTCCTGATACAGGATGGAAAGGGCTTTTATTTTTGATGGAAAGGATTGAGAATGATGAAGAAAAAAGGGTTGATTCTTTTATTGGCTGTATCTGTTTTTGCATTTACCGGTTGTGGTAAACAAAATACCACAGAGGAAACAGGAGAGGTTTCAGTAGAATTTGGTGCATTAGAGGTGGCGGATGATATAGAAGCTTCAGAAGTAGAAACAGAAGAACCTACAACACGAATTGTAGACCAGGCGGAAGAAATATCAGAAGAAACAACGACTGAAGTGGACAATTCTGCTTCTGACAGTGGCGTGACTGCTATTTCTCCTGAGGATGCAACAGCAATGCTTATGGTTACCCTTGGAGAAAGGGATGAGCAGACAGGTAATGAATATTCTTATGGTTATATTGAGAATGTACAAATTGATGGTGTGACCTATTTGGTATTTGACTGGCGTTGGCTTGTTGATGATCATATGTCAAAGCTTACAGATTTATTTGTAACCGCAGATGGAACAAAGATTTATGAAGGATTATATAAAGGACCGGAAGATAGTGAGGTTTATTTGGAGAATCCATTAAACTAATAGAGAAAGGAAGAAAAAAATGTACGAAAAGGTATCAGCAAACTTAAACTTTGTAGAGCGTGAGCAAAAGACATTAGACTTTTGGAAGGAAAATAAGATTTTTGAGCAATCCATTGAAGAAAAGGAAGGATGTCCTGTATATACATTTTATGACGGACCTCCAACAGCAAATGGTAAGCCACATATTGGTCATGTGCTTACCCGTGTAATTAAGGATATGATTCCAAGATATCAGACTATGAAAGGCCATAAGATTATCCGTAAGGCAGGATGGGATACCCATGGTCTTCCTGTTGAGCTGGAAATTGAGAAGGAATTAGGAATTGACGGAAAAGAGCAGATAGAAGCTTATGGTCTGGATCCATTTATTCGTAAATGTAAAGAATCGGTATGGCAGTACAAGGGAATGTGGGAAGAATTTTCCGGAAAGGTTGGTTTCTGGGCTGATATGGATGACCCATATGTTACTTATCATAATGACTTTATTGAGTCTGAATGGTGGGCATTAAAGAAGATTTGGGACCAGGGATTATTATATAAGGGTTTTAAGATTGTTCCTTATTGTCCTCGTTGTGGTACACCTTTGTCAAGTCATGAGGTTGCGCAGGGATATAAGTCAGTAAAAGAGCGTTCAGCAGTAGTACGTTTTAAGGTTGTTGGAGAGGATGCATATTTCCTTGCATGGACCACAACTCCTTGGACATTGCCAAGTAACGTTGCCCTTTGTGTGAATCCGGATGAAAAATATTGTAAGGTAAAGGCTGCAGACGGTTATACCTATTATATGGCGCAGGCTCTACTTGATACTGTATTAGGTAAGCTTGGAAATGCCGAAGAAGGCGTAGCAGCTTATGAAGTACTAGAAACATATGTTGGTAAAGATTTAGAGCATAAAGAGTATGAGCCGTTATTCAAATGTACCGGTGATTATGTTGCAAAGCTTCCTGAAAAAGGACATTACATTACCTGTGACAGCTATGTAACCATGTCAGATGGTACCGGTATCGTTCATATTGCTCCTGCATTTGGTGAGGATGATGCAAATGTTGGACGTAATTACGGTCTTCCATTTGTTCAGTTTGTAAATGGTAAGGGTGAGATGACAGAGGATACCCCTTATGCCGGTATGTTTGTTAAGGATGCAGATAAGCCAATCTTAGTTGATTTAGAGAAGGATGGTTTACTATTTGATGCACCTAAGTTTGAGCATGATTATCCATTCTGCTGGAGATGTGATACTCCACTTATTTACTACGCTCGTGATACATGGTTTATTAAGATGTCTGCTGTTAAGGATCGTCTTGTTAAGAATAACAATACCGTTAACTGGATTCCGGAAGGTATTGGTAAGGGACGTTTTGGTGCATGGCTTGAGAATGTACAGGATTGGGGACTTTCCCGTAACCGTTATTGGGGAACACCTCTTAACATCTGGCAGTGTTCTTGTGGTAAGCAGCATGCAATTGGTTCCATTGAAGAGTTAAAGAGCATGAGTAATAATTGTCCTGATGATATTGAGCTTCACCGTCCTTATATTGATGATGTAACTGTGATTTGTCCGGATTGTGGCGGAGAAATGAAGCGTGTTCCGGAGGTTATTGACTGCTGGTTCGACTCAGGTGCTATGCCATTTGCACAGTGGCATTATCCATTTGAGAATCAGGATATTTTTGAGGAAAACTTCCCGGCTGACTTTATTTCTGAGGCGGTTGACCAGACTCGTGGATGGTTCTATTCATTAATGGCAATTTCAACACTTATTTTTGATAAGGCACCATACAAGAATGTCATTGTATTAGGTCATGTATTAGATAAAGATGGAAATAAAATGAGTAAGTCCAAAGGAAATGCAGTTGATCCGATGGAAGCATTAAATGCTTACGGTGCAGATGCAATCCGTTGGTACTTCTACAGTAATTCTGCTCCATGGTTACCAAACCGTTTCCATGAAGATGCGGTAGTGGAAGGTCAGAGAAAATTCATGGGTACTCTTTGGAATACCTATGCATTCTATGTACTGTATGCAGAAATTGACCAGTTTGACCCGACAAAATACAGCTTAGATTATGACAAGTTATCTGTTATGGATAAATGGCTGTTATCTAAGATGAATACAATGATAAAGACTGTTGATGAATCTCTTGGAAGCTATAAGATTCCGGAGGCAACCCGTGCTCTTTCAGAGTTTGTGGATGATATGAGTAACTGGTATGTAAGACGTTCCCGTGATCGTTTCTGGGCAAAGGGAATGGAGCAGGATAAGATTAATGCATACATGACACTTTATACTGCATTAGTTAATCTTTGTAAGGCAGCAGCGCCTATGATTCCATTTATGACAGAGGATATTTACCAGAATCTTGTAGCAAATCTTGACAAGAGTGCACCAAAGTCCATCCATCTTTGCGACTTCCCTGTTGCAGATGAGAAGGTAATTGATTCAGAGTTAGAGGCAGACATGGATGAGGTACTTAAGATTGTTGTTTCCGGCCGTGCTGCCAGAAATGCTGCAAATATCAAGAACCGTCAGCCAATCGGTAATATGTATGTTAAGGCTGCAAAAGAGCTTTCTGAGTTTTTCGTTGAGATTATTGAAGATGAGTTAAATGTAAAGGCAGTTACCTTTAAGGATGATGTATCTGAATTTGCATCCTATAGCTTTAAGCCACAGTTAAAGACCGTTGGTCCAAAGTTCGGTAAGCAGTTAGGAGGCATTAAGGAATATCTGGCTAATGTTGATGGAAAAGCAGCTATGGATACTCTTAAGAGTGAGGGTAGTTTGAAGTTTAATGTTGGTGATGTAGAGGTTTCTCTTGCCGAAGAGGATTTGTTAATTGATTTGGCAGAAAATCCTGATTACGAAACCGTATCTGATAACACAGTAACAGTTGTACTTGAGAAGAAGTTAACTCCAGAGTTAATTGAGGAAGGTTTCGTCCGTGAAATCATTTCCAAGGTACAGACCATGCGTAAGGAAGCCGGCTTTGAGGTAATGGATAAGATTACCATTTCTATAGCGGGCAATGATAAGATTGCAGAAATTATGAAGAATAATGAAGCGGTAATCTTTGGTGATGTCCTTGCGACAGCAATCGAATATGGTGAAGCTAAGGGATATACCAAGAACTGGAATATCAATGGTGAGAAAGTTGACCTTGGCGTGACAAAAAATGCATAAATAACAGATAAATAAATGGGGTGGACAATATTGTGTCTGACCCCATTTTTTAGGCAGACTTTTGGCGAAAAAATATCCCAATACGGTTTTACATTCAACATTTAAAAAATATACGAAAACTGCTGTGCGTACAGGATGCTGTAAAATAATAAAAACAATAGACTTGTAAAATCATCAAAAATTGGTGAAAAATAAAGGAAAAGAGGATTTTATGTGAAAAATAAATTAGTTATTTATGTTGTGCTTCTTTTTGTAACTATTCTTTTTTTAATTGGTTGTGGTAAGAATATGGAAAAGGATATGCTTATAGAAAATGAGGAACAAATCATAAGTATATCTGTAATATCATTAGAGGGAAAAGAGATTCAATATAGTGAAATAGATACGATTAATGAAATAGTTGAAATTTTAAATACGTCAAAAATAACAAACAAAGAGTCGATACAGGATGTTCCAACTAAAAATTCTTATGGAAAAATTCATCTGTTAATGAAGGATACAGAGGAAATCGTGTATTATTATTTTGAAAATAATAATACTTATTTGGAAAAACCTTATGTTGGTATATATTGTATTGATGGAAATATTGAGGATGGTTTGTTAACTTTAGAATAGGTATATAATATGATTCAAAATCAATTGGGACAGCTCCCTCTACGGGGACTGTCCCAATTATTTTGAACGTACTGTTATAATTATTTATTTTTCATATTCCAATATATCTCCCGGTTGGCAATCCAAAACTTCACAAATGGCCTCAAGTGTGGAAAAACGGATGGCACTGATTTTTCCTGTTTTGATTTTGGAAAGATTGACGTTAGAGACACCAACCTTTTCTGATAATTCATTTAAACTCATTTTCCGGTCTGCCATGACCCGGT
>JBJENY010000016.1:0-4958 GCA_051880435.1 Lachnospiraceae bacterium | reverse complement strand
GAGGTGTTATATGTTACTAAATTTACATATTAAAAACATGGCATTAATCAATGAAATAGACATTGATTTTTCTGATAATTTAAATATACTCACAGGGGAAACCGGTGCAGGTAAGTCAATTGTAATTGACTCTATTATGCTTGCTCTTGGAGGGAAAACACCAAAGGATTTTGTAAGGGAAGATGCAGAATATGGTTTTGTAGAACTTCTGTTTTCTGTTACTGATAAGGATGTGATAGAAAAACTGCAATCTATGGAGGTTCCTGATATTGTTGATGGGGAATTAGTTTTAAGCAGAAAAATCGTAGGCAACAGAAGTGTCAGTAAAGTAAACGGAGAGACAGTTACATTAACGAAAGTCAGAGAAATTTCGTCTTTATTATTGGATTTGCACGCACAGCATGAACATCAATCCTTATTAATTCCGGCTAATCATTTAAAGTTGTTAGACCAGTATGGAAAAGAATCTATTGGTCCTTTAAAAGAGCAGGTGGCAATTCTTTTTAAAGAATATCACAGCGTAGTAAAGGAACTGGAATCTTTTTCTTTTGATGAGGAGGAAAAAGCAAGACAGTTAGATTTACTTGAGTTTGAAAAAAATGAAATTAAAAATGCGAACTTAAAAATTGGTGAAGATGAAGAATTAGAAATCATGTATCATAAAGCCTTAAATGGTAAAAATATTACTGAAGGGTTATCTGCTGCATATCAGTTTACACAAAATGCTGCTTGTGATGGAATTGACCGTTCTATTAGAGAGTTAGCCGGGATTGTGGATTATGATAATGAATTAACACCAATGTGTGAACTGTTAGGAACTGTATCAGACCTGTTATCAGATTTTTCCCGGAGTGCCAGGGAATATTTGGAAAATAATTCTTTTTCCCAGGAAGAGTTTTTACAGATTGAAGAAAGATTAAATACAGTGAATCATTTAAAGGCTAAATATGGAAAAACCATAGAGGCTGTGTTAGCTTATGGTGATGCTTTAGATGAACAATTGGATAAATTAATTCATCAGGAACAATTTTTATCAGCGTTAACAAAAAAACGTGATGAAAAAGAAAAAGATTTAAAATTTGCATGTGAACAATTGCGTAATAAAAGAAAAGACGTTGCTACCCAGCTTACAAAAGGCATTACGAAGGCGTTAATTGATTTGAATTTTTTAGATGTCCGGTTTGATATGGTTTTTGAGGAAAAGGAACAGTATACGGCAGATGGTTTTGATTATGCGTATTTTATTATATCTACAAATATTGGTGCAGAAATGAAACCCTTATGGCAGGTGGCATCCGGTGGTGAATTATCAAGAATTATGCTTGCATTAAAATCCCAGCTTGCGGATGCGGATGGAATTGAAACATTAATTTTTGATGAAATTGATGTAGGAATTAGTGGCCGTACTGCACAAATGGTTGCAGAAAAAATTCATGGCATTGGAAAAAATCATCAGGTGATTTGTATTACCCACTTGCCACAAATTGCGGCCATGGCAAATCATCATTATTTAATCGAAAAACATGTTGAAGAAAATCAGACCATAACCAATATTAAAAAATTAAATAAAAATCAGGAAATTGAGGAACTTGCAAGATTAATTGGAGGCGTTAAGATAACAGATACCGTATTGGAAAGTGCGAGAGAAATGAAAGAATTGGCAAGTAAGGCAAAGGTTGACTGATTGATTTGTTGTGTTTTCACTCATACTAATTGTAAATACAGTTAGTATGAGTTTTCTTTTTTAAGGATGGTGGATTATGCAGCAATATCGTAATTTTTTAAAGGGATTATTGGTAATTACAATCATATACATTTTTTGTGCCGCGGGCGTTGGTTACAAAATATCGAATCCCAAAACGACCCCTGTATCGGGAAACATGAATAAAAAAGTGATTCCTGTTGGACAGACCGTAGGAATCTATATTAATACGGCAGGAATTTTGGTTATTGATACCAGTGAAGTGACGGATTTAAATGGTAAAAGTTATGCACCTGCAAAAAACAAGCTGTTACCGGGAGATTATATTCAGACTTTAAACGGAGAAAAAATTTTATCAAAAAAACAATTAGTGGATAAAATAACAAATTGTAATGGGGATACATTGATATTTGGTCTGTTACGTAATGATAAAGAAATTGAAGTGAAAGTTGCTCCGGTAGAAACCGGTATAGGGGTTTATAAGGTTGGAATCTGGGTCCGAGATGATTTGCAGGGTCTTGGAACAGTAACTTACTTAGATGATAATCGTTTTATGGCTTTAGGTCATAGTGTGACGGATGCAGATACAGGAAAAAACTTGAGTGTTGCAAATGGTGATATTTATTATGCAGATATTTTTGGAATTGAAAAGGGGAAAAAAGGAAAACCCGGAGAAATTCAAGGTATGATATCCTATCAAAAAGAAAATGTTGTAGGAGAAATTATAGATAATGAAATATATGGGATTTATGGAGAAATTACATCGGATTATCTGACAAAGCTTACAGGAAATAGTGGAGTAGAGATTTGTGCAAAAGAGGATGTTTCCTTAGGTACTGCCTATATTCAATCTTTTGTAAGTGGTAAAAAAGAATTATATGAAATAGAGATTACAAATATTCATAATAATGAAAATGGTGATCCCCAAATGGAAATTGTAGTCAGAGATGAAAAACTGATTGCATTGACTGGTGGTATTGTACAAGGAATGAGCGGATCTCCAATATTGCAAAATGGTAAAATTGTAGGTGCTGTAACACACGTTTTTGTGGATGATCCAACAAAGGGATATGGAATATTTATTCAGGAGATGTTAGAGTATGAATAAATTATATATTAAAATTTAGACATCAAACCGGTTAATCAGGTTTGATGTTTTTATGATGTCTTTGTGTCACTTTGTCTATAAGTCTATAAGTCTCTATATCTTTATGCTTTACATTTTTAAGTCTTTATGTTTCTTTATGTCTTATTATGTCTTTTTATGTATAATATTTACAATGGAAAAAAACTACTGGCTTTATTCATTATAATATGTTGAAATTTATTACTTACTGTTTGACATAATAAAATCAATAAAATAAATATGTTTTTATATCAAAAAAATACATATGTTGTTTTGTAAAACAAAAAAATTGGGGGGAAAATAAGATTTTTGTTCTTTATCAACTTAAATAAAAATTTTGGTTTTGGTATATTTTAGTAGAAAAATATGAAGTAGCATATTTCAAAATGAGGAGGGCTCGTATGATTAATGTAATGATTGGTAATCATGATGAAACTATGCGAAAGAAAACAGAAGACATTGTAAGACGACAAACACAATGCAATCTTTTAGGTACATATGAAACGGGAGATGAACTTCTAAATCACATAAAAGAAAAGGCGCCGGATTTAGTAATATTAAACCCTGTTATGCCAAAGTTAGACGGCATTGGTGTTATCGAAAATGTTCGGCTGGATACCAGTTTTGACCATGTACGATTTGTCTTGGTAGCAGGACAAAATCAGACAAAAATCTTAAACATTTTGCAAAATCGAAAAAATGTCTGTTTTTTGCCATGGGAAAATGATGAAAACTCTTTAGAAAAATGTATTACGGAAATTCCATTTAAGAACCAGAAAAATGGAGCTGCATTACCAATTGAAGAATTGATTGTGAAACAAACGAATCAGGAAAAAGATTTGAATTTATATGTAACGAAAATGCTTCATGAAATTGGAGTTCCTGCACATATAAAGGGCTATCTTTATTTACGAACTGCTATTTTAATGGCTGTTGAGGATGTGGATATTTTAAACGCTGTAACAAAGCAGCTTTATCCGGATATTGCAAAAGAATATGATACCACAGATACCAGAGTGGAACGTGCGATTCGTCATGCCATTGAAGTAGCATGGGAAAGAGGAAATATAGATATGATTCATGACTTGTTTGGATATACCATTCAGGCAGATAAAGGAAAGCCCACTAATTCAGAATTTATTGCATTAATGGCTGATCGTATCAGGCTAAATATACCAAAATCTTTGAAACAATAACGTAACAAATTTAGGGAGAATAAAAGTGAGGGATAATGTTATGGTAAATAGTGTAAAAATATTAGTAGCTCAAAGAAATAAAACAATTACAAATGAAATATTTCGTTATATGAAACAGTACGATTATATTATTGAAACCATGGATGATGAGTATGATATCATATGTCAGCATATTAGAAATTCAGAACCTGACCTGATTATTTCTGACATTGTATTGCAAGGTGGAGACGGCATTTCACTTTTACAAGAGTGTAAGAAGGCAGAGGATAAACAGTTTGTGTTTTTAACAGATAGTACATCTCAAATGATTATAGATTTGGCATATACTGCCGGTGCGGATTATTATTTTATGAATAATCAGGAACCTCGATTTATTGCAAAAATACTGGAACGGATTTTGGAACGGTATGAAAAAGAAAAACAACGCAAAAAACAAAGAGAAGGTATGACGGAGGAACAAAAGCAGTTTATATTCGAGTCTGCATTAGAAAATGATGTTACAAATTTAATAAGGGAAATTGGTATTCCGGCACATATAAAAGGCTACCAATATATTCGGGAAGGCATCATTATGTCTGTGAAAGATCCTGAAATGTTAAATTATATAACAAAATTTTTATATCCTTCCATTGCACAGAAGTATCGTACAACTAACAGCTCTGTAGAACGTGCTATTCGCCATGCAATAGAGGTGGCCTGGGATAGAGGAAAGCTTGATTCTATGGAAGAATTGTTTGGATACAATGTGAATTCCGGTAAAGGAAAACCTACCAATTCGGAATTTATTGCATTACTTGCTGATAAGTTTAGATTGGAGTATCGTATGAAGGGATATGAAATTGCACAATTTTCGGCTTGATTTTATACATTTTTAAAAATGGCTAGCGTAAAGTTTTTGTAGGAAAAGAAAATAGGGAAGAGGACACCAACATGT
>JBJENY010000015.1:0-25854 GCA_051880435.1 Lachnospiraceae bacterium | reverse complement strand
TCAGAGGTTTCTTTTTATTCAATTGGCATTATTTCTAAATTACAGGAATGCTCCATTCTTTTTTCTGTAACAATCATACCACGAAATAAAACTTTTGACTATGTCAGGATGATATATATTCATAAATAACTGAATTTTCTCTTATTATGAAGTATCTGTTATCGATACTGATGAACTGTAATCTTATTATTTATTGTTATCATTATTTGTCCGCTTTTTTTTGTTTCATAAACAGCACAACCGGCCTTTTCCAGAGTTTCCATCGTTTCCTTGTGAGGATGTCCAAAAGAATTATTTTCTCCCACTGAAATCAGTGCAATGTCCGGTTTCAAAAACTCTATAAAAGACTTTTGAGATGCAGTATTAGAACCATGATGGGAAACCTTTATGATATCCAGTGTTCCTCCTATTTCATTTGCTAACCAGTTTTTATTTTGCTTTAACAAAGTATTTTCAACAGTCTCATCCATATCACCGGTTAATAACATATCAAATTTCTGATACTGTAACAAAAACACCAGACTGCCGGTATTTTTATCCTCATAATATTTTTTTTGCGGATTCAGACATTGAAATGTTAATCCATCCAGACTCATTTTTTCACCCTTGCACATATACACAATATTACATTTTCTGCTTCTTGCTAACTTAACTAACTCCAAATAAGAATCATCCGGGTTTTCAATACCGGGAACAATAAAATTTTTAATTTTAATACTATCCTCTTCCAATAATTCTTTTATCCCACTGTAATGGTCACTGTCACTATGAGTTACCACAACAAAATCTAAAACATCACAACCATAATATTTTAATCCATTTCCCATAATATAAGTTCCGACATTTTTTTTAGAACTGCTTCCACCATCCACTAATATATGATAACGGCTTGGAGTCCGAATATAAATACAATCTCCCTGTCCAACATCAAACATACTGACAAGAAGCTGGCTCCTAATAAATAACGGAGACAATAAAAACCCTAATCCCAAAAGCATGATACAAATAATCAGTATTTTATATTTATAAATCCATTCTTTATAATCTGCAAACAAATACACTACAATCAAAACCATAATTAACAACAGATAATAAAATACCACCCACCACACATTGGGTTTACCCATACAAAATGTATGAAAGGGTATATGTTCATTTACAAAACAAAGACCTTCATAAATCCTGAAAATCATTTTTACAGGAAAGGATAATATCATACTTAACTGGGGAAACCATAAACCAATGATTCCTGAAATAATCAAAAAGAAAAGCAATATACTCATCAATGGTACAACAATAATATTCAGCACGACACCAAAAATAGGTATTTCATAAAAATAATAAAACATAATAGGGGTTAAACTTATTTGTACACTCAGACTTACAAACAATCCTTCTAACCACATAGGCATTTGCGGGATAATAATCTTCCATATAGGATTTACAACCGCAATACCTAAAATTGCACCATAGGATAATAAAAAACCTGCCTGCCCGATTTGATATGGATTTACTATAAGCATAACAATTAAGGAAAAACTGACTGCAGACAAAATATCATACTTTCGTCCCAGCAACTGGGATAACAATGAGACTGAAAGCATAATAGCCGCCCGACAGGTTGCACTAGACAACCCTGTTAATAACCCATATAAAATAATAAATCCTATCCCCACACTAACAGGTATTACATAGCCCCCTACTAGTTTTCGCAATAACTGATACAGTGCACCAGCAATCATTGCAATATGAAGTCCGGATATTGCAATCAAATGGGCAATCCCATTTTTCTGATACATTTTCTTTACATCCAAATCCAGTTCTTTTTTTTCTCCTAAAACCATTGCCGATGCCAGAGACCCATCTTTTTCCGACAAATTATCATAATAAACATCCCTCATACTTTTTTTAGTGTTATATAATAAACTTATAATAGAAATCTTCGGTCTTCTTATCATTTCTACTGATATATCTTCTACTGCTAAAAAAATACCATTTCCATACATATAAGTTTTCTCGTCGTATTGTCCATAATTTGTTGCCTGATTAAAAGCTGTTCCGATTCCCTTAGCTTTTATAAAATCACCTACCGTTATTTCATTTTGTCTGTCCTTTATTTTAATTCGAATCTTACTGCTTATTTGATTTTCTTTTCCATCAAAATAGATCTGATTGGTTTTGACAACATAGAAAGAAACAACCTCTTTCTCCTGAATTTCAATTACTCTACCGGAAAACTCGATAGGTTTTTCATATGTAGAAGCTAATAGTAAAATATCCCTGTCAATGCGATGTACATTTATGATTCCACCAACAAAAAATAAAACTCCACACAAGAATATCTTCCTCATTGTATCATTCTTATTTTTACACACTAAAAAAGGAGCACCTATTACAAAAACAAGCACTCCTAATAAACATAGCATCATTTTTACCCCTGATAATTGTATGCTTATTATTTCTCCAAGTATGAACAAGCTTACTAAAAAAATCATTGGTCTTTTCAAAGCCATTTCCTCTCTATATACTATTTAATTTTATATTACTATTTTTCCAAATCAATTTCCTCTGTTGTCATCTGTGTTGTGGTTTGTGTTGTTGCCTCCTGCTCAATCAAATCCAAATTTCTTTCAAACAAGCCATCAAAAGGAAGACTTTCCCGATATAGTAATTGTTTTTCACCGTTTCTTAAAAACTGAACTTTAGAAACATTAGGTAGCTCAACTAACGAATTTACAACGGAATAGATGATAATATCGTTAGGTATTTCATTATCCGAATCATAAAACTCATCACTCAAATCTACATAACAAATACCATCCTTCACTGTTATTTTTTGAATCTTTGTTTCCGGAGATAATGTACTTCTATATTCATCACTTTTAGGCCCGGCAATTAACGTTTCCACTACAAGTCGGGGTAATGACGTATTGTTACTAATTTCAACCACCTTCCTGTATTCCTTTAAAACAGTACCCTCCGGATTGGAAAAGAACAGGGAAATGGTTCCTGTCTGAGTATATCCATTTTCATCATGAAAACTCAGATTAAAGGAATCATTATCAAAGCTTTCTGAAACCACCGCATTTTCTGCATCAGAGCTTGCTGAATCATTCAAAAACAAAGTAACAGAACTAACTCCCTCCAGATTTAAAACAGATTTCACAACACATGCTTTGAAAAACAACAAATTTTCCGCTGTAAGTTCTTCATACATTACATCAAAATGAAGTTCAATATTTCCTTTCCGTTGTCCATGTTTACACTCTGTATAAGTAATCTCCTTTGGTATTGGAGACATAAACTCCTCAGTCTCTGCAACATCTTCTAAAGCAGCGATTACTTTTTCAGTTAAAGAAAGAACATCCTCACCAGTTTTCAATTTAAATGGTTTTGCATATAAATCATTTTGTTCTAAGTTCATATAATAAATATATATTTCATTATTCCTTAATTCCTGTATATCATTTTTTTCACTATTATTTTTGCCACATGCAGTGAGAAAAATAAGCAAAAATAATATGACACACATTACACATTTTTTCATTTACTTCTCCTATTATTCATATCATCCGCATATTTTCATCATCCATATAAACAATGAAAAAAGCATAGCAGATATCTAAATCATTAATTAACAAACTTAAGTGGAATTCGCACAGTAAAGGTAGTACCTTCTCCCGGTTCAGAATACAACTTAATAGCACCTTTATGCATCAAAATTGCATTACGGGTAATTGCTAATCCCAAACCGGTTCCTCCGGTTTCCCGGCTTCTTGCTTTATCAACACGATAAAATCTTTCAAACACCTGTGCCTGACATTCTTCCGGAATTCCAACTCCATTATCCTGTACCTTTACATAGAAGAACTTATGATCCGCATTAAGAGATACGTGAACATTACCTCCATCATTATTATATTTTACAGCATTTTCTATCAAATTAGAAAAAGCCAGAGACAACTTAACTTCATCAACCTCAGCTACCACTTCACGAAAACTTTCAAAAACCACTTCTATATTACGCTTAGCAGCAAGTGGTTTGATACGCTTTAATAACAATTCTAACAAAGAATTAATATTAACAGGTTCAATATTAAGAGCAGAAGCTTTTTTGTCCATTTTAACCAAGGTCAATAAGTCATTAATAATTTTTGTTTCACGGTCAATTTCTTCTACCATGTCTGACATAAATTCTCTGTATAATTCTGCCGGAATATCCTCTTGCAATAACAAAGAATCAGCAAGAACTTTCATAGACGTAATCGGTGTTTTTAATTCATGAGATACATTAGATACAAATTCCTGTCTTGAGGTTTCCAACACCTGCATTTTTTCTATTAAAACATTAAAAGAATCTTGTAAATCCTCTATCTCTTTTACCGATTTACCAACCTGAATTTTTTCAAGATGACCTTCATTTAAGCCTTGCAACTGATTATTTAATTTAGCAAAATCTTTAAAGCCATATTTTACTATTACATAGGAAATTATAAAAGAAATTAAACCAAACAAAACTACCATAATATTCATCTGCAATGCAATATATTCATTGGTAGCTTCAATATCAGCCAAAGAAACTGTTGCAATCATAACGCCATTAATATTCTTATCTGCATTCACAATAGGAATAATGATTTCCGCAAAGTCATCCAGCATACGAATACTTCGTTCCTGTTTGCCATGCATGATATCAAATACCTTGTCGTAAATGATATAGTTTCCCTGATCAATCGTAAATGTATCTTTCACAATTTTGTAATTAGAATCCACTACCATAATGCGGCCTTCCCATACATTTGCCAGCTGATCAATTTCCATATTCAAATTATCCTGAAGGGAGTCAATAATAAACTGATTCACCAGAATTTGATTACCCATAATACTACATTCGTTTTGTACAGAAGATAATTTTACTTCAAGGGATTTCTGATTATAAGCATGTCTAATCATATACGTAAAAGAAATCATTGATATCATGGATAATAAAAAGAATGCCAAAAAAATGATAACCTTCAGACTACGGAACAGATTGGATTTTTTATTTTTTAAAATAATAACCAACTCCCCACTTTGTCTGAATGTATTTTGGTTCACCCGGATTTTCTTCAACCTTTTCACGAAGACGTCTTACATGTACATCCACAGTTCTGCCATCTCCTAAGGAATCACTTCCCCATACAGCCTTCAGTAAATCATCACGGGTATAGACTTTATTTGGATGCAATAATAAAAGAGTCAATATATTAAATTCTTTTGCAGTTAAATTAATTTCTTCTCCTGCAATCGTAACTTCGCGACTGTCTAATTCAATCATCAGCTCGCCTTCTACAATCTTTTTAGGTTGTATGGCAGCAGGTGTTTTTTTCTGATTACGTCGCATAATTGCTTTTATTCTTGCTTTTACCTCTAATATATTAAAAGGTTTTGTTATATAATCATCTGCACCATATTCAAGACCTAGAATCTTGTCCATATCCTCACCTTTTGCTGTAAGCATAATAATTGGCACATCAGAAAAATCTCTTATTGCCTGACATACTTCAAATCCAGATAAACCCGGAAGCATAATATCCAACAAAATCATATCAAAATCGTTATTTCTTGCCAATTCCAATGCTTCCTCTCCATCGTATGCAGGAGTTACAATCATATCATCTTGTTCTAAAGAAAACTTTATACCTTTAACGATTAATTTCTCATCATCAACAACCAAAACCTTTTTCATTACAAATCTCCTCTATATCAAACTCTGCGCCATTACGCAAAGTGTCACATTTCAAAAAATCATTAGTTGACTACTTTCAAGTAGTCCTTTATCCTGTTAAAAACTCCTTCTTTAATCCCGGAAATCTCCATCAAATCTTCAATCTTATTAAAATTACCATGCTCCTCACGGTAAGAGATAATCGCATTCGCTTTACTCTCTCCAATTCCCGGCACTGTCATAAGAGTTTCTTTGTCTGCAGTATTAATATTAACCAATCCATCATCCACAGCAGACACCATACCGGCATCTGTTGTTTCGTCTATTCCGGGAACATAAAGTGTTAAGCCATCCGTAACCTTCTGTGCCTGATTAACAGCAAGGGGATTACCATTCTCAGTTATTCCTCCTGCCAGAGTTAAGGCATCAACTACTCTGTCTCCCGGCATTAATGAATATACCCCCGGATTGTTCACACAACCGCAAACATAAACATATATCAATTCTTCAGAGGCTTTCTCACTGTGCTCGTTTATGTTACCTGCTTCCGATACAGCTTCCATATCCTCTTCTGATGTAATTACTATTTCATCCTGTTTGCATCCTGTTACGCAAAAGATAACAAACAAAAAATAAATCCATTTTAATTTATTCATATGTAACACTCCTTTTTTAAGTCTAATCAATAAAATCACGGAGTGTCAGCAATTTAATATAATTCGATACAGCAACATGATAACGAAAATATCAATATTTTACAACCTTTTTTTTCTTGTTTTTTGATATTTTTAATCTTTTTTTCCTGAAACTTACCTCTCAAACTTAAAAATGACGATTCCAACAATTGCAATTACGATTCCTACTAGCTTTGTCCAGGAAAATGGAACCTTTTCTACACCAAACAAACCAAAAAATTCGATTAAATATCCAACTAACACCTGTGCCACTACAATCGTTAAAATAGCCTGTGCCGGTCCAAGACAAGACATGCTTTTAATAACTGTAAATGTTATAAATGCACCTATCACACCACCCAGCAACATATATTTATGATCTATTTTAAACAAATCTCCCACTGATACTTTGTTTATTTCAGAAAACAAATAGAATCCAAGACAAACAATAAAAGCAGTTAATTGAACAAAACAATTGGTAATCCACGGACCGGATTCTTTTGTAACACCTGTGTTAAACACACCCTGAACACTCATTAATGCCCCGGATATACATGCAATAATTAATCCCCACATATTTACTCCCTTCTTAATAAAACAAATAAAAACAATGCATTACTACATTGTTTTTATTTAGTATATTCACTTTATAAAATTTTATCACAGAAGGAAATATTGATAATTTAACTATAGTTAATTTATTTTTTCATCCATTTTATTTTGAAGTAATTTCAATTGTTCTTCTACATTTTCTCCATCCCATATTGCATCAAAAGTAATGGCACTTTCACTTATATAATCACCAAATACTAACACTTTAGGAACCGGACAGGAGTTCATATACTGTGAATATACAACTGACTGATTTTCATCCAGTCCCTCTTCCTGTTTGACAGCCGGAATTTTTCCATTCCCTTCATACATTAAGGAAGGATTTCCACAACTTAAGAAACAAGCAAACATATTAGCCAGATTGTCATCTTGTGTATAGGGATTTACCATTGCAATATAAGTGGTAGAAAATGATTTTGATGCAAGCTTGGATGTAAGACTTGGCATATAGGAAATTCTATACTCTACTTCATCATTCTTATTTGCTTCTGATAAAACAGGCAGGATATCTGATTTACATAACCCCAAAACCAAAGTACCTTCCTTAATTCTATTTTTTACAATTTCATGAGAAATATTATTTTTATCCATCCACATATACTCACTAATAGAATTAAAATATGTCATGGTTTCCACTGTTTTATCATTGTAAACCTGAAACGAAGTTGCATCATCTCCATTTTCTCCAAACAAATCAGCATATGCAGCCAAAAACATAGTATTAATATAAGGATCCGCAACATCCCATCTTAAAATTGCCTTTGTAGCACCGGTATCAGAATAATCATCAGAAAAGAGCAAAATATCTTCCATAGATGCTGGAGCCGTATCCATTATTTTAGAATCATATACAAGACAGTATGTATCAAAATAAAGAGGAAAACCATATTGTTTATTTTTAAATGTCAAAGCTTTTTTTGTTACCTGAGGAAAATAATCATCCCAAAACTTATCATCAAAAAATACATTTTCCGAAGCTAATCCTGTATTTCTTACAAGTTCGATTTGATCATTGCCACACAAATACACATCCGGTCCATTTCCATTTTGATTGGCAATATTCATATCTTCATAAATGGAATTACCATCATAATAAACCAGATTCACTTGTTTTCCATATTCTTCCTGAAAAGACCGGGACATACGCTGTAACCATTTTTCATCTGATGAATCAGTATACCAGCAAGTCAAACTTTCTTCCTTGGATAGCTCCTTCCAGTTATTCATAAGTTGTTTATAGGTAACTTCCTGTTTTGGGTTTTCTATCGTATTTTTTTCATTAGCTTGCGTGCATCCTGTAACAAATATCAGTATCAATGCACCAATCAGACCTAATACAAAAACTCTTTTTTTCATATATCTTCCTTTCAATGACCTTATGAAAAGATAAGTCATGTAATAACATACATGACTTATCTTTTTAATTGCTATATGTAATGATACATAGATTTATCTTTAAAATAAAGGTTCATTTAAAATAGCTGTACCAATACCCTTTTCTGTAAAGAATTCAAGTAAAAGGCAATGCTCTACACGGCCATCTAACACGTGAACTCTGGAAACACCATTTTCAATAGCATCAATACAATTAGCAAGCTTTGGAAGCATACCTCCACCAACAATACCTTTTTCAATAAATTCCTTTGCCTCTTTTACGCTCATTTCGGAAATCAATGTATCCTTATCATTAGGGTCCACAAACACCCCTTCAATATCCGTTAAGAATACCAGCTTTTCTGCATTTAATGCCTTTGCCACTGCACATGCTGCATCATCAGCATTAATATTATAGCTTTCAAAATCCTCAGAAGAGCCAATTGGTGCAATAACAGGAATAAAATCATTGTCAATTAATGTATCAAGAATGCTTCCATCAACCTTTGTTACTTCTCCAACAAACCCAATATCTTTTCCTCCCGGGAATTTCTTTTTTACAGTCATAAGACCTGCATCCTTACCACTGATACCAACTGCATTGATTCCTAATTTCTGCATTAATTGTACAAGCCCTTTATTGACTTTGGAAAGAACCATTTCAGCTATCTCCATTGTTTCGGTATCTGTAACACGGAGCCCGTTAATAAACTCCGGTTCTTTACCAATCAACTGTACCCATTTACTAATTTCTTTTCCTCCACCGTGAACAACAATCGGTTTCATACCAATCAATTTAAGCATAGCAATATCACGTATTACATTATACTTTAAATTTTCATCTACCATTGCACTGCCACCATATTTTACAACAATTCTTTTTCCATTAAATTTTTGAATATATGGTAACGCTTCACTTAAAATCTGTGCCTTTGTAATTACTGAATCCATATCTGCAATGTTATTATTAACCATTTTTATCTCCTTTTCTACCGCATATTTTATGGGAACATTGGTGCCTGGGAAAGTCCCATTGTTTCCGGCAAACCAAAAATAATATTCATATTCTGAACAGCCTGTCCTGCGGCACCCTTCACAAGATTATCTAATGCACCCATAGCAATTACTCTGTTTGTACGTAAATCCAATTTAAAGTTTACATCAACATAATTACTACCTTCAACCCATCTTGTTTCCGGCGGAACATCCTTGTCTAATACACGAATAAAATGTTCCTTACCATAATACTTATCATATATGGACTTAACTTCATCATATGTATATTCCTTTGTTAAATTACCATAAGCAGTAACTAAAATACCCCGATTCATTGGAACCAAATGTGGTGTAAAATTAAGAAGTATTTCCTTGCCACATGCATAGCCTAACTGTTCCTCAATCTCAGGAGTGTGACGATGGGTTGTTACGCCATAGGCTTTTATGTTTTCATTTACCTCACAATATAAATTATTGATTTTAGCGCCGCGTCCTGCACCTGATGTACCGGACTTTGCATCAATAATAATACTATTAGGATCTATAACCCCCTCTTTCACTAATGGGTATAATGTCAAAATGGAACAGGTTGTATAACAACCCGGATTTGCCACTAATCGCTTCCCTTTAATATCCTCTCTGTTAATCTCACAAAGTCCATATACAGCTTCTTTAATATATTCCGGAGACTTGTGTTCTATTCCATACCATTTCTCATAAGTTGCAACATCTTTAATTCGGAAATCCGCACTCAAATCAATAATTTTAACTTTGGATAATATTTCTTCATTCACTAAAGAAGCACATAATCCCTGGGGTGTTGCAGTAAAAATGACATCCGCTTTTTTTGCAAGTTCATCCATATTATCATCTAAGCATTTATCATCCACAATTTCAAACATATTGCCAAAGACTTCATAATATTGTTTATCAATATAGCTTCTAGAACCATACCAAACAATCTCTGCTTCCTTATGCCCTAATAATAATCTTACCAATTCCTGACCCGCATAACCGGTAGAACCAATAATTCCTACTTTTATCATTTTATTATCCTTCTTTCTTTTGTTTTCACAACAATCTGATATTATAACATTCTTTTCTAATCATGTATATCTTTTTCTTTATTTCATTCATATCATACATTCCATTGTAATATCAGCCCTTTTCAATTTCATAATTATACACAATATATGTATATTATGCAATATAATATGCATAATTATTTATTATTAATCTAAAATACTTGTTAATATCCTTTACTATTACAGCCACCAATTATATTTAAAATGAATAATATACAAAATCACATACCATCATCATTTATTTCATTCTCCTGTAAAGCTTCATGATTCACTTCTCCACATTCACAGGGTTGTAATACTTCTTCCATTTTCAGTTTTTTATATACAAACTCCCGAATTAATGAATAAACAACTGCAAACACCGGAACGCCAAGAATCATACCGGTAAAACCAAATAATTCCCCACCTATTAAAATGGCAAATAATGTCCAGGCTGTAGATAATCCAACAGTATCTCCTAATATTTTCGGTCCGATAAAATGCCCATCCACCTGTTGTATAATAATAATCAAAATAACAAATACAATAAAATATTTTGGCTCCGCTAATAAAATTAAAATTGCACCAATAATACCTCCAATAATAGGTCCAAATACAGGAATGATATTTGTAACACCAACCAATACACTGATTAAAGAAACAAAGGGAATATGAAGTAACCCCATTAATACAGCTGTTAAAATTCCAATAATCAGACTATCTAACATTTTTCCCATCAAAAAACTAGTCATCATTTTATCTGCCAACTGATATACATGCATCATTGAATTACAAACACTCTTTGGAAACAATGCCTTTAACAAAAGTTTAAGCTGACGAACCATATGGTCTTTTTCGATTAAAACATAAACAGAAAATACAATAGAAGTAATTACACTTAACAAACCGCTGCCTACTTCCATTCCATAGGACAACAAATTTTGTCCGTAGTCAGAAATCAATTCCATTCCTTTTTCTGCAATTGCTTTAGGATCACCAAAAATTGTCCTATTAATATCTAAAGCATTTAAATATGGTATTTTATTTATAAACCGTTCTACGTTATTGATATAAGTAGGAACATTTTCCATAAAACTGCCAACACTCAAAACAAGCTGAGGAACAACCATTTCAACCAAAAGAATGAATGCTAACACAACACAAATCAATACAAAAATAATTGCTAAGCCTCTTTTCATCACTTTTGTTTCTTCCAATTTTCTAACCGGAATATCCAAAAGCCATGCTAATGCTGCCCCAACCACAAAGGGCATAAAAACTGACAAAACCACCATCACACCATTCCAGACAATCTTTAGATGCTCCAAAATCTCATAAAAAGAAATACCAATAACAACTACAATAATCCAAGAACGCATTTTAATTAAAATTTCTTTTAAATCATCCATATTATTACCTGCCAATCTATTGTAATAAAAACTAATACATTTCCAAAAAACAATAAAAAAAACCTCATACGAGGCTTTTTCTAACTATATTCTATGCAAATTTTTTAAAGATAAATCTAAAATAGGAGCAGAATGTGTTAATGCACCTGAAGATACATAATCAACACCTAAATCAATCAGATTTGCAACATTTTCTTTTGTTACATTTCCGGAGCATTCTGTTTTTGCACGGCCATCTATCATTTCAATAGCCTTTTTCATAGTTTCTTTATCCATATTATCTAACATAATAATATCAGCACCAGCCTCTACGGCTTCTTTTACCATGTCAAGATTTTCACACTCCACTTCAATTTTACGAACAAACGGAGCATATTCCTGTGCCATATGTACAGCCTCTTTCACACCACCGGCGGCACCAATATGATTATCCTTTAACAAAATACCATCTGATAAATTAAAACGATGATTATATCCACCACCGACTTTTACAGCATACTTTTCAAACACACGCATATTAGGAGTTGTCTTTCTTGTATCCAGCAATTTCGTCTTGCTTCCTTTAAATAAAACTGCAATGGAATGGGTATAAGTTGCAATGCCACTCATTCTTTGCAAATAATTAAGTGCAGTACGTTCTCCCTCTAACAATACCCGTATATCTCCTCGGATAGTTCCTAATAACTGACCATTTTTTACTTCATCTCCATCTTTTGCCTGCATATCAAAGGATGTATCATTATCCAACAGCTGAAATACTCTTTTAAAAATCTCAATACCTGCTAATATACCATCCTGCTTACAAATCAGCTGCACTTCGCCTAATTGAAATTCCGGCATAACTGAATTTGTTGTAATATCCTCACTTGTGATATCTTCTCGTAGTGCCTGTAAAATAATATCATCTACATTTAAATTCATTAATTCTCTCATCTTTAATCTCCTTATAACGTATCTTATATTAGGCGTTTGCGAAACGCATCATTTATTGATTCTTTTGTTGTGCTCTTTTTCGATTTCCCGACGAACACTATCATGATAATCAGCTTCTACCATCTGATAGCTTGGTAATAATTTATTATTTAACAAAAGCTCTTTATCTTGTAGACTATCAAAATCCACTTTTTCATAATGTTTCATAATGTCAACAGCTGCATTCTTGGCCCATACCAGACTCTCCAACAAGGAATTACTTGCAAGACGATTTGCACCATGTACGCCATTACATGCAGTTTCTCCCGCACTATACAAACGATTCATAGAAGTTTTTCCATCCAGGTCAACCTTCACGCCACCCATAAAATAATGTTGTGCAGGAACAACCGGAATTGGTTCCTTTGTAATATCATATCCCTCTTCCAGACAATATTGATAAATATTAGGAAAACGTTTTATTATTTCTTCTGCTTCCATATTTTCCAGAGACAAATATACAAAATCCGTTCCATCCAGTTCCATTTGTTTTCTTATTTTTTCTGTCAAAAGATCTCTTGGTAATAACTCATCTGCAAATCGTTCTCCGGCTTTATTTAACAAAATAGCACCTTCGCCACGAACTGATTCAGATATCAAAATTCTTCTTCCCGGCTTTTTTGAATATAAAATTGTAGGATGAATTTGAACATAGTCAATATTTTCTAATGCAATATTATGTTTTAAGGAAATAGCCAGAGCGTCTCCCGTTAATTGCGGATAATTTGTTGAGTGTTCATAAAGACCACCAATACCTCCACATGCCCAAATTGTATAATCTGCAAATACAGGTTTCACATTCCCTTTATTATCATCAACTATAACTCCATAACAGGTATTCTGATTTTCTATAATATCAACCATTGTAGTTTTTACAAATAAGGAAATATTCTTGCGTTTCATTACCGCTTCTAATAATTTAGAAGTAATTTCTTTCCCTGTTAAATCTTCATGATGCAGAATGCGAAATGTAGTGTGTCCACCTTCTCTGGTAAACACAAAATCCCCATGTTTTCTTTCAAAATCCACGCCAAAATCTACAAGTTCCTTAATCACATCCTGAGAAGAACGAATCATCAAATCCACCGCCTCACGATTATTTTCATAATGACCTGCACGAAGCGTATCTTCAAAAAAATCTATATAATCATCTTCATTTTTTAATACACAAATTCCACCTTGTGCCAAAAAAGAATCACATTCTTCTAACTCACCTTTTGTAATAATTGCAATTTCTTTTTCCTTCGATAAATGAAGTGCTGCAAACAATCCGGCAACACCATTTCCTACAATTATCACATCGTACTTATTTTTCATCCTATGTCCTCTACTCTACCCTATTTACGAAAGTAAATATTATTCTTCATTCTCTGCCGAATCAGGTATATCTGCATTATCCCCAACATCATTATAATTATCAAACAAAATATCTCCCTTGGAAAAATCATAATGATCGATATTTCCATACACCTTACGAACAGCCTCATCTATCTCTTCTTTAATAGGAATCAGTTTCTCAACAGGAATATTCATTAACATGGAAACTTCCTCAATTTCTACTCCGCCTTTTATCATTCGTTTTGCCGCATCTAAAGCTGCTTTATCAGTATTATTCATAAATCATCCTCTTTTCTTAATTATACAAATATAAGTTGATATCAATAATTAAAAACATAAACACGTCTTATTTTAGATTACCTAAATAATCATCATTTATAGCAATTACCTGTTCCATGGACTTACGTCCAGGTGCTCCGATAGTTTCCCGTTTTTCCACACATGTCTGTAAGCTAATTGCATCATATATATCATCTTCAAACACAGGAGAAATAGCTTTATATTCTTCCAATGTCATATCATCCAAGGAAATATTTTTTTCGATACAATAAAGTACCAGCTGGCCAACAATTCCATGGGCATCTCTAAAAGGTACTCCATGATTCACCAAATAATCTGCCGCATCAGTTGCATTTGTAAAACCATTTTTTGCACTAGAAGCCATTATTTCTTTATTCACAGACATAGTTTTTATCATACCTGTAAACAAAGCAAGACACCCCTTTACTGTATCAATGGCATCAAAGGTCAATTCCTTATCTTCCTGCATATCCTTATTATATGCTAAAGGGATTCCTTTCATTGTTGTTAACATCTGCATTAATGCACCATAAACCCGCCCTGTTTTACCACGAACAAGTTCCGCAATATCAGGATTTTTTTTCTGGGGCATAATAGAACTACCGGTACTATATGCATCATCTAACTCAACAAACTGATATTCATTAGAATTCCATATAATAATTTCTTCTGAAAAACGACTTAAATGCATCATAATGGTAGACATTGCACTTAATAACTCAATTACATAATCTCTGTCCGAAACAGAATCCATACTATTTAACGTAGGTCCGGCAAACCCCAAAAGTTCAGCTGTAAGATTACGGTCTAAAGGATATATTGTTCCTGCTAACGCACCGGATCCCAAAGGACAATAATTCATACGTGTATATATGTCACACAATCTTTCATAATCTCTTTTGAACATCTCCATATATGCACCAAAATGATGTGCTAATGTAATTGGTTGAGCCTTTTGCAAATGAGTAAAACCGGGCATATAGGTATCAATATGTTCTTTCATAAGTTGTTGTAACGTATACAACAACTCCTTCACGAGCCCCTTTAAACTTACAACTTCTTTTCTGACATATAAACGCATATCTAATGCAACCTGATCATTACGGGAACGACCGGTATGTAATTTTTTACCGGCATCACCAATCCGATCAATCAAAGTAGCTTCAACAAAACTATGAATATCTTCATATTCAGAAGATATTTCAAGTTCTCCACTTTCAACATCAGCAAGTATTCCTTCAATACCTGTCAAAATCTGATTCTTCTCTTCTTCTGTCAAAATTCCGGTAGCTGCTAACATTTTTACATGTGCCATACTGCCTTCCATATCTTCTCTATAGAATTTCTGGTCAAATCCAATAGATGCATTAAAATTGTATACTAATTGGTCTGTTTCTTTCGTAAAACGACCACCCCATAATTGTGCCATAATTTCATCCTCACTTTTTTATCATTTGTTTTCTTTTATCCACCAGAAAACATACTTATTCTATTTTACAACAATTTCTTATACATAACAAGCAACTTCTCACATATCATAGTACTCAAAAAATCAAGAAAATTTTATGCACAATTTATTGTTTCATATTTAACTGATTTCGGCTATAATAATATTAGTAATGTATGCAAATAGGAGAATGTGCATATTCTTTATTAGATATTGGGAAGAGGTGACATAATGACACGACAAGAAATTGAAAATAATGACGGAACTGATTTAATCATCGGTGAAAATAAATACATTTCAATTGGAAAAGATGGTGCCAATATCGTTATCAAGAATGGAGACAAGATGATTTGGTTTGACGGAGAAGACGGCTTCGATCAACTTGTTGCTGCAATTGACATAACAAAAGCGAGCTTATCTACTGGTTGATATCCAGTGATAAGCTCGCTTTTTCAAATGTCATCATATGCATCTATTTTAGGCAATAAAAATGTTCCTTCTCCCCGTACGACACAAAAGCACTCTTTTTCATCTAATGCATCAATTTCTTCTTTTTTAAAAGCCGCTGTACGATACATATCTTTTCCCATTACTTTTTTCTTTTTAATAATAGAATCACCTGCATGACTATAAAAATAATCTTTTACGTTGGCATCACGGGATCCCAAATAAAGTATTGTATCACAGCTTTCAAACAATTCTAACCATTTCGAATAAACTTCTGCAACACGAGGCAAATTATTAACATGAATCATACAACCAATATTATACTGCTGTATATCCGGTAGCAATCGTTCAAATCTGGAAATGGCTCCTGCATCTGCAAAATAATTTAAGTATAACATTACCATTCTGTCCTTATTTGCTTTTCGTTTTTCATCACATAAAGTATACGTAATTTGGGATAAAAGCAACGAAGTAAATAATTCAACCTCTCTTAATTCAGAAGGAATTATAATATATAACACCTGTTTTGCATTATATAAATGTGCAAATAAAATAGACTCCTTTTTTGATAATGAAACAATACTTTCATCCTTAAAAAAAGCAACACGGTCTCTACAGGAATCTAAAATACTTATATATCTCAAGCCTGCATCCTGTTTAAAAATTTGAAAACGTTTGCACTCCATTTCATTTGGTCCCTGAGGATATTCTCCGGAAAAAAGCTTTTCTAATGT
Organism: Lachnospiraceae bacterium; assembly: GCA_051880435.1. Taxonomy (GTDB): domain Bacteria; phylum Bacillota; class Clostridia; order Lachnospirales; family Lachnospiraceae; genus CAG-590. The sequence goes on along the minus strand of JBJENY010000015.1, from coordinate 8,780 downwards.
CTGTTCCCTTTTTTCACTGCGCAGTAAATTTGCTAACGCAGACATTGTTTTAGAGGTTCCATATTTCATGTAACAGGAAATAATAATCTTAAAAAAAGTCTGTTCTAAATTTCTTACAGCCATTTTATCCTGATCATTTGCAAGCAAGGAATATCTTGATCTGGTATTGTCCATAATACAACGAACAATTACATCTACATCCACTTCATTCTGAATATATGCAAAAGGGTTATATCCATCACTTTTATTAACGTCTATTAGGTTAATCGATTTTACACTAAAACCTCTTGACTGAAAATCATGGGATGTCTTATCGTAATATACACCATCAAAATCTACTATAATATAATTACTCTTATCATCCTTAAGATTTTCTAATTCAATTTTATAAAAATCTTCTTTTTCGTCAAAAATCAGAATATTATTATTTCGTCTTGTCTTTAAATAATCACGACTTACTGATAAATCTGCTGATAAAACACTAACACCCATTTCGCTGGCACTGCACTCAGTCCGTAGTTCTTCTAATTGCCTGCATCGGGCAGAATAATCAACATTAAAATCTTTAATTTGCTTACGAAAATCCATACTTACTATGCCTCCAATACAACTTTAAGTATGCCTTATTTCACAAGTAAAGTCAACAAACTTCTTCTATTGCAACCCTTAAGATTTCAACTGCTTTATCACAATCTTCCTTTGTAATAATTAAAGGTGGAACCATACGAATAATACGATTCGATGTAGCAGTTACTAACAGCTTATGTTCCATTGCTTTAATCTTAACCTGTGTTGCATCCACATCCTCTAATTCCAAACCAACCAATAATCCAAGTCCACGTACTTCTTTTACATGGGGAAGTTTTTTTAGCTTTTCCATAAAATAATTACCTATTTCAGCAGCATTGTGTGCCAAATTCTTTTCCAATAATTCAGTAACGGAAGCATAACCGGCTGCACAACAGACAGGATTCCCTGAAAATGTACAACCGTGGCTGCCAGGTGTTAAAGCCTGCGCACATTTTTGCGTTAATGCAACGCCGCCAAGCGGAAGCCCACCACCAAGTGCTTTTGCCATAGAAACTGCATCAGGCTTTACTCCGTAATGCATAAATGCCATAGTAGCACCACAACGACACCAGCCGGTTTGTACTTCATCAAACAACAATAACATGCCTTTTTCATCACATAACTTTCTTAACCCTTCAAGAAATTCTTTTGTCGCAGGATACACACCACCTTCACCCTGCACAGGCTCAACCATAATTGCAATGGTATCATCTGTACAAGCCGCTTTAAAGCTTTCCAAATTATTAAATTCTGCATATGAAAATCCGGTTAAATCTGCATGAAATCCACTTTGAATTGGAGTATCCGGTTGCCCGGTTGCCATCATAGACGCAAATGTACGGCCATGAAAACTTTTTTTTGCAGTTACAATATGATAACGTTGCGGACCATAGTGGTCAATACCATATTTTCTTGCCATTTTTATCATTGCTTCATTTGATTCTGTTCCTGAATTTTGAAAAAATACACGGTCCATTCCTGTCTGTTCACAAATAAGCTTTGCAAGCATTGCCTGTGGCGTATTATATGGATACAATGATGTATGCATTACCTGTGCCACCTGTTCCTGTACCGCTTTTACAACTCTTTCGTTACAATTTCCTGCAGAATTAACAGCAATTCCTGCATAAAAATCCAAATATTCATCTCCATTTGCATCCGTTAAAACTGCACCTTTTGCCTCTTCTACCACAATTGGAAAATGATATCCAATATCCAGTAAATATTCATCTGACATTTCAATAATATCTTGTTTGCTTAATCCATAATCAGCTGCTTTCATACTTATGTCTCCTCCAAATCTTCTTTTTTCTTCTGTTGTACAAATATCCATAAGTTGTACAAATATCCATAATCTAATATTTAGTATACTTTTTAATCAATATATTGTAAGGATTACATTGTCATTGTAATAATATCATATTTTTTTGTCAACCCATTTTGTATATATATTCATAATTTTTGTATATAAATTCAAAGTCATTTATTTGTGACATCTACTTCTAATCGATTATATGGTATCTCTATTCCATTTTCATCAAAGGCATTTTTAACCTGTTCTCTCAGGCTCCATGTTACCGGCCAGAAATCATTTGTTGCAACCCATACACGAATTCCCAGCATCATACCACTATCCTCAAAAGCATCAATAAAGATATCCTTTGGCTCATCTGTAAGAATTCTTGTGTCCTGATTGATCACTTCATGAATCACTGTTTTTACCTTTGTAATATCTGTCTGATAAGCAATGCCAATTTTAATTTCAACTTTTCTTTTATTTTCATCAGTTAAATTTACAAGAGAATTTGCTGCCAAAATACCATTGGGAATTACAATTACCTTATTATCATGGGTTTTTAATTTTGTATAAAACACATCGATAGAAACAACCGTTCCTTCATTATTTTTATCATTCTCAACAATATAATCCCCTACCTGAAATGGCTTTAATAATAAAATCAAGACACCGCCGGCAAGATTAGATAACGCTCCTTGTAATGCAAGACCCACTGCCAAAGATGCAGTACCAAGAATCGTAACAAAGCTTGTAACCTCTATTCCAACCATTGCAGCTGCCGTTATAAAAACTAAAATATAACCGGCTACACGAATAACGGATAACAAAAATCCTGCTACTGAAGCTTCCATTTTTGAGCGTTCAAATGATTTATTTAAAAATTTCAAAAACAAACCAACGACCTTTAATGCAATTAATATAAAAACAATAGCAATGATTACTGCCCCGACTTTCCCCATCATCCAATTGCATAACTGGTCTAATGTTTGCTTCGCAAAACCGGCTGATGCTTCCATATTTTTTGCAGTTTCACTGACTGTATTTACAGTTAAATTAAAAAACACTAAAATCACATCCTTTCATTCATGCAATTCCATACACCTTGCACGTTACCATTCATGCAAAGTTCCACAAAAAACGCAAGCCGTCACCAATTCCTTGATGACAGCTTTTTGTTAGCTTCATAATCCTATTCACCTGTTGTTTTCTTAGTTACTGACTTTTTTTGTGTCGTAACCTTTTTATTTGAAGTCTTTTTTACAGGTTCTTCATTTGTCAGCTTGAATATGCTCATGGATAATGGTGCCAACCCAATGGTAATAGAATTTTTACGATTATCACAGCTGCTACGTTTGCTTGCACGAATCATTTTATTCAAACTACCATCTCCACCATAATCTTCTAAATCACTGCAAAATACCTCTTTATAATTTCCGGAATAAGGAACTCCCACCTTGTACTTATCATATGTAACAGGTGTGAAGTTACATACAATTAATAATGTTTCTTCTTTTTTAGAACTCTTTCTTAAGAACGAAACAATACTTTTATCTGCAGCTGTAGCGTTAATCCATTCAAATCCTTCTGCGTTATTATCTAACTCATATAATGCAGGTTCCGATTTATAAAAATGATTTAATGCTTTCACATAATCTTTCAAAATTCTATGTGCTGCAAACTCCAATAAATCCCATCCAACTTCTGTAGTTGCAGAAAATTCTTTGAACTGAGCAAATTCCTGTCCCATAAACAATAATTTTTTTCCGGGATGCATCATCATGTAACCATACAGTAATCGAAGATTAGAAAACTTTTCTTCATATCCACCAGGCATTTGATCTGCAAGGGATCCTTTTCCACCGACCACTTCGCTGTGAGAAAATTCCAAAATATATTTTTCATCATAAGCATTGCTTAAGCTATTAACCAATTTATTATGCTCATATTTTCGATATAATGGATCTAATGCCATGTAGGAAAGTAAGTCATTCATACAAGAAACATTGTATCGATAATCAAATCCCATTCCACCTTGTGCTAATGATTCTGTCATCATAGGCCATCCGGATTCTTCCTCTAAAATCATCATACAATCCGGATATTTATCATTAATCAAACGATTTAATTCCTTTAAAAATGCAATGGCTTCTAAACTTTCATTTCCACCATATTCATTTGGAATCCATTCCCCATATGTTTTTCCATAATCTAAATATAACATAGATGATGCATGATCGATTTTTAATCCATCCAAATGATATTCACCAATCCAATACAATGCATTAGAAATCAAATAATTACAAACCTCTTTTTGACCGTAATCAAATATATACGTTCCCCATCTTGGATTTACACTTTTTCTTTTATCTGCCGGCTCATATAATGGTTTGCCATCAAAACATGCAAGGCCACTATTCATCGGAAATTGACTTGGTACCCAATCACAAATCACACCAATGCCTTTACTATGAAGATAATCAACAAAATATTTAAAATCTGCAGGCTCACCATATCGGGATGTCGGTGCATAAAAACCTGTGGTCTGATATCCTAATGAACCATCCTTGTCATGTTCCATAATAGGCATAATTTCCACATGGGTATATCCCATATCAGATACATAATCGGCAAGAAATTTAGCAATTTCCCTATAATTATAAAACTCTCTTCCATCAGTTGGATGTTTAAATCCACCTAAATGAACCTCGTATATATTCATAGGCATTTCATTTTTTTCTAATTCCCTGTCTTTATAATATTTGTCATCTTTCCAGTCATAAGATAAATCTACAACTTTAGAAGCATCTCCCGGACGTAATTCAAAACCATTTCCATAAGGATCAGGCTTCATAAATACATCTCCGGTTTTCGTTGCAATTTCATATTTGTATATTTCTCCAACTGTAATACCCGGGATAAACAATTCAAATATGCCGGAATATTCCACACGTCGCATCACATGTTGTTTTCCATTCCAATTATTGAAATTACCAACAACAGATACTCTTTGTGCATGAGGCGCCCATACTCCAAATAATACTCCTTGCACACCATCTGCTTCATATAAATGTGCTCCTAGCTTCTTGTATATATCATAATGAACACCATCATTAAACATACTAATATCAACAGGGTCAATCACTGCATCAAAATTATATGCATCCTGAACAACTGATTTTGTACCGTCTACATACAAAACCTCATATTCATAAGAAAATGGTTGCATATTGGGTATTTTCACCGAGAAAAAACCGGCAACCCGCTCGCTTTTTAATTCATAAGTATTTTTTTTCGATTTAGCAATCGCTTTCACAGACTTTGCACCTGGAAAATACGCATTAATATAAATTCCATCAACAGTTTCGTGCATCCCAAGAATATGATGAGGATTATCATGACATCCTTCTACTAACATATTCACTTCATTCCAATTGATTGCAAATACTGGTCTTTTGTTCACCATACTGCACTCCTCATTAATTAGATTCACAAAAAAACGGCGCATAATAAGCGCCGTTTTCTTACTCGCCTCTTAATTGTTTAACAACTCGTTTCATAGACTCTTCATATTCTTCTTCAGAAGAATTCTCAAACACAATCAATTCTTTAATATTATCAGGCTGATTGAAATTACAACGAGAAATGTACTCATCCCAGTTTTCAAGTTTCCATGTATCACGGTCCGAGTTACGCTTAATCATTCTTTCTTTGCATACATCTACTCTTGTATTAACCCAGATCACCACTAACTCTGCACCATGCTTCGCCAAACGCTCTCTTAAAGAATCCAAATACTCATCATCACGAATCTCATCTGTAAAAGGTGCGTTAATCAAAACAGTGTCATTATAATCTAATGCTTCCATAGCCAAATCCAAAATACAGTAATATTCATAATCACGAATTTCCTTTTGGAAGAAATCAGACGAACGGTTATATTCTTCTCCTGCAACTGCAAAAATCTGCTTTGACAATACAATTAATGTATCCTTATCCAAATATACACAATTAGTTAAGGCCTTTGCCAATTGTCTTGAAATAAAAGTCTTTCCACATGCAGGTGGAGATGTAACCAAAATTAAATGTTTCATTCTATATGTGCCTCCTTCATGCCCTCCGGCTTATCTCTTTCGAATAATCGTCAAAATTATAGCACATTTCTTACAAATTGACAACGAATTTCATTTGAAAATATATGAAAATTGACACAAAAATATTAGTAATTTAAATATCTAAATAGTGTTTCATAGATTTTAAGGCGGATTTCTCCAGTCTTGATACCTGTGCCTGGGAAATTGATATTTCCTCTGCTACCTCTGTCTGGGTTTTTCCCTCAAAAAAACGCAATTTAATAATATGATATTCCCTATCTGATAACCGCTTCATCGCTTCATTGAGAGAGATATCTTCTATCCAGTTTTCTTCTTTATTTTTTTTATCACTTATTTGATCCATGATATATAGGGTGTCTCCACCTTCCTGATATACCGGGTCGTATAAAGAAACAGGTGTTGCAATAGCATCCAAAGCCATTACAACAAATTCTTTTTCAATTTCAATTTCTTTTGCTATTTCATCAATTGTAGCTTCTCTATCTTCCTCTCTCATAATTCTTTCTTTTGTATAAATGGCCTTATAGGCAATATCCCGCAATGAACGAGATACTCTTATTGTATTATTATCTCTTAAATATCTTCTACATTCTCCTATTATCATAGGAACTGCATAGGTGGAAAATTTTACATTTAAGCTACGGTCAAAATTATCAATTGCTTTCATTAGTCCAATGCACCCTACCTGAAACAAATCATCTGCATTCTCCGTAGAATTAGAAAATCTTTGAATCACACTAAGTACAAGTCGCAAATTACCTTCTATTAACCGCTCCCTTGCTTTTTTATCACCTTGTTCCGCTTGTATAAACAATTCGTTTTTTTCTTCATCTGTTAGCAATGGTAACTTTGAGGTATTCACGCCACAAATCGAGACTTTATTCAGTGCCATTTCATGTTCCCCCTTAAATGTTCTATAACATTAAGGATTCACAAATAATAATTATATTATACTAGCAGATAGCACCCAAAATATTCCAAATCATGCACCAATACGAAGCATTTCTTTTTTTAAACGTTTCATTATTTTCTTTTCCAGTCTTGATATATAGGATTGGGAAATACCCAGCAAATCAGCAACCTCCTTTTGCGTTAATTCCTCACCTAATTCGTTACTTAATCCAAAACGAAGGTCAATTATCAATTTTTCACGGTCCGTCAAAATAGTCATTGCCTTTTTTAACAATTCACGATCAACTTCATCTTCCAAATCCCGATATATAATATCTTCTTCTGTTCCCAACACATCAGACAATAGAAGCTCATTTCCGTCCCAATCTACATTCAACGGTTCATCAATTGATATTTCCATTTTCGTTTTCGCACTTCTTCTTAAATACATTAAAATTTCGTTTTCGATGCATCTGGATGCATACGTTGCCAATTTAATATTTTTATCAATTTTAAATGTATTGATAGCTTTAATTAAACCAATGGTTCCAATAGAAATCAAATCCTCTACTCCTACACCGGTGTTATCAAATTTTTTTGCAATATATACTACTAACCTTAGATTTCTTTCTATTAATACACTTCTTACTTCGGCATCATCAATCTCACCTAACTTATCTAGTAATTCTTTTTCTTCTTCCGGTGTTAAAGGAGGGGGTAAAATATCCGCCCCTCCTATATAATGAATTTCTTTTTTAGGAACAAGAAACATTTTTCCCAATTTCAATCTAAATTTATCACTATTTACGATATTAATCATATTAGCCTCCAAATCATGTTGAAATACAATCCTGTTGCAACAACCCTTGATAAGATTTTCCTTTAAATAATTCTTCAGGTACAATCGCAACAGGTTGTTTATATAATTTTATTTCTTCATCAATTATTTCCACTTCATCCATTAAAAAGCATAATAATTTCCCATTTTCTTTTCCTACACTTTCATATCGAATCTCATGGAAACAATATTTCCTTTGCATTTCACTAGAAAGGAGAGTTTTATAATCAAAAAAATTTATTTCCTTATAATTTCTCAGCAATCTATATTCTTCCACCGTAAAGCATGATTTGATACTTTTTTCACTCAAAACAATCACTGCCTTTTGAAACAACGGATCCCACAAAAAATTCCCTGTATCCATATACATATTTTCAATAAAAGAAATATTGTTTTTTGTGAATCTGACAGTATATATTTGTTTACTGTTTTTTTGAAGATTAATTAATTTGACAATGATTACATACACAATTATTTGTGTTGTAAAGAAACAAATTAGCCATCTGCTAAATCCAAATTCGGTAAATCCCAATATATACTTTATGTAATTCATGCCACTTCCAATTAGAATCATAAGTGTGGTGGAAAGAAGCCATTTATTCAGCAATCCATTTTTATAACCAAAACAAAGTAAATTGGCTTCTATGCTGATTCCAATATAGATTAGCGTCCCTGTCCCCGGATAGAATAGTAATCTGGTAGGAACAAAGAACAAAAGGGTAATGGCGCTTACAAGACCTGCTATCAATATTTTCCACCACGAAGTGTATTGATGAAGCAATATTTTTACCAGAAATAACACAATACAATTCACAATAAAATTTATTAGGAAAATAATGTCTACGTATACTACAACCTGCATACACCTCTTACTCCTTTGTACAAAAGTATATGCCATACATTCTTCACATTTCGTCGAAATCATGTATGGGTCTTCGCATCTTTTTTAAGCAGATTACATGAATATACATTCTATTTATTATTTTATTAGAAATAAAAAAAGACCTTCGTCAGAATTCTGATATGCCCCTTGTCAAGTAGACAGGTTAAATATCTAAAAAGTGTTTGGTAA
>JBJENY010000014.1:0-5021 GCA_051880435.1 Lachnospiraceae bacterium | reverse complement strand
GACAGTCCCGATGGAAGTCTTTTGCAAAGAAAAAGAAAGTACAGATAGATGTTACTCTAAAAGAAACAATTGATCAGATTAGAGTATTTGTAGAACCAATGGTTGATGCAATAAATCACAATGAAAAGTTTAAGAAGATTTGGAGGCATGATTCAAAATCATGGGAGGAAGAATAATACATGAAGTTAAAGGACACCTATATTACATAGTAAGCTTTTGTAAATATCGGATAACTTGTGTCGATGATGGTCAAATAATCATCGACATCCGGCTTCGGACACGCTATAATATAGGTAATCTAATAAGAAAATAATTTTATAATTACTGCAAGCTTTGCGGAAATGGTAGCCATAGTTATGAACTACATGGAACGCAATGTATTTATTGCATCTGTAACCTATAGATTCAGAGTTTCATTCATACTTCCTGTGCGATATCCTAAAATATCGAGTGCCACGTAAGAAAATCCAAATTCTTTAAATTTTTTATAAACCTCGGTTCTGATATCTTCTTCCATGAACTTGCCAAATTGACTCGGATCAAGTTCAATTCGTGCTACGTCATTATGAATCCTCACTCTAAGCTGATTAAAACCCAAATCAAGCAGAAGCTGTTCGGCTTTATCAACTCTCTTCAATTTTTCTTCACTTATCAGGTCACCATACGGAAAACGGCTGGATAAGCAGGCAAAGGACTGTTTATCCCAGGTTGGAAGTCCTAGTTCCTTTGAGATTTCTCTGATTTCCGCCTTTGTGAAACCAATTTCTCTAAGAGGGCTTTTGATTCCTAATTCTTTTACTGCCTGAAGACCCGGTCTGTAGTCACCATTATCATCCAGATTTGAACCTTCTGCTATCTCTGCAATTCCATGTTCAGCTGCAACTAACCGTATTTTTTCAAAAAGTTCATGCTTACACAGGTAACAACGGTTTTTTGGATTATGAGAAAAACCTTCTATATCCAGTTCTTCAGATTTTATAACATAATGCTCTACTCCATTCCGGTTGCAATATGCTTTTGCTTCTTTTAACTCCCGTTCCGGAAAAGAACATGATGTCGCTGTAACAGCAATTACTTTATCACCCAATGCCGTCTTTGCTGCATGAAGCAAAAATGTAGAATCCACACCACTTGAAAAAGCAATGGCTACGCTGCCAAATGATGCAATATAATCCTTTAACTTTTCATATTTTATAATTAATTCCTGATTCATAATTATGTCCTCCATTAAAACCTATCATTTTGGCAGGTTATCTCTCTTCCCCCCCAATATCACCGTTACGAAGGGTATTTATGTACGGGTATGTTTTACAGGGCTGTAACTTTTCTTACTCCGGCACCAGCACGCAGGCACAAAAACCCGGCTGTGGCTGATAGCAGTAGATGGTGAGATTCTTGTCAATCTCAGGGCTGTAATCGGAAAGCGTGCGTATGGAGCCGTTCAGAGCTACATCTGCATAAGAAACCAGCCACTTTCTGTCCCCGTTTTTGAACACCTCATAAAAAGAGCGGTTAAGCATCTCTTCCACAGGGATGCCCTCCACCACTTCCATGTGCTTGTTGCAGTAGCGGAAAATAAAGTCCACGCCGTGACCGTCCTCGTCAAAGGTCAGCTCAATCACGCAGTACGCAACGGGCATATCGTCCAATATGCTGCACTTTTCCAAAAAGCTAAGCGGATGGGGATTTGCCTTTCCGGCTTTTTTGACACCCGATTCCATTTCCTTTTTCAGCCGCCTGTGGGTACTTAAGTATCTTGTCCGGCCCTGAAATGTCTTGCCGTCTATCATGGTATAGATGCCGTCATGACTGATATTGATTATCTTGTCACGGCGCACGATGGCATTTCTTGAAATGGAAATAAAATCTTCCTCCGGCAGAAATGCCAGTATTTCCTGCATCGTAATAGTGGAAGAAGCTTTTTCTCCTGATTCAGAGCAAACTACGGTTTTCCTGTCACGATGGTATATATAGAGAATTTTCTCAGTTCCTATTTTGTTTCTTTTAAAAAATCTTTCCAAATCAGGCATTGTTAATCCCCCTCGTATAATAACATCAATAACATGGTTATTCTACCATAAAATAGTCTAAACTACAAGATGCATATGCTAAATTACAATATAATTGTAGTTTAAGCATAATTTGGGAATAATGTCATATAAAATATTCTGCATGGCACTCTTAAACAATAAAATCTTGCATTTTAATCTAAAATATGGTAGGATGTTTTGTATAAATTGCAGATTTGCGGATGATGAAAATCGCTGGGGAAACATATTAAGTGGGGCCTGTAAAAATCCTTAGGATGGAGGGGATACAATGAAAAAATGCTACAGGACCGGTTCTTGACAGCAACCACGGAACAGTATATCCGTGCAAGAATTGTACCGGTATATATTCCGCAGATGCGGAAACAAATCGGATTACGGTATATTGTAATGAAGGTAGATGTGGTGAAAACATAGGTTATGTTGAATTAGCCGCACCATTTTGGACAATAACCTATAATGGCGCGGAAAAGGAAGCAGCATTAAGTGATATACTGGATGAGAGTCAGGCAGTATTTAGTCGTACCAACAAGGAAGTTAGCGGTACATTCGCACTCAAAGATGTTACTGAATTGCAGTATGGAACCCATGACTACATCTATGTATTTACACCATCCTCATTGCAGAAGGAAGTTGCCATTGATTGAAAATGTGACAAAATTATAAATAATATAATTAATATTGTTAAAAAATATAGGGAATGGAGAGATTTTAAATGAAAGAGTCGTTAGGAGGGTGTTATATCCATAAAAGAATAGCTATATTTATGGCATTAATAATGGTGCTTACAATGTTGCCAATGCATACACAGCAAGTATATGCAGAAAGTAATGAAGCTAAAATTCTCATATGGTCAACATATATTGTGCAAACAGAAATAAAGAAGTTATATGCATCTGGTCTAAAAGATTTTATAAGTAAAGAGGAAGTAGCCGGTTATGCAGGAGTTGATTCAATTTCTGTAGAGTCAAAAGTAGGTACCCAAGATAATCCTCAGCATTTTAGTGGTACCGAAGATTTATCACAATATGACCTAATTATTGTGTTGATGCCATACGAAGCATTAACAGATACTGATGTAAGTGTATTTAAAAATTATCTTGATGCCGGTGGGCGAATTGTATTACAGGGAGAAAGGGATGGTTTTGCGAGATATGAAAATAAAGTATTATCAGATTTTGCAGGGCAATTAGGTGTAACGTTTCAAATTACAACTAAGGACGACGATACCGGTAATGCCATTATAAATAAAGATTCAGATATAATGGGTGGTAAAGATCTTGTAGGAAATGAACTTCAGTATATGGCAATTGGAGAGATTACTTATAGTGGAGATGCGCAAGTTATTGCCACAACTGTAAGCAAACAATATCCTTTTATTGTAGATTTTCCGGTTCAAAAAGGACGTATAACTGTAATGTCAGATATAAACTGGTGGCATAGAAGGAGCAACATGCTCCATACACCTGCTCAATTACAGTCTGCACAGGAATTATGGGGGAAAATTTTATCAAACTCTTCAAAAAATATGGAAGATGTAAAGAATGGAATTAATCCTAAGCATAAACATCATTACAATTATATAAGTCAAGGCAATAAGATTTTGGCATATTGTGATGAAACACAGGAGGCCTCTAAATGTGAATATTATGGAATAAGTAACGCTATTGCAGTAACATTATTAGCTGATGATGCCTTTTATTCAGGTGAAGCTTATTCAGGTGTTACAGTAGAAGGAATAGACACATATAATGAGATTACAAAAAGTAATTTAGACAAGTCACAGGTAAGTTTCTATCAAGTAGAAACAAAAGGAACCACTAGTGGAGGCATAAAACTTGAATCGGCGCCAAAAGAAAAAGGTCATTATTATGCAGCAATCACTAATAATGGTGCACAAGCTGTAGCTGCATTTAGTATTGAGGGATTGCCATATAGTATTACAATACAAAATGGTACAACGGAAATTGCAGATAGTAAAGCAACAGAAGGTACGATTGTAACTATTAAAGCTGATACAGCCCCAGCTGGAAAAGTGTTTGATAAGTGGGTTGTCGAAAGCGGAAGCATTACCCTTGCGGACGCAAACAGCGCAACCACAACCTTCACAATGCCTGCCAGCGCAGTAAGCGTGAAAGCGACCTATACGAACGCACATACCCACAGCTATGGCAGTGAGTGGAAATCTGACGCCGACAACCATTGGCATGAATGCTCCTGCGGAGCAAAGTCTGAGGAAGCAGCTCATACCGCAAGCGACTGGCTCACCGATACCGCAGCAACGGCTACCAACGACGGTACGAAGTACAAGAAATGCACCGTTTGCCACCGTGTACTGGAAACCGGTAAGATCCCGGCAACCGGCGTCAGCACATACATCATCACGACATCAGCCGGCGAAAACGGAACGATTTCTCCTAGCGGAGCTGTTCAGGTAGCAGCAGGGGGCAGCCAGACATTTACGATGAGTCCGGCATCCGGATATGTGGTTGATACCTTAAAGGTGGACGGTTCACAAGTGGCAGCAACCACAAGCTACACATTTAGAGATGTAAATGCAGCTCACACCATAGAAGTTACCTTTAAACAGGAAAGCCAGACACCGGGTGTGACTGCACCAAGCATAACCACACAACCGGCCAATGCGACAGTGAAGGAAGATGAGACTGCAGTACTTACCGTAGAGTATAAGATTTTGGATGGCGCAAACAGTAGCTGGAAACCGAATTCAGACGGAAGCCTTTCTATCAGAGGTAGTGGAGCTTTTGCTAAGTTCCGGAATGTTAAGGTTGATGGAAACCTTGTTGATAGAAATAACTACACCGTAACGGAAGGCTCTACCATTATTACACTGAAAGCAGATTATCTAAATACCTTATCTGCGGGAGCCCATACCTTTGAGATGATATGGACGGATGGCTCTGCAAGAACTGCGTTTACGATTGCTACCAATAGTACCAACAATGGCGGTAA
>JBJENY010000013.1:19880-26044 GCA_051880435.1 Lachnospiraceae bacterium | reverse complement strand
CGCACACCCTGATTAAGAGTCAGGTGCTCTACCAAATGAGCTAGCGGCCCGTATTCAATTTGTCGCTCATTTCATCAGCAACATTGATGATTATAAAGTATGTTGAAACAAAATGCAAGTGTTTTTTTCAAAAAAGTTCAAAAAATTTTAAAAATAATTACCATTACTTTATTTCATTATTTTTGTTGACTTTCCATCTTGATTCGTCTACAATCATTTTAGTGTTATCGTATGATTACTTATGCACAGTTACTATAACAGATCATAATAAAACTGAATGATGCGAATGCAATGATAAGGACAGTAGATATGGAATTTATATCCAGAGAGGGCAAAAAACGCTGAAATTTGCCTATATGAAACCATTTTGAAAACCACCTTTGAGCAGCCCTTAATACCGGCCGGTGACTCCGATATCGTCAATAGAGGTGTCTATGTATTTTAAAGCATAGGAACCAGGGTGGAACCGCGAATTATCGTCCCTGTCATATTATTTGACAGGGATTTTTTTATTACCAATATTTTTAATCATATGAATTAAGTCTATTTATTTTACAAATAAACATACTAATATTTTATAAACTCATTTTAACTTATTTTGTGAAAATAATATTTCGACATGGTTCACAAGCACAAGAACTTTTTATAGGTAATTGCGAAACGCATATAAAGCTTTTTATCAAGAAAGGAGAACATTATGGATATTTTAGAAAACGCATGGGACATCATGATTGATGCAAAAGAAACCGTTACCGATTATTTTACAGGTGACACCGTCACCTCAAGGAAAAGTATGATAACACTTGGTAGTTTTTGTTTATTATTTGGCATTGTAGCCGGATTTCTTCTCTCTCCTATTAAGAAGGGCGTTTATATTAATATTAGTGATAACGGCAGTAATAACGGCAACAGTGACGTTCCACAACTTTCACAGGAAAAGAAAAAAGAAAATGCTTGCTGCAAAAACAAAAAGAAAGGATGTTGTAAAAAATGATTATTACTTTAAAAGATGGTTCAACAAAAGAATATGAAGCAGCTATGAGTATCCTTGATATTGCAAAGGATATTAGCGAAGGGCTTGCAAGAGTTGCATGTGCCGGTGAAATTGATGGGGAGGTAAAGGACTTACGTACGATTATTGACAAGGACTGTTCTCTTAATATCCTTACCTTTGATACAGATGCAGGAAAGAAAGCCTTCCGTCATACTGCGGCTCATATTTTAGCACAGGCTGTAAAGCGTTTATATCCGGATGCCAAGTGTACCATTGGACCGGCAATTGATGATGGTTTCTACTATGATTTTGATATGCCTTCTTTATCAAGAGAAGATTTAGACAAAATTGAAGCCGAGATGAAAAAGATTGTAAAAGAAAACCTTCCAATTAAGAGCTACACTTTAGAAAGGGCTGAAGCGATCAAGTTAATGGAAGATAGAAATGAGCCATATAAGGTAGAATTAATTAATGATTTACCTGAGGATGCGGTTCTTAGCTTCTATGAGCAGGGTGAGTTTATCGACCTTTGTGCCGGACCACATTTAATGAGCACAAAGCCGGTTAAATTCTTTAAGCTGACTTCTTCTTCCGGTGCTTACTGGAGAGGCAATTCTAATAATAAAATGCTGACTCGTATTTACGGTACAGCATTTACAAAGAAAGAAGATTTACAGGAGAGATTAGATTTCTTAGAGACAATTAAGCTTCGCGACCATAACCGTTTAGGTCGTGAATTAGAGTTATTTACAACAGTTGATATTATTGGACAGGGGCTTCCATTGTTAATGCCTAAGGGAGCTAAGATTATCCAGACATTACAGAGATGGATTGAGGACTTAGAGGATAACGAGTGGGGTTATGTTCGTACAAAGACTCCATTAATGGCAAAGGCAGATTTTTACAAGTTATCTGACCACTGGTATCACTACAAGGATGGCATGTTTGTTATTAATGATGACGAAGATGATTTAGAGCCGCCTGCAGATGCATTAGATGAAAATGGTGTTGCTAAGGGTGCTGATGGTTCTTCTCTTTCCCAAGGAAGCAGCAAGGAAGTTATGGCACTTCGTCCTATGACATGCCCATTCCAGTATTTTGTATACAAAGCAAAACAGCACAGCTACCGCGACCTTCCATATCGTATGGGTGAAACCTCTACCTTATTCCGTAACGAGGAATCAGGAGAAATGCACGGATTAACCCGTGTAAGACAGTTTACCATTTCAGAGGGACATTTAGTATGTACTCCTGAACAGATTGCAGATGAGTTTAAAAACTGTGTGGCACTTGCAAAGCACTGTTTAACTACTCTTGGTGTAGAAAATGATGTAACCTATCGTATGTCAAAATGGGATCCTAATAACACAGAGAAGTATCTTGGTACTGCCGAGGATTGGGACCGTGTTCAGGATGCCATGCGTGAAATATTAGACGAGATCGGTATTGATTACACAGAGGCCGATGGTGAGGCTGCTTTCTATGGCCCGAAGCTTGATATTCAGGCTAAGAACGTATACGGAAAAGAAGATACCATGATTACCATTCAGTTAGATATGTTCTTATCAACTCGTTTTGATATGTACTATATTGATAAGGATGGAGAAAAGAAACGCCCATATATCATCCACAGAACATCCATGGGATGTTATGAAAGAACTCTTGCATGGTTAATTGAGAAATACGCAGGTGCATTTCCAACATGGTTAGCTCCGGAGCAGGTACGTGTACTTCCTATCTCAGATAAGTTCCATGAATATGGTAAAGAAGTACTTGCTACCCTTAAGAAAAATGGTATCCTGGCTACCATGGACGAGCGTTCAGAAAAAATAGGCTACAAGATTCGTGAAGCGAGAATGCAGAAGCTTCCTTATATTCTTGTTGTTGGTGCTAACGAAGAGGAGACAAAGACAGTATCCGTTCGTAAGCGTGGTGAAGATGGCGACTTAGGTTCTATGGAGCTTGATGTGTTTGTAAATAAGATTTGCGAAGAGATACGCACTAAAAGCTTAGAGCAAATGTAGTAACAGGGGGTCATACCCCTTTCACAGAATGTTCACATTTTACACAAATAAAATGCTATCAACTATGACTCGTAGTTGATAGCATTTTTTACATACATTATATCTAACAAATGATGAAGTTACGCTTGGATGAATGGAAAATCATTGCCTTTTCATCCATATAATATTAAAATTTACTTTTCAATCCACTTCGCGTAAAGTACTTTGTTACCTGTAGAGCCCTTCTTGATTTCTGTAACCCTAACCTGGAAATCTGAATCCTTGTACCAGCCTGCAAATGTATATCCTGCCTTTGTTGGATTTTTTAAAACAATGGTATCCGTTGTCACATTATAACTTGCCGGATTTAATATATTATTAACTCCACCATCTAAGTTATAAGTGATTGTGTATTTTTGTTTTACCCATTTTGCATAATATGTTCTATTTCCAATAGAACCACTTCTAATACCAGCCACCTTATTCGTAAAGTCTGCATCCGTATACCAGCCCTTAAATGCAAAGCCTTTTCTTGTTGGATTTTTAAATACAATTGTTGGAGAAGTAACTGTATAACTTGCCGGATTCTCAGCACTATTAATACCATTATTTAAAACATAATTGATAGAATATACATTCTTCTTCCAAGCAGCATATAATACTTTATTTCCTCTTGTACCCTTAACAATCTTTGTGATTTTTGTTTTGTAGGTATCATCTGTATACCAGCCAAGGAATTTGTAACCTCTTTTTGTAGCCGGTTTCAATGTGAAGGTTTCCGATGTATTTTTGTAAGTAGAAGGATTTGCATCGTTGTTCGTACCACCATTTAATACATATGTCAATTTGTATGTTACCGGATAGTTGTTAATCTGATCTGCTATCTGATTCTGATATGCGATTGCTTTTTCATATGCAGCCTTTGCTTTTACACATGCGTTCTTTATATTTTTAATATCAACCGGATATTGATTTAATTTCCCTTCAAATTGAGAAATAGTCATTGTATCCTTTGAACTATATGGAGAAAAATAGAAGGACTGTTCATGCGTTACTCCATAACTGCTATACTGATTTACTGCAAATCCTGTGATTGAATAATCCCCATTACATACATTCAAATAATGACCTACTCTTTGAAATTCTCTTACACCACTTACCCAAAGGTTACGTTCCGACCTGTACCATCCTGAAAATGGATTGCTATAACCCCATGCCAAATTCTCACCAACGTTATATCGACCTGGATGACTAAGATTGTAAGAAGCCCAGTTCCCCTGTACTTCAGAAACCGCCATTAACGTCATGCTTACCTGTAAATCATAAAGCTTTGCTCCCGACTGAGGGTCCACGCCTTCCTGGGCTCTTAACCGGTTACACTCTTTTAGGAATGGAACTGTTGCCACAAAATTATCCCAACTGGTAGCATCCCCCGGCTGACCAATCTTTGTATAATCTGTTACCCAGGATGCTTTGTCCTCTAACACCTCACATGCATTACTATATCCATAAAATTTGAAGAAACCATAGCTGCCGGCCTTTTCACATTGTGCTGCAAATACGGCTTTCTTATATGCTTTTTGATAAGCTTCTTTCTTTTTTAGTGTATTTTCCTTTGCTGCAGCCAGCTGTTCCTTTAGCTCTGCCAGAGTTGCTTTTTCAACTGTCTGCTCATACAATGCATCTCCACCTGCATAATAGGTCTCGGCTTTTACCGTTGTAACGGGAGCTAATACGCTAATAAGCATGATTACAACCATTACCTTACTTAAAAACTTCTTCATCCTTTCTCTCCTCCTTTGTATCTCTTTCATCAAATGAATTATTCTTGTGAACCACCTTGGGCATATACCCATTTGATTTTGTATTCAACTCCTGTAATAGAGCCAATATTTTCAATATATTCTTCAATTAAAAGCTGTGCCCTTTGCTGTGCATTTGATAAAAGCATAGTATCCTTTGATGCGGTTTCCGCCATATTCTGCTGGGCATCTGCAAAAGCCTTTCTCTGATCCTCTGCTGTTATTTTAGCAGATTTACCATCAACAATAAAGGAGTCTTCCGTAATCGAATTTTCATCAACATTTGTTGCTAACACCACAGCCTCAGGCATTGTAATTTCCACAACGTCATCCTTTATTTTGAAGTTTAATTTATTGGCATCAATACCTAATGTTACAGTACCACTGTACTCTACCCAGAACTTCTTATCTTTCTTAAAAATCCAGAAACCCGCCGCATCTTCCTCATAATACTTCGCAACATTATGGTAATAACATTCCATAGTTGCCAGTTCGCATATAGCTCTCATTTGTGTTATTTCCGGTTCTTTTTTTTCGTCCTCTTTTTCACAGGCAACACAGGATAGACATAAAAAGGAGACCAAAAGGAGTAAACATATTTTATTCTTCATCCTGCTCACCTCCCCATATAAATTCTATATCATACACTTCACCGGTTTCATCAACAAAGGGCTTAATTAGTGCTGTTAACATATTCTCCGCATTCTGTCTTGCCAGTTTGAAAATTGCTTCCTGACTTTCACATTCTTTTCTTGCATCTTCAATACATAACTTAAATGCATCTGCTGATATTGTTTCCGTTTCTGCTTTTTTATTCACAAAAATGTAATCTAAAGAAGCCACATCTACAGACGGTTTTTCCAATGTTACTTCCGGAAGAGAAATCACGATTGTCTTTTTCTCCTCAGCTTCTTTCAAGTCAATATTAACATCATTCAGATTAATTCCTGCTTTCACCGTTGATGTATATGAAACATAATAATCAACCTTCTCAGGATTATTTTCATTCATGGCACTGGCAACACCGTTATAAACCACCTCATATGTATATAGCTCGTCAATGCAAATAATTTGTTCCAAACTAGAAGTTGTAATAATTTCCGCTTGTTTATTTTTGTTTGCAATGAAAAAATACAAAGCCAACGCAAGAACAATCATCACAACTACAACAATAATACCTATTACAAGCTTCACTTTTTTCGCAAAACTTTTTTTCGCCATGGTTTTTATTTTATTTTCGATAAAAATCCCTCCTTTGTACATACAGAAAACCTTCACTTATCAGATGTTTAAACGATATCATATTATAGAAAACATTCAAAACATTCAAAACATTCAAAACATTCAAAACATTCAAAACATTCA
>JBJENY010000013.1:0-19780 GCA_051880435.1 Lachnospiraceae bacterium | reverse complement strand
AAACATTCAAAACATTCAAAACATTCAAAACATTCAAAACATTCAAAACATTCAAAACATTCAACTAACCTGATACATTTAGCATATTGATTATTACAATATATGTCAATGAAAAATAAGGAATTATTCCATAAACTCTGTCACATGCTTACGCATCCACTTTGGAAAGTGATTGCGCTGACAGGCTTCATTTTTTCTTTGTTCTATGGCAATTGCATGGAAAAAGCCCCGCCACATATCCATATAGTCATCTTCCTGTTTTTCAAGTTCCTGTAAAGCTTTTAATTGTTCATCTGTTAAAATCTGTATATAAATATCTTCATTCTTTGGGTGAACTACCGCAAACTTACGATTATCATCTACAATCATAAAGTTTTCCGATGGCATACGGTCTACAAATATATTGCCTACCAAAAGTGCAACATTATTTTTAGGCTCTATATGGGAAATATAAATCTTTGAATCCGGTGAAATAAAACGGACAAATTCCTGAAAATAATGAGTTTCATTACCAACCCGTCTCCGAATCTCCATCATACGCATAACAGGCGGATTCGTATAAGCGGTACGTATGGAAGGACCTTGTTTAAAACCGAGGCGCAGATACGCATATATAGTATCTAATGCATCTTCCTCAAAAGACATGGCAACATAATAAATATCAATATAAATCTGTGTAGATAGCTTCCCTTTTATGGAACGAACTACCTTTTCATATTTTTCTTCATCATAGTCCACATGTATATATTCATCAAATAATGTCTGCTGTAAAACCGGTTCTTTTCTAATCCCAATATTCTCATGACCGATGCGGATACCCTCTGCCCAGGCATCATAAATACAACACATCATATCTTCAAATATATCTTTACAGGTAAAAATTTTCATATCATATTTCTTTCTATCTCATATCTTAATCTAATACTTCTATCTAATACTTCTATCTAATACTTCTATCTAATATTACTTTCTAATATTACTTTCTGATATTACTTTCTAATATTTCTATTCTTTATTGTCTACACTTGCTTTATTTCTTTATCCTTCATCCTTTTACTGGGTTCTTCCATTCCGCGACTTCACAATTTTTTATCGCTTCTTTCATTTCCCTCAAATAGAAAATGAGTGATTATAAACCACTCATTTCTATTAATCATTTTAAATGTTGAATAAATATTTTGATTCACTATTCTGCTTTCCAAAGTCCATGCAAATTACAATATGCATATACTGCAATTACAGAATCATCATCAGTTAATAAAAATTCCGCACTTGGCTTTTCTCCCGGATTAAGTGCTTTTCTCTGAGCTCCCTTAACCGTTTCAAGGGCAATCCACTCAATATAATGTTCATCTACCATTGGATGTTCTACTGAGCCTACTGTAACAGTAACTTTATTGCCTTCAACTGTGAAAACCGGAACGTGCTTTTCTACTGCCCCATCTGATGTTCCAGGAATAAGCTCCTTCATTTTCTGACCACAGCACATCATAGGAACACCTGATTCCTTAATCATTCCAACAAAGTTGCCACATGTTTCACATACATAAAATTTCATATATGATGCTCCTTTTCATAACAATCCTTTTTTCAAAGTTCATTCAAACAATCTCATTAATAATTCTCTTTACGAACTTCAAAGAATGACTGTGGATGATTACATACAGGGCAAACCTCCGGTGCCTCAAGTCCAACTACAACATGTCCGCAATTACGGCACTCCCACATTGTAACACCACTCTTCTTAAATACTTCCATAGCCTCAACATTATGAAGCAATGCACGATATCTTTCCTCATGCATTTTCTCGATTGCACCAACACCTCTGAACTGAGCTGCTAATTCTGTAAAGCCTTCCTCTTCTGCTTCCTTCGCCATTCTCTCATACATATCTGTCCATTCTGCATTCTCACCTTCTGCAGCATGAAGAAGATTTGTAGGTGTATCACCAAGTTCTCCAAGTGCCTTAAACCAAAGCTTTGCATGTTCCTTTTCATTTTCTGCTGTCTGAAGGAATAAAGCTGCGATTTGCTCATATCCTGCTTTCTTTGCTACTGAAGCAAAATAAGTATACTTATTTCTTGCCTGTGACTCACCTGCAAATGCTTCCCAAAGATTTTTTTCTGTTTTTGTTCCTGCGTACTTGTTTGACATATTCATTTCCTCCTGTTTTTTTACTACTTTTTCAAAATCTGATGCCGGATGTTTACAAAGTGGGCAAATGAAGTCCTCCGGAAGTTCTTCTCCTACATACTCATAACCACAAATTGTACATCTCCAAATGGTTTGACCATCCTCAGTTGTTCCTACCTGCTGAGGCTTTGGCTTGATATGATTCAAATAATAATCATAGGTTACCGATAAATCGTTACTTAACACTTCCATGTCTGTAATTTCACCAATAAACATGGTATGTGAACCTAAATCCTCAGTTTTATCAACCTTAACAGAGAAATAAGCGTTGGTTCCTTCCGTTATATAGAAAATACCGTTTTGAGCTCTGTCACATGCTGAAAAATCTGCAAATTTGTTTACCTCTTTTCCTGTCTGAAAACCAAAATGCTTAAACAAATCAAAACCGGCTTTCTGGCTCAATACAGACACAGTAAACTCACCTGTTCTCATAATCATATCGTGTGTATAGTTTGCTTTATTCACACAAATACTCATCTGATTAGGTGCAGAGGCAGCCTGAATCGCTGTGTTAATGATACATCCATTATCCTTCTCACCTTCTCTTGCAGTAAGGACAAACAGACCATAACTTAGCTTATACATTGCTTTTTTGTCCATAATAATAATTCCCCTTTCCGATTAATTTCGTAATTTCCCACGCCTCATAACTCTTCTCATTCGGTTAAAGGAATACCCACGTATTCATCCACATTTGAATCAGTAATACTATTGTAAGGAATAAATACCGTGGAATCGGGGCCTTTACAAATTATATCTATTATAAACATTGGCATTTCTATCACAATAAGTTGATGTATGCCATAGGAATATTATAACATCATTTTTTTTGAAGTAAAGAAAAAACATGACAATACAACGATTAAAATTATGTATTCTTTATTATATATTGGGCCTTACTAATAACATAATTGTTATTGATTTCCTTTCTATACGAGAGTGAACTACCCGTTGTCTAAAGCCAGTGGGATTGCGGTAGCCCTATTTCAGAATATCCTAATTCACAACTCTTATTCTATAATACAGAATTTAGGATTGAATTTGATCAAGGAAAGATAACTGTACATATTGTTCATTTTGATGCTGCACCTGCCAATTTTCTTTGCGGTTATCTTCTGTTAATTTCTTTGTAATATACGACTCCTCAATGGGTATTTTATACATCATTTTTCCATTACAAGTGATGAAATAATGGGCTCGTTTTAGAACCACTCCCATCCGTTTCAAAACATCATAATCTAAACGTCCATATCTTCTTGATTCTACAATACGACGCGCGGACTTCGGTCCCACACCCGGAACACGAAGTAATAAGTCATAAGGAGCCGACTGTACCTCCACAGGAAACTGCTCTAAATGACGAAGTGCCCAGTCACATTTGGGGTCAATCATTTCATTAAAGTTTGGCCGGTCCTCCGATAACAACTCATCAGCCTGAAATCCATAAAAACGAAGCAACCAGTCAGCCTGATACAAACGATGCTCCCGAAGAAGGGGGACCTGTGTGTTAAGCGCCGGTAAGTTCTTGTCTTCATTTAACGGAATATAAGCAGAAAAAAAGACACGCTTCAAATCATAAGTCTGATATAGCTTCTGGGTGGTACGTATCAGGGTCAAATCGCTTTCAGGGGTTGCACCGATAATCATCTGGGTACTTTGTCCTGCCGGAGCAAAATTCCGTCGCAGATTTGCTACCGCCTTGTTATCTCTAACTGCCAGCATCCCGTCCTGTGAAGACTTCTCGATACCAAAGAAATCTCCATTTTTCTCAAGTCCCTGATTCTCCTTATTAAAAATACTATTACTTAAATACCGGTTAATTACACTTCGCTCCATATATGCACTTTTTCCAATAGCGACACGATGGGCAGCAATGGTATCCGTTACCTTCGCCATAGGATTCAGAATGGATTGAAAGTTTTTATTGGGTGCCAATAATTCCAAGCTTTCCTTAGTCGGCAACTCCATATTAATACTAATACGGTCTGCTAAGTAGCCTGCCACTGCCACCAGCTCATCCGGTGCACCCGGAATCATTTTAACATGAATGTATCCATTAAACCGATACTTATTACGTAGCAGAAAAAGTGTCTCACATATTTTTTCCATAGTGTATGTGGGATTCTTAAGAACTCCGGAGCTTAAAAACAAGCCTTCAATATAATTACGCTTATAAAACTCTATCACCAGCCTGCAAAGCTCATCTGGCTCAAAGGTAGCCCGCTCTACGTCGTTAGATTTCCGATTCTGACAATACTTGCAATCATATATACAATGATTAGTCATCAATACCTTCAACAAGGAAATGCATCGCCCATCAGCCGCAAAGCTGTGACACACACCCGCTGCCACACTATTACCAAGCATACCTTTTTTTCCTCCACGGTTCACCCCACTTAAGGTACATGCTACATCATACTTTGCTGCATCCGCTAATATATTCAGTTTTTCCTTTGTCGTATATTCCTTCATCACTTCATACATCACTATCACCTACACAATCCACTTCATTGTGAACATTTTGTGAAAGGGGTCTGACCCCTCTACTTGCAAACATTTGTTCTATTATATCACATATCCCGCCTTTTAACAAGAACAAATGTTCTAAAAATGCATATTTGTGAACATTTTGTGAAAGGGGTCTGACCCCCCCACTTGCACATTTTGTCGAATTATGTCATTATTTTGTACAGAGAAATATTATTAGGGGTGGAGTATGAAAATAAAGATAAAGGAATTAAGTTACGATGAAGTGATAGCCTTACCGGAGAGAAGGCATCATAAGCCTGTAAAACCAAATCCATTGCTGCGGCAATTAATCTTATTATTATCAAAAGGGGAGCTTAAAAAAGTTGGCTTCCAATGTAAAATGAATGGAATGGAGCAGCTTCAAAAGGGTGAGCCTTGTTTCGTATTAATGAATCATTCAAGCTTCATTGATTTAAAAATCGCAGAAACCATCATGAAGGATCATCCACTTAATATCATCTGTACTTCGGATGGATTCGTTGGAAAAGAAGGTTTGATGCGTCAAGTAGGATGTATTCCAACAAATAAGTTTGTGACAGACGTACAGATGGTCAAGGATATGGCATATGCACTTCATAAATTAAAAACCTCTGTATTGATGTATCCGGAGGCTAGTTACAGTTTTGATGGAACGGCAACACCAATTCCCAACTCTTTAGGAAAATGTATCAAGATGCTAAAGGTTCCGGTAGTTATGATTAAAAC
Organism: Lachnospiraceae bacterium; assembly: GCA_051880435.1. GTDB lineage: Bacteria > Bacillota > Clostridia > Lachnospirales > Lachnospiraceae > CAG-590. The sequence continues at coordinate 14,353 of JBJENY010000013.1, read as the reverse complement.
CCATGGAGCATTTCTTCGTGATCCCTTATATAATAATTTGCAGCTTCGAGATGTAACGGTATCTGCCGATGTTACATATTTATTCTCCAAAAAAGAGATTGAGGAAAGTTCTTCAAAAGAGATTCAGATGAAGCTAAATGATTGTTTTGCCTTCGACAACTTTAAGGAGCAGCAAGAACAGCAGATTCTCGTAAAAGAACCATTTCGTGCAGATCATTTAAATCGTGTTCTATATAAATGTGTAGCCTGCAAGAAAGAAGGCTTCATGCATGGCGAAGGTACTACGATTACTTGCAAGGCATGTGGTGATAAACACGAACTTACAGAGGATGGTTTTCTAAAGAATCTTTCAGGAAAAGACACATTTACCCATATTCCAAGCTGGTATAACTGGCAAAGAGAAGAAGTAAAAAAGGAACTGCAAAATGGAACCTATGAGCTGGATGTAGATGTAGACATATATATTTTAAAAGATTTAAAGTGTATATACAAAGTTGGTGATGGCCATTTGCATCATGATGACCGAGGCTTTTATTTGGAAGGTTGTGATGGAAAATTACAATATGGACAGAGGCCAAAGGCATCTTATAGTTTGTATGCCGATTACTTTTGGTATGAAATTGGAGATATGATTTGTATCGGAAACATGAAACATCTATATTATTGCTTCCCAAAGAATCAGTCTCTTGATGTAGTAGCAAAAACAAGAATTGCTACAGAGGAACTATACAAAATGATATAGGGGTCAGACCCCTTTCACAATTTGTTCACAATTCATGGAACACAAAACCATAAAAAAGCAGCAGTTTGAAACTGCTGCTTTCATAGTAAAAAATGATTTGTTATGCAGGATGATAAGTACTCACCACTTCCTGTACCAAATCTCTAATATCAGATTTATTCTTATAAGACGCTTCCATCAAATCATCTAATTGGTCTAAGAACACATCAATATCAAATGGTATTGGACATCCAATATGAATTAATTCATTCTTTGTCTTCTTGAGACCTTCTTCTGCCATAAGCTTTTCTTCATATAATTTCTCACCAGGTCTAAGACCCGTATATTCAATATCAATATCAACTCCCGGTGTATATCCGCTGCATCGAATAAGATTTTCTGCTAAATCTGCAATTTTCACAGGCTCTCCCATATCAAGGACAAATATTTCTCCGCCATTTGCATAAGTTCCTGCCTGAAGCACCAAACTTACCGCCTCCGGAATGGTCATAAAATAACGGATGATATCCGGATGGGTTACGGTAACAGGACCACCCTCTAATATCTGTTGCTTGAATAATGGAATAACCGAACCATTACTGCCAAGTACATTACCAAACCGCACTGCTACAAATTCAGTCTTCGTATTCTTCAGTGCCTCCTGAACCGTTTCATTAATATCCTTGTCTTTTGTAAGATGGGTAAAAAGCTGTGGTATCTCGTAAGCCTTACCTTCTTTTATCTTCGCATCAAATGCCTGTACAACCATCTCACATAACCGCTTGCTGGCACCCATAATATTCGTTGGATTCACTGCCTTGTCTGTACTAATTAATACAAACCGCTCACATCCATGAGTCATAGCTGCAAAGGCTGTTTTGTACGTTCCAATTACATTATTCTTAATTGCCTCACATGGGCTGTCTTCCATAAGGGGGACATGCTTATGGGCCGCTGCATGATATACAACCTGAGGACGATAATCCTCAAACACCTGAAAAATCTTACGACTGTCCCGAACAGAACCAATTATTGTTTCTAATTGTAGCTCCGGATATTTTCGTTTTAATTCTAACTGAATATCATAGGCATTATTTTCATATACCTCGAATATAATAAGCCGCTTTGGATGATGAGCTGCAATCTGGCGGCATAATTCCGATCCAATGGAACCACCTCCACCGGTAACCAGGATTGTTTTGTTCTCTAAGTAATGAAATATTTCCTCCATGTCTACCTTGATAGGTTCTCTGCCAAGCAGGTCCTCAACCTCCACATTACGAAGCTTACTGACACTAACCTCACCCTTAATCATTTGATAAATACCCGGAAGGATCTTAATCTCACATCCCGTATTCTGACAGGCTTCAATGATTTCCTTCTGTGCTTTTTTAGATGCACTTGGCATAGCAATAATAATCTGATTAATATCATATTTTTCAACACTTTGGGCAATCTCTTCTTTTCCGCCCTCTATCATGACACCTCTGAAGAACTGTCCATGCTTCATTTCATTATCATCCAACACGCAGTATACTCTGGCACTCATTTCCTTGGAATGATTTATTTCATCAATAATAAGACGTCCCGCATTGCCGGCACCATACAAAAGGATTCTGGTAGATTTTCCATTCCCCATCACAGCCATACTATGCTTCATTAAACGAAGGAAACGATAGGAGGCCCTTCCCCCTACAGTAAATACAATAAAGATGATTCCAAACATGAAGTGATAGGAGCGGGGTACATAATAAGAGTCTACAACTATCATAATAATTGTCTGTCCTGCCACCACAATCAAGCTTCCTATTATTGTCTGGGCAACCTCCCTGATACTTACATACTCCCATAAACTGTCATAAAGATGAATAAAATCAAAGACTACCCATGTAAGAGTAATGGTAAATGGTACCACTAATAATGCATGTTCTAAATACTTTGTATCAATGGCACCTACACTCATATCAAATCTGACAAATAATGCCAAAAAAGCGGACAATAGTACAGCAAACCCATCATACATCCCCAGCACTAACATCCGCAAAAGTTTTTGTCTGTCTTTTATTTTTCTACTTTTTTCTGACATAGCTTAATCCCTCATATACAATAAGCCGATTGTCTGCCTCTTCTTACATACCAACCGGCTATTTAATATTCTTACAAAGCGTTACTAATCATCTTTCTCCCCACCATATTCTCCATAATTACCATAGTACTTTCCGTAGTAATTACCGTAATAACCTTTACCATAGCCATATCCTTTTCCACCCATCTCAACCTTATTCAGTACGGCACCAAGGATTTTACAGCCACTTTGTTCTAACTGTTTTTTTACCCGCTGTACAATCTTATAGCTTGCATTATCAGTTTCAATAACAATAATCGCTCCATCACATTCCTGAGCAATAATTGCTGCATCAATAACACTACCAAGGGGTGGACAATCAATTACTACATAGTCAAAGTTCTCTCTGGCATACCGGATTAAGTCCTTAAATCTTTGATTACCAAGTAACTCCGATGGATTTGGAGCAGACTGACCGGTAAAGATAATGCTAAAATTCTCTACATTGGTCTCATAAATAACTTCCTCTAACTTACTTTGTCCTGTTAAATAATGGGATAATCCCTTTGTTTCAATATCCACACCATATCTTACAACTGTAACTGACTTTCTAATATCTGCATCAATAAAAAGTACTTTCTTTTCATCCTCCGCCAGGGATTTTGCCAAATTAAAAGAAACTGCTGATTTTCCTTCATTAGGGACAGAACTTGTAAGAGCAATCACCTTCACATCATCTCCGGAAAACCGAATATTGGTACGGAGTGTTTTATATGCTTCATTTGTCTTAAAATCTAATTCTTTTTTCTTTTCAAAAGTAACCTTCATTCTAACACTCCTCCCTATTTATTCTTCTTAGAATCCTTTTTCTGCTTCTTACGTTTCGCCATCATATCCTTATCATGTCCTCTTGTATCCTTCTTAGAGGTACCTTCCTCTAACGGAATTATACCAAGGGTGTTAATACCAATATATTTCTCAACATCCTCTGAGGTCTGAATAGAGTCATCTAATAAGAACATGACTACGATAATACCTGCTGATAAAACAAAACCAACTAATGCACCCATAATAGCATTCTTCGCTGTACTAGGACTTGTCTTTTGTTCTGCCACATGACCATAATCCGCCACATTAGGTGCCTCCGTCTCCATAATTTCCTCCATACGGGAAACAGCTACATCTGTAAGCTTGTCAACTATTTTTTTAGCGATATAAGCATCTGTGTGGTTCACTGTAATATTAATAAAACGGGTATCCTGTGGATTATCAATTGTTACAGAATTCACAAACTCCTCATAGGTCATATCTAATTCTAACTCTTCGATTACTCTGTCTACAACAGGACGACTTTTAATAAATACCTGATAGTCCTTTGTAAGAGATGAACCTACCTGTAAATCTGCAAGGGATGTCAAACTGGTTGACTTGGTCATAACATAGATTGTGGAAGTAGAACTATAAATTGGATCCACAAAACCAATGGTATATCCTGCTGCTACACCAAAACCTAAGGCAGTAGCCAAAATAATAATCCATATTTTACTAAGCAACACATAGAAAATTTCTAATAAATCAATTTCCATTTCCTCATTTTGTTGATTTGTTCCCATCTCTATTCTCCTCTTATCGTAAATACTTGTTTTCTATCATCTTCTGTGGATGATTCATAAATAAGTCTTCTAGCAAATCTTCTCCACATTTTTTCTTGATCCAGCCTACATAATCTTTAACATATGGCGCTCTATTATCTAAATCATGGGCATCTGTTCCAAAAAAACTGATATAACCCTCTCTAACCAGCTTCTTACACCATCTGGCATTCTCATCTAACATACCACCATATACACTAGAAATATTCATCTGTAAGGTTACATCCATATTAATCAACTCATCAAGTCTCTCAGGATGCTTAAATAAACATCTATATCTCTCCACATGAGCAATAATCGGACGAAATCTGGCGTTAATTAACTGTCTCATAGCCTCATAGATTTCCTTATATCCAATTCGAATGTTAAACTCCACTAATACGTACTTTGTATTGTTCATGGTCTGAATCTTTCCTGCTTTCAGATCATCTATAATACCGTTATCCCACAATATCTCATTTCCGAGATAAAGATTCATATCGGGATATTTTGTTTGCACCTCATTTTTGAAGCTTTGGAATATATCCTGGAGTTCTTCTTTTGTATAAGAGTTACGATTTCTCTCATAATGAGGGGTTAATACTAAGCTTCTGGTTCCCTCACCATATGCCACTTCTATCATAGATAATGCTTCCTCTAAATCCTGTGCACCATCATCTACCCCAGGAAGAATATGGTTATGTATATCAAAGTAATTCATGGAATTCTCCTTAATCATTACGTTTGTTCTTAATGGTAACAAATAATCCAAATAATATCATACCCACTACTACCATAAACGCAGTCACTGCTGTCATCACAGAAGTAAACTCTTTAATACATGCTACTAAGAACAAATACAGGTAGTCAGGCTCTATATACATATAAGTATATGGCTTCACAAATAGCAGTATTAATACACCAATCATCATCACAAAGCCTGCAATTAAGAAAGACGCTGCCATATGCTTCATGCCTCGTTCTCTTTGCTGGTCCATAAAGAACATGAATATCATACCAAGTATCCCGCTGATTAACAATGCCACACCAGATATTTCCACCAACTTCTGGTAACTTTCCTCAAGATTTCTGACATAAGGAGCCACATTACTGTCAGGAATCGGTGCTTCCTTTTCTCCCTGTAATATTTTTCTTGTATTCTGTTTTATGGTAAAAAGGTAATCCTCATAACTTTGCAGGTCATCTATCTCGGTGGCATTCAACTCACCACTTTCCACATCTGCAACAACACCTGCCAGATACTCAGAATAAGCATATCTAAAATATCCACTGCTTTGCATATTCTGCATAATAATATCTGTGTTAAAGAAGCCTGCCTTTAAGCCGCCTAATAAGAAGATACCCATAATACTAACAGCAGTGGTTGCAGTCATTACCGCTCTTGTACGATGACGAATGACACGACGCTTGCTATGACCATGTTTTTGACGCTTTCTGTTCTTCACACGGAAAACCATACATTTTTTTATTAATAATATAACAATACACACCAATGTAATGGCGAAAACCACAAGGGATACAATCTGAATTCCAAGTATAATCTTAGACGGTATAATCTCTTTTTTCTTAGAAATAATTACCCTTTTATCATTAGATGTAGATACGACCACATCATCCTCTGACAACTCTACTAACACGGATGCTTCTTCTTCCTCAGGACGCTGGTTTAAAGTTGTTCTTGCCTCTGTAGGATTGTCAAGAGCCTGCCAAATGTCCTCGGTGGAATTTTCTACCGTATCTAAAAAGTCAATGGTATCTGTCTCCTCACTACTTTCTTCCGTATTATCACTTGTATTTTCTTCTGTTGTTACTTCCTCAGAAGACTCTGATGTATTCTCCTCCGTTGTGTTTTCTTCTGTGTCAGACGTATCTTCTGTATTTTCTTCTGTTGTGTTATTTACTTCATACAAGTAGCCTCCCGATACACCGGAAGCAACACTTGCATACATACGACTAATGGCCTCATCTGCCTGAGCTGCAGTTAAATCCACGCCATCTCTGCTTAAATACACATTCAAAGTATTAATATAAGAGCTTTGGGCACGATAAGTTCTGCCCTCATATGTAAAGGTTCCACTTGCAGCAGCAATCACTCTGGCCTCATTCCCATTGATTGATCCTGCAAATACAACCATTTTCGGACAAAGTAAAACAGCACAAAACATACCTAACATCATTATTAACATTTTCATATTATTGGCTTTGTTTTTCATTTGTCCCTTCCTCTTTTTCTTTACAAAATTATGAGCTACTAAATATGCCATCTAGTAGCTCATAAAAATATGTTTGTTTATGTAATAATATTAATTACTGTGGAACGTCTTCAAGTGTAGCAACCTTAGCTAAATCAGTAGCTAAATCACCTAACTTAGCCTTAGTACCAACAATGTATAATGTCTCACCAACATTGTACATCTTGTATTCCTTACCATTAACAGTTGCAACTACATATGCACCATTCTGGCTCTTAACCTGAGTGAACTTGTTAGCTCCAACAGTGATATCGAAGTTGTACTCCTTGTCACCCATGAATGCAGCGTATACATCCATATCCTTAACATATGAAGCAAACTTCTCTGTGATCTTAACACTTACCTTACCGGTCTTAGTAGAAACATCACCTAACCACTTACCACCAACAGTTACTTTCTTTCCATCGTAAACTACCTTCTGATCTTTGCCATCGATAGTAACAACGATATCATCAACCTTAGCACCAGAGAACTTAAGTGCAGCTTCAAGGTCTTCAGCAATTGCCTTAGGAGTACCTGTTACTGTAGCTGTAGCTACTGCATTAACGTTAGGAGTAACCTTAACAACGTCCTTATCTACAGCGTAAACACCGATATCCTTAGTTACATACTTGCCGTTAGGATTCTTAGCAGCTGAACTAATTGTAAGGATAAGTTTACCTCTCTCGTTAGGAATTACCTTATATGTATTGTTATCAACCTTGATAATTGTTGCAGATACTTTACTCTTCTTAGATACAGTAATTACTGCCTTTGTGTTGAATGCGTTAGCATTTGTCTTAGTTACAAATGTACCGGCCTTACCAACATATAACTGTGATGCACCGTCAACAACACCAACTGATGTAATTGGAGCCTTAACTGTTACAATACACTTAGCAACCTTACCGGTACCATCTGTAGTCTTAGCATATAAGTATGTCTTACCTGCAGCAAGAGCCTTAAATTTACCAGTCTTAGCATCTACCTTAAGAATGTTCTTGTTGCTTGTATACCACTTAAGTGACTTGTTAGCTGTAGATCCGGTTGTCTTAACAGTACTCTTAACTGATGCTGTCATACCAGCTACTGCAGTCTTATTTGTTAATGAAACGCTCATAACTGCGTCCTTAACAACCTTAACATAAACTGTCTTAGTTACTGTCTTGTATCCCTTCTTAGCGAATACAACATACACCTTTGTTAAACCAGGTGCCTTAGCTGTTACAACACCCTTTGAGTTAACAGTTGCAATCTTTGTATTAGCTGACTTGAATACAGGTGTTACTGCAGGAGTAGATGTACCCTTTAACACTGCCTTCTTGCCCTTAGCTAATACCATAACATTATCACTAGCATTTGCTGTTACTGTATTTGTTACAACAGCTCTAGTGAAAGTTGCTGCTGCTTCTGCTGTTGTGCTAACACCCATAGTAGCTGCTACAACTAATGCAAAAGCAAGAACTAAAAGTTTCTTGAAGTTTTTCATTGTGCTTCCTCTCCTTTTCTTCTTTCTTTTTGGGCACTTTTAAAAATGTCCTATTTGTGATTTATAATAATACATAAGTGACTATACAATCTTAATTCGCAAAAGTCAACACTTAATAGGTAACTTTTCCCAACTTTTATCAATGAATTTTTATTCACTTTTTCCCGAACAACCATATATTGTGTTGAAAACAGGCACTTCTACAAAAATAACATCAATTGTACTTTTTTTCGTACAAAGGGACAATACGTATAAATCTGATATTTTTGTTTCTTCTATATTAATGGTTCTTGTATTGCATGTGCCATCCAATACATTAAATCCAGAAAAGGGAATTTTCATACCATCCCCCTTCCATTTGATGTAAGCTTCCTTCATGGTCCATATTTCCAAAAAACGTTTGGAACGGTCCGGCTCATTAAGCTTCATAATGGAATCATATTCCGCTTTATGAAAGCAGCGTTTTGCCACTGTTTCATAATTCCTCGTCTTATGCTCAATATCAATACCAATAGGTTCATCAGATACGGCAACCACTACATAATCTCCGGAATGAGACATATTAAAGTGAATGGGTTGTGGAGTGTTTCTTGTGGTGATTTGCATGGCGGATTCGATGCCAGCTCCCATGGTGATTTGGGAGACGGGGTTCATGTTGGTGTTTGTACTTGTCTCCATGTTGTTGCTTGGCTCCATGTCGGCGTTTTTGCTTAGCTTCATATCAGTGTTTGTGCTTGGCTCCATGTCGGTGTTTGCTCGTGCCTCCATGTTGATTTGCATGGCATCATAGTCGAGTTCCGGCTTACCTTGGAGACCATACTGAAATCGAATCTCCCCCATGGGAATTCCCATTTCTTTACTTAACACCTGTTGCAAAAAGTAACTTATCAGGATTTTTTTCTTTGCCACATCTTTATTTTTTAATTTATTTATTTTTTCTAATCTGGAAACCTCAATATCCTTACATAGAAGAAGTGACTGCTCATAAGAACAGTCACTTTTAAGGTTTTGATAGTAAATTCGAATCATATTCTTTCCTATCTGCTTTTTCTATAACAATATGTTTCTCTTATAACTCTTCTACAACCTTTGTTAAAATCTTAACCTCTGTCGCCTTTGCCTTATCAAGGTACTGTGCAATTCTTCCACCGGACTCAATTTCATTTGTTACAGAAATACGAACTAACAGGTTACGGGCAGCTAACATATCGTCAACTACTGTCTTGTATTCATCTAACATTGCCTGGTCATATGGAATAATTTCATTTGCCATTAAATAATGAAGTCTCTTCTCCATCAATACCTTGTGGTCATACGCAATATGTAATGCACGAATATCGAAGTCAGGCTCCTCTTCATGAAGCTGCTTGTCAACTCTTGTCTTCAACGCATCATATACATTTACACCGAAAATGGTATCATCAAAACGGTTACGCATCATACGGAAATGGTTCTTGGTATCTTCACCATTTAAATACTCATTCATCGTATTCTTAATCAAAACCGGATCAATGTCGTAGTACTTACTCTCCACATTCTTCTGGATAACATAAAGGCCTCTTGTACCCTTGTAATCATCCTTAAACACATGATCTTCCTTTGCAGTCAATACGTCAAATCCACGTTTCACTGCGTCAAATGTAACAGTTGTATAAGCATACTTATCCTTAAATGTGAAATCACCTACATAGAATACTTCCTCATCCGTATTATATCCGTAAATAAATAACTCATGAGAGAACTTGAAATCTCCAACTTCTGCGTCACTTAACATTCTTGCCTCATCAAAAGCACCGTAAATATATCCACCTAAGTCGATGGTCTTAATAATAAATGCAATTACATCTCCACAATAGCTTTCAATCTGTGGTTTTGTAATTAACGAAAAGATTAAGTATGGACACTCCTTTAATGAGCTGCTACCCGGCATCATGTCACATAACAAAATCTCGTCTCCACTTGTATATTCAGGGATGTTATAGCAACGTAACTGAATGTAGTTACTATAAATCCATTTCTTCGCATTCTCATCTTCTCCTAAAATTGAAAATAATGTTGCATGCCACTGCCAAGATGTAATGGCAGGATACTTAACTGGTAAAATTTTCTGATTATCCATTGTCCTTGCCTCCCTCAATTACTGTAATTTCTCTTCAATTACTTCAATCACATCATCAAAGCTGTCATACTTATTAAGTGCCAGCTCATGGTCGTCAAACTTTACATCAAATGTATTTTCTGCGTCAACTATCATTTTGATTAGCGATACAGAATCCACCCCATACTCATCTGTAAAAGAGGCACCGGTGTCTAACGAATTTGCATCAACTTCCGGCATTTCTTCTTCGATAATCTCTAACATTTTTTCCTTGATTTCACTCTTGTCCATTCCCTTAACCTCCCGTATTTTCTATGTTGCCACGAAAGCATCCTTTCGCAACATCAGTTACCTACATTTTAATACGAATTTGCATTTTCTTCAAGGGAAAATTGTGTCTAAAGTGTGAAAGGGGTCTGACCCCCTGTTACATATTCATTTCATCACGAAGCTTCTTGTTCTTGCGATCCCGAACATAACGTAACAAGATTCCATGCACAAGGGTTACGTAAACTACGAGTCCAAGCACTGCCGCAATGGCAAACATCACAAGTACATCCACCGTATAATAAGAAATATTATCACCCAGTTGCTTCATATAAAAGTATCCATCTATATCGGTAGATAATTTATCAATTGTAAATTGTGGAAAAACACCGACAGCAACCAACAAAAAACTGATGAACCCTAATAACACTTCTCCAAACCAGTACGCATTTCTCGGATCTGACGGCTCTTTCTTCGGATTACTGGCCTCAAGTTCTTCCTCCGAACTTAACACTACCATTGTTTCATCCTTTTTACTCACAAACAGTTTCATATAATATCTTGCCACCGCTGTAACAAAGAAGCCCCATTGGATTAAATACAAGACAATCAGCCATTTCCACTTAGACACTGTAAGCAAAGAACGTACAACCATTGACTGACCTAAAAACCCAAAAGTACCAGGAAGTCCAATCAATGTTCCGCAGGCAATAAAACTAATCACCATTAATAGCTTATGGCCCTTACCTACTGCAATCAAACCTTTAATTTCATATGTTCTCGCTTCACGAACCAACTGGAGAGCCACCATATAAAGAATAAGCAGAGCCAGAGAAGAGGCCACAAGCAGATAAAGGAAGCCTCTCAATGGATACATTGCCTCGTTACTCTTTAACAAACCAACGGAACCACTGACACCAATCATTCCATTTACCGCAATATTGATTCCCATTAACATTTTTCGAATATCCGTTAAAACAAGGGACGTAAACAAACCGCATACAATTGTAAGAAGTGCCCAAACCAACAGGATTTTGCTTACCAAAGAATTATCCTGAAATATGGACCTGGCCATCAAAAACATACCAAGAATGCCGATTTTTGATAATACGCAGGCTGAAATGGTGGAAACCTCAATCAAACCTACGTTGCTGGAACGCGCCACCATATGATGGAAGGGAAACATGCCTGCCCACATGCTAAATCCAAAGATTAGCAAAATGCCTGATAATGTCACAACTGCATTTTGATTCATATCTCGAAGAAGCAACAAATATGCAAATGATGTGTGACGACACTGAGCGAACAACAACAGCATGCCCACCATTACCAGACCGAAGCTTACTGCCATTAGTATGCTATATCGTTTTGCATTTTTTAAGATTATGTCGTCTTGTCTTTGCAACATAATTGGAATCAGCAAAATGTATCCGCCAACCATAAATAACAGATAACAAAATACGATATCCGAAAGAATTGCACCGTAACTGACACCTTGTATACACATAAACAATAGGTAGAAAATGTTAAGCAACTGCTCTTTCTTCATTGATTCCTTCATATATTGACACATGATAAAATTTACAGCTAACACAACGCCACACAACATAAGACGTACAGGATCTAAGGTAATACTAAATCCTAAGCCAAATACTGCATTTGCTACAAAACTCATGTCCCACCCTTTTATAATTTCAACAGCAAGACACACCAACAAAACAAATTGAACAAACATGGCTATATCGATCCAGTCATTTCTACGTTTCTCATCTTTTTTTCCTAAGATGTAACCAACAAATCCTGCTACAACAGGAAATAAAATTAAAACAAGCAAACCATAATTCATGAATTTATACCTCCTGCCTTATTTCACAATATTATATAAAATCGAGATTACTGCCATTAGCGGGCCTTGTATCACTCCAAGTAGCACAAGCAGTCCAAGAACAATACCATTTAAAACAAACACCCCCTTATGCAAACCTAATATTGCATTGATTGATTGGAATTCTTTTGTTGGATTTTCCTCAAGGTTATTCAAATCCGGAACTTCCGACATATTTACCACCTTATTGTCAACAGGAGCTACAAGCATCATGTGTATCCAAATGTCAAAAAACTGTATTCCCAGCAAAATGATACCCACAAGCATACCCAAAAGGCTAATAACCTGGAAGCCATTCAGACTTGTTGCTACTGTTTCCACTCCTGTGGTTGTAGTTGCCGCATTTCCTGCAGTTGTAAGAATAGCATTTACTTCTATCATGTACGCACCAAATGTTCCCGTTCCGGGAATGCCTATCAAAATCGCTCCCATCACAAGGAACAACAAAAGTATCCACGGATGGCTCTTACGAAATCCAATGAAGCCGCTCACTTCATTAATGTGGTTCTTCTTACACAAAGAGCCAAATGCTGTGAGGAAAATCAGTAATGTAGGCAATTGAAATGCAAGCAACAGCATACCACCGAAAAAACCATATGCGCCCCCCTGCACATTTGCCAGCAACAACATTCCGACCACAGTCAAAAATATCCCCAACATTCTCCTTTTAACATCCTTCGTTACAACCCCTACAATCCCCGAAAAAATCATCACAGTCGCAACTACATCAAATATTTTCATTTTCTACCTCCTAGGGGTCAGACCCCTTTCACAATTTGTTCACATTTTTCAGGATTTTAGCCCGTTTTTCTTTCACCAAGCCACATCATTTGACTCTATTACATTTTCAACAGAGCACTGCATTTATCCCCATTTTAAACTGCTTTATCAAATAACATCACTATACTACCACGATTTTAAAAAATAGCAATTCTTTTCACAAAGTGTACACAATTGAGTTTTAAAAAAATCAAATATCTCCAATTGCTTTTGCAATTTCTGCCTCATATGGCTCATTTAATATACGCTCTTCAACAAAATCACGATACAACTGGGGATTATTCGAAAAATATTCCAATGTCTTTTCAAAATCCACAATACTCTGCTCGTAAAGATCAATAATAGACGAATAACTACTCCATCTATACTGTTCCGGAAACTCCACGATGCCCGCTTTCACAGGATTTAAAGCAATATAACGACTTGTCTGTAAAAAATAGTTTTCACTTGTAATTTCACAAGAATGATATCGGCCTCGAAACAACGCACCATCCTTTTTATATTTTGCATTGAAATATTGCGTATATCTCTCTCCTATCCTTTTCATTATCAAACTTATATTGTCATCCATCGTTTGCAGCATTAAATGATAATGATTCGTCATTAAACAATAAGCATGAAAAATACATGGATACAACTCTTTTGTTTCCTTCAGTATTTTCAAAAAATAACGATAATCTTTTACATCACGAAATATTACTTGACGATTTGCGCCACGATTCATTATATGTAGCATCTGACCAGGATGCCAATTTCTTTTCTTTCTTGGTATAGCAATCCACTCCATTCTTTTTTATTATAGGTCTCATTTCATTGGCTGCACAACCTGACCAACACGAATATTCATACAAAAATTGTAGCAAATCAAAATATTAAATGCAATTAACTAACCATAAAATATTCTAGAATATCCATTAAGTTTTCGTGAACTTTGGTTCATAATTCTCATTATGAAGAAAGTGTGAAAGGGGTCAGACCCCAATGTGGTAAAATTACCGTCAACTTTAGATGATTAACTGCTATGACCAAATCTAAATAATAGTGTTTTTTAGCATGGATTATCATAAGTCAGAATAAATAGCTGATAAAAGAACTGAGAAAAAGCTGAGAAAAGAAAAAATGACGCACTTTAATAAGGCTGTGTATTACAACCTAAAAAATGTGA
>JBJENY010000012.1:0-5079 GCA_051880435.1 Lachnospiraceae bacterium | reverse complement strand
TGCAAAACCATTCCCTCAGGAATATAATTTGCAGTAATTTCAATATCATGTATTTTTTCCGGTAATTGTATTTCTTCACCTTCACCGGTGGATTCAATTTTTGCAGCCACACTGTATTTCCCCTGTTTTTCCAGATACATGTGGTAAAGCTTTGTACCGGCATATACAACGGTTGATGTCGCCAAAACACATACCACTGCTGCCGCTGCCACACGGGTTGCATTCCATTTTCGTTTTGGAGAAATCTGTATAATAGAATTTTCCTGTAACTGTTTTTCCACTTCATTTTGAATCATTTCATGAATAAAATCAGGTGTTTTGGGTAATTCATTTTTTAATTCTTCTAAATTCATGTCCATACCTCCTCATACTTTATTGTTGCCTTCAATTTCTTTCTTGCTCTTGCTAATCGTTTTTGTACTGCACCTTCCGATATTTCTAAAACATGTGCAATTTCTCTCACACTAAATTCCTCCATATAATAGAGAATAAGGGGAATTCTAAGATCTTCTTTTAATTGATTAATTTCATGATATAGCGCACTATAATCACGAGGTGTTTCTTTTTCATCAGCTAATTCAATCTCCATCTCATCAAAGGAAACATTCCTACTTTCTTTTCTTTGAATGTTATAGCATTCATTAATCAAAATCCTTATCAACCAGGTTTTTGCATATTTAGGATTTTTTATTGTCTGATATTTTGAAAATGCTTTTACAATTGTTTCCTGAATTGCATCTGCACAATCCTGATCATTTAACAGGATGGTTTTTGCAGTTGCATACATTTGCTGTTCAGATGAAAGAATTAACTGTCCAAGCTGTTCTTTCGTCAATTCACTACCACCTTCCTATGTCGGCCAACATCTTTATGATATGACACCAAGACTCTCAAGGGATTCTTGATTTACACTAATTAGACGTTTTTAAATGAGAAATATCCCTAAAAATAATAAAGTATCGTAAAAAAATAAAGGCTACTAACCCATAGGGTCAATAGCACAAAATTTTTATGAAAGCATTACCTTGAAACATAGGACATATATTGTCCCATTACATCTTTACGTCTTCTTATACTAATTGGAAACAGCGCATCGTCCTGCATTACCACATCTTCACTTTGAAAGATTTTTATATGATTCATATTTATCAAATATGATTTATGTACTCTAAGAAAAACTGAACTCATTTGTTTTATTTGTTCTTCAACCTCATTCAATTTTCCGTAAAACTCATAAGTAGCACCATCTTTTGTTTGTAACACAACCATACGATGATCACTAATAAAATACAAAATATCATTTAAAAGAATTCTATACTGTTTCCACTTATATTCAAAGGAAAAAACATGATTATTATCAATAATTAAATTCGAAACAGAATCAATAACTTCTTCTACCTCAGATTGATCAATTGGCTTGTCAAGAAATTGATAGGGTTGAACGCGAAAAGCCGCTTTGTAATATTGTTTATATCCAGATACAAATATAATGTAACAATATGGATTTTGTTTTCTTATTTTCTCAGCTGTTTCAATTCCATTGTCAACACCTAATTCTATATCCAGTAAAATCAAATCAAAATCCCCAACTTCTTTTAATTCATATAAAAGATCTTCTCCATTGGAGCATTTTATGATTTTAAACGGAACATTATATTCCATAAATCTTTTATAAATAATATCATACAAAATATCGACTTCTTGTTCCTTATCATCACATATTGCAATATTTACCAAATTATCACCGTCCTTGAAACAATAGTCATTGCTATCAGAAATATATTTTTCAATAGAAATAATCCGATAACAGTAAAATAGTGCAAGTTTGAAACCCTTGCACTCATAATATAATCGGAGTGACGCGATTCGAACGCGCGACTTCTACATCCCGAATGTAGCGCTCTACCAATCTGAGCCACACCCCGATTTTCAATACAATGAATCTAATATTATTATCCACTGCATGAATCCTCTAATAGATTATTACAAATACCACTCAAATTGCAAGAGGAAATTTATTTTTTTCTTCATTTTTTAACAAAATCTTTAAAGCCGGCCCCGGAAAACAAACATTTCTCCAAAAAATTACAGAAAAAACACAAAAATTCACTGTGTTTGTCCTTTGAACACATGAAGACCAACAAAAAGAGCACAAATTCATGTGCCCTTTTTATTCTTCTAAAATTGTTTTTCGAATCAATTTCCACAAAACAAGCGATAAACCTACAGCAAGCTCTACCATCATGATGGTAACAGCATAATTTCGTAGTTTATCAAACAAAACTAACGCTAATACAGATTCCAAAATTACGAATAATCTTGCACGTTTTCTATGATATATTCTTTCTTTTTCATTAATTGGTTTGTTCTCATCCGGTAAAGGTGCATATTGAAATACAACAAACGTCACCAAAAGCAAACAAACTACAAATAACCAGAAAGGAACCAAATTAGAAAACAGTTTTATTGTAACCAATGAACCAATCAGCATAATTATGGAAAGAAAAAAACATTTTTTACTACTTGAGGCATGATATCCACCAGTCTCCCCACGTAGCAGCTTAAAACAAATTAGGAATACAAGACTCTCCCAAAAAGAACCTAATAGTAAACCTATTCCCAATGTCATAATGACTGCACCAACATATGTCTTAAGTGCATCAATTCCAAAGCAATATAGTTCGGTATCCTCCTTCTCAATAATACCGTTACTTACCATATCTTCCACGAATTTCAGTTTTAGTTTTTCATACATTATTTTATTTTTGAAAACTTCTCTAAATTCTCTGGTACTTTAGGTTGATGAAAAAAGCAAAAACATACGTCTGATGCTGAAATGACCAACATTAAAGTTGATACTGTACTTAATAATTTTAGCATCTTATTTTTCATAACAGATTAATTGTACAGTAAAACATATTTCATTATACAAAATAGCATTTTCGTCAGTCACTTTTGTAATTTACGTTCTTTTCCAACATCAAATAGTATGATATTTAAACTAAATATGTTATTATCATCGTCAATTTTCATTTCACCCTTATGCTTCTCAACCAACTGCTTAATACTTTTTAATCCATAGCCATGTGCACGTTTATCTTCCTTATTTGTGACATATTCTCCTTTATGATTCTTTTTGATGATTTTCTCATAAGGATTCATAATATGAATCAATAACGTTTTTTCATTACGTAAATCTGTATCTATTTTTATTTTAATATATTTATTAATATTATTATTTATGTTTGCCTCAATCGCATTATCAATAGCATTATATAAAATAATACTTAAATCATCCAAACAATAATCCATATCTAACGCAATATGTATGTCAGCTTGAAAATTGATACCCAGCTGTTCCGCATAAGATGCCTTACTATTAATAATAGCGTCTATCATAGCACACCCGGACTGAGAAACAATATTTTTAAAACCTGATATTTCAGCAAAGTCATTCCACCTATTCTTTTCTAATTCAGAATAATATTTCATATCATGCTGAAACAGACTTATTTTTTCCCAAAGCTCAGCAACCTTCTTACTTTCTTGAACATAATCTTGATTCTTTTTTTCCAAGAAAGTCGTTCTATATTCCAATTTGATATTTTCCTGCATTCTTATGTAGAAATAATAGCTGAATACATTAAATGCAAACAAAATTACGATTGCTAAAATATCCTTAGGATAATTTCCCGGCTGCAAGGGATTACAAAATTGCAAAATCAAAATAATGCTGCCAACAGGAATTAGCAAAACACCAATAAAATCGGTAAATTTTATCTCGTATTTTTCTTTCGTTACAAACAATATAAAAAATCTCAATCCAATTATAACTAACAAATTAGAAAGCGTTTCCAGCAAATAGGAAAAATCAGCTACATTACCACTATGAATAAATATAGATAAAATAACATAACAAATCAATTCTGCAATAATGGTAGATACGCAATAAAATGCAGTGTATATCAACAGATTTTTCCATATTACATTATAAAACACATAGGTAATCAAAAAATACGGGGCAAAACATAAAAGAATATTTAATATTGGTATATTGGAACTAATATTTTTTTGCACAATATAAATCAGTACAACAATGGACCATCCCAACAATAAATATTTTTTTCTATTCTTATTGATTCCATATAATACACTATTATACATATGGAGCATAAAAACAAGAAAGATATTGTTTACTAATGATAAGATCACTTTCTAATTCTCCTTTTGAACCACTTTTATAAAATGAATGATTGGTTTAATTCCAGCTCTATACACTTCCAGATTTCACCACATAATTCATATTCGCTGCATTGACCTTTCTCTTTGAATCCTACAGCCTTATAACAGTGATATGCGCCTTTATTATTTGCAAATACGCCTAAAGAGACCTTATTCGCTCCATATAATTCAAATGCATACTTCACACCTAATTGTAACATTTGTTTGCCATAGCCTTTTCCGCGTACCTTAGGACTTACAATGACAAATCCAAAACGTAACTCACCAGTATCCTCCCCAGGGTTTCTTAATTGAAAAAAACCAACAATACCACTATCATCAAAAACCACAAAAGGAAAATATGTATCATCATCTATTCTTCCGGACACAGCCTCATCAAACCGTTCCGGTGTAAGAGGAAAATCACCCATTAATCCTGCATTCCATTCATAAAAGGTCTTCTCATCCTGACACCATGTTGCAATTTCAATACTATCTTTTGTACGATAGGGTCTTAATCTAAGCATATATACCTCATCCATTTAAATTACCATTTTTATAATCAGACATCATTATCATGTTTCTTACAATTCTCAATTTTCGTAATATGTTTATTGAAATAAAAATACGAAACCCCCAATACAATACCAACCAACACAACTGCAATACAATATGAATAATTCGTAATACTAAGACAAAACATAATCCAAAAGCAAATTAATAACATATTACGAATCAATTTATATGTTTTTGCATACACTTCATTAGTTTCATTTGTAACTCGTACCTTCTCTTTCTCTACAAGAACCTCATCCTGTAGCAGCTCCATTCGACCCTGTTCACCAATTGTTTGATACC
>JBJENY010000011.1:1820-26193 GCA_051880435.1 Lachnospiraceae bacterium | reverse complement strand
CATCAGTTTGCATCCATTGCCGGTGCCGGACCGATTAATGGTCCTATTCAGGCAGCAATGTTTGGATGGTTACCTGTTTTATTATGGATTTTAATTGGTGGTGTATTTTTTGGAGCAGTACAGGATTTTTCTGCCATGTACGCTTCTGTTAAAAACAAAGGACGTACCATTGGGTATATTATTGAAAAGTATATCGGAAAGCTTGGTAAGAAGTTGTTTTTGGCCTTTTGCTGGTTGTTTTGTATTTTAGTAATTGCAGCTTTTGCAGATGTGGTAGCCGGAACCTTTAATGGTTTTGTTACAGATGCAGCTACAGGAGAGGTAACAAAATCTGTAGCAAATGGAGCAGTTGCAACAACTTCTGTATTATTTATTGTAGAAGCAGTTATTTTGGGATGTATATTAAAATATGGTAAATTAAATAAGTGGATTAATACAGCCATTGCGATTGTTATGTTAATCGGTGCTGTAGCCATTGGCTTGAATTTCCCAATGTTTTTAACAAGAGATATTTGGCATTTATTAATTTTTGCATACATCATTATTGCATGTGTTGTTCCTGTCTGGGCATTGTTACAGCCAAGAGATTATTTGAACAGTTACTTATTAATATTTATGATTGTAGCAGCAATCATTGGTGTGTTTATTTCTAATCCATCATGTAATCTTGCTGCATTTAATGGATTCGTAGTAAACGGACAGTATTTATTTCCAATTTTGTTTGTTACCATTGCTTGTGGTGCTGTGTCAGGTTTCCATTCGTTGGTATCTTCAGGTACTGCTTCAAAACAGATTAAAAATGAGAAGAATATGTTACCTGTATCTTTTGGTGCCATGTTAATGGAAAGTATGTTAGCAGTGCTTGCATTAATTGCAGTTGCATCATTTGCATCAGGGGAAGCAGAGGCACAGGGCTTTACAACACAGCCACAGATTTTTGCAGGTGCCATTGCAAACTTCCTTTCTGTTACAGGGTTACCACATTCCCTTGTGTTTACATTAATTAACCTTGCAGTATCAGCCTTTGCGTTAACTTCTTTGGATTCAGTAGCACGTATTGGACGTCTTTCCTTCCAGGAGTTTTTCGTAGATAGTGATACGGATACAGAACATATGAGTCCGGTATTAAAATTCGTAACAAATAAATATTTTGCAACAATTATTACACTTGTACTTGCATACCTTCTTGCAAAGGTTGGATATGCAGAGATTTGGCCTTTGTTTGGTTCCGCTAATCAGTTACTGTCTGTACTTGCATTAGTTGCCTGTGCGGTGTTCTTAAAGAAAACAAAACGTCAGGGTGTAATGTTATGGATTCCAATGTTTTTCATGATGGCAGTTACATTTACTGCGTTAGGAATGACAATTTATAAATTATCGACTGCATTCATGACTACAGGCTTGGATTTAGGTAATACATTACAATTAATCTTTGCAGTGTTATTATTAATTCTTGGTGTCATTGTTGCAATTTCCGGAGTAAAAAAGCTTTTAGGAAAGAGTGAGAATGAAGAACCGGCAGAAGCGTAATATAAATATTTTTTGACGTAAAAAGTTCTTAGTTTCCATTATGGAAGCTAAGAACTTTTTTATAATTTGGATATTCTTTTTTATTCTATCGGTACAATTATAATACCTTTGATAAAAACTCCTGAAGTCTTGGATTCTTTGGATGATCAAAAAATTCTTCCGGTGTACCGATTTCTTTAATCTGACCATCATCAATGAATACAACCTTGTTAGCCACTTCTCTGGCAAATCCCATTTCGTGGGTAACAATAATCATTGTCATACCTTCTTCGGCAAGAGCTTTCATTAAATCAAGTACTTCACCAACCATTTCCGGATCAAGGGCTGAGGTTGGCTCGTCAAATAAAATAACATCAGGATTCATGGCTAATGCACGAACAATAGCAACACGTTGCTTTTGACCACCGGATAGGGTAGAAGGGTAAACATCTGCTTTATCTGATAATCCAATCCGTTCCAGTAGTGCTTCTGCCTGTTTACGGGCATTCGCTGTGATTTCTGCTTTTGTTGTAGTGATTGGCAGTTTTTCCTGTTTTTCTTTTCTAAATAAATTCGTAAGAGGAAGAAAACGGTTATGTCTTTTTGCCTTCTTTAAATCCTGGCACTGTACATGAACAGGAGCAAGCATAATATTCTGAATTACTGTTTTGTTGTTATAAAGATTGAAATGCTGGAATACCATCCCCATATGACGACGGTGGATATTAATATCGACACTTAAGTCAGCAATGTCAACACCATTAAAAATAATCTGACCACCGGTTGGGTCTTCCATACAATTTAAACAACGTAAAAATGTACTTTTACCGGAACCTGAAGGACCGATAACAACCATGATGTCCCCTTTTTCAATCGTGATATCAATGCCGTTTAAGACTTTATTATCACCAAAATGCTTTTCCAAATTAATGACTTCTATCACTCTTTCTCAGGCTCCTTTCCATTATTTTAATTCCCAAACTGATAATTAATACAAGAACAATATAAATCATTGCCATTACCAGATATGGAATCATAAATTCGTAGCTGTTACTACCGATGTAGTTAAATGCTACATAAAGATCTGTTGCACCTACAAAGCTGACAACAGAGGTTTCCTTAATCAAAGAAATAAATTCATTACCTAAGGTTGGTAAAATGTTCTTTACTGCCTGTGGTATGACAATCATACGCATGGTAGTAGCAAAACTAAGTCCCATGGCACGACCACCTTCCATCTGACCGGGGTCAACAGAGAGGATACCACTACGCATCATTTCTGATATATATGCACCACTGTTAAGACCAAATACCCAGATAGAAACCTGTACACCGGTCATATGCACACCGATAATTGGTAGTAATACATAGTAAAATACCAATAGCTGAACTACCATAGGTGTTCCTCGAAAGAGTGCAACATAAAATCGACAGATTGCATCTAAAACTCTTGGCAGTCTTTTATATTTAGGAATAACACGTACAGTAGCGATTAAAGTACCAATAATAATACCGATAATTAAACCTAAGATAGCAATTGTAAGGGTATTTTGTAAACCGGTTAGTACCTTTATGTATCCACCGCTATGAACAAATATTTCTATGAACTTATCAATTTTGTTTCCTATATTACCCATGAAATATCCTTTCAGTATTATGCCGATTAATATTACTGCATTTCGTTAATTGCTGCTGTAATACTTGCAGCAGGAGCAGAGTCGATAATTACGTAATTGATATTACCATTTAATAAATCCTGTACCGCAAGTGAACCATTCTTATATCCGGTGGTTTTCATTGCAAA
Organism: Lachnospiraceae bacterium; assembly: GCA_051880435.1. GTDB lineage: Bacteria > Bacillota > Clostridia > Lachnospirales > Lachnospiraceae > CAG-590. The sequence goes on along the minus strand of JBJENY010000011.1, from coordinate 22,880 downwards.
ACCGGCAAATCCCCAGTCCTCATCACCTTCACAGAAGAACTGACCCGTTGTACCTGTCTGAACACCAACCGTTACGCTGTTGTCTTTTTCATTTAATTTTGCAATGACATCATCAGCACTCTTGCAATCATCAAACTCTGTATTGTCAGATGTAACAATTAATTTCTGAGATGCACTATAGTAAGAATCAGAGAATGTAACATATTCTTCACGGTCCGGTTTGATTGTAAGACCTGCCATGGCGATATCACATTTTTGCTGACCTACTGATAAACAAACAGCATCAAAATCCATGTTCTGGATAACAAGCTCTTTTCCAAGCTTATCTGCAAGCATTTGAGCGATTTCCATATCGATTCCGTAGTAGTCATCACCCTTTGTATACTCAAATGGCTCAAATGCAGCATTTGTTGCAACTACTAACTGGTCTTTGCTTTCATCAAAAGTAGCAGACTTTACAGCTACAGGAGTTCCGTCACCGAAGTAGTGGTTACAAATCTCATCAAAGGTGCCGTTTCCTTTGATTTCAGCGATAAATGCATTGACATCTTCCAGTAATTCCGGTTGTGTTTTGTCAACACCAAAAGCATATTCTTCGTCTGTTAGGTTAATGTCGATAACCTTTGCTGTTTTTGCACTTCCACATGCTGTAAGGGTAGTCATTGACATCACTACCAGCATTGTCATTGCTAATAATTTTTTCATTTTCATAATACATACATCCTTTCTTAAAACATATACGCCTTAATATAGCATTTTCAATGAAAAAAAGCAATGAAAGACTTAGAGAAAAAAGCCAAAAATAGGAAAAAACTTGAAATATAAAGTTTATTGGTTTGCAACATCTCTGATAGATAAATATTCCAGTGTGCCGGAAGGAATACCGGTTCCTTTTTCTAACAATTCAATGAAGCCTTTTAGTGTGTTTTCTATATCTTCAGGAGTAGAAGGAACGATGGAATTATCCAGTTTTACTGCCAGTACAATCAACGAAATATCTGCTAAGGCATCCGGATTTTCAAAATGAATTTCATTATTATTTATGCCTTGGGAAATAATTTCTTTTAAGGCAGGTTTTAATTGGGAAATTAAATAATGTAGATGCTTTTGATGTAGAAGCGCCAGATTTTGAGCGCTTGCATTGGATAGTCTATTATTATTCAAAAAAATAGAAGATGAGCTGCGACAAGCCTGAAATAACATTGCCATTCTTGTAAAAGAGGAAACGCCTGTCTGGGCAGTAAGATTCTTTGCTGTCTGAAGGGGCTGTTCGTAGCTGCGTCTGATTAATGCGTCAAGAATAGCGTCCTTAGAAGGATAATAGTAGTAAATACTGCCTTTTCCAATTCCGGCTTTAGCGGCAATTTCACTGACAGAAATATTGTGAATATCCTTTTCTTCCATTAATTGCTGTAACGCATCTAATATCATTTTTGATTTGTTTTCACCTGCCATGCCACAATGCCACCTTTCTGTCTATTTTTGTAATATTTTTTTATATTATCTCGTATATCATAGTATTTTGTATTTTAACATAATGATTTGTAAGGAACAATAGGTAGTAATGCAAAATCATTATAATTGACCGATGGTCGAAAGGTGTGATATAATCACATCAAAAATAATTCGACCAATGGTCGAAAAAGGAAGGAAAAGTATTTATGACATACGCAGATTTTTTCTATGAGATTAAAAACAAATTTATGGGAGCCGATGTAAGTGATATTCACGAACACCTTGCATTTCAGTTTGATATTGAGGATGAAGAGTGTGGTGGTATCTTTTATGTAGAAGTTAAGAATGGTGAATTATTTGTAGAGCCATATGAATATTTTGACAGAGATGCCAAATTTATTGCTTCACCGGATACCTTCGTTAAGATTTCTGAAGGTAAATTGGATCCAATTGCAGCATTTACTATGCAAAAGTTAAAAGTGGAAGGAAGTATTGATAAGGCACTTCGTTTAAAGGATATCATTGATGCTAAGAAAAAACAGGAGAAGCAAACTAAGAAAACAAAAAGAACATGTAAAAAAAAGGAAGAGAGTAAATAAATTTAAAAGCTTGGAGGAAATATGGGAATTATACAAAAAGGATTGGCTTGTGTTGGTGTGTTGGCAGCTGCCAGTGTAGTGGAAATCGCATATTTTTATGGTAGAACCATGAAGCGGCAAAAAGCAAACGTGGAACGAACCATTAAAATGGCAGGTACAGACTGGTCACAGTATTCGGATTTTCTGGCACAAAGAAGAGAATTTATGTTGGCACAACCCCATGAGGATGTTCATATCACTACCTTTGATGGATTACGTCTCCATGGAGTGTATTTCCCTGCAGCATCACAGCAGAGCACGAAAAAAAGAGTTGTTATTGCTTTTCACGGCTATACAAGTCAGAGTCTGAAAGATTTTACCGGTCTTGCAGGTTATTATTTGAATCATGGATATGCAATGTTACAGCCTGATGCAAGAGCTCATGGAGACAGTGAAGGTGAATATATTGGATTTGGATGTCTGGACAGAAAAGACGCATTAAAGTGGATTGACTGGGTCATTGGGCAATGTGGTGAGGATGTTGAAATTATATTACATGGTATTTCCATGGGTGCTACCACTGCCTTGATGACTTGTGGTTTGGATTTACCGGAACAGGTAAAAGGAATTGTATCTGATTGTGGATTTACTTCACCAAAAGAAGTATTTACCCATGTGTTGCACAGTATGTATCATTTACCTGCATTTCCGGCAATACAGGGTGCTGATGTTGTAAACCGGATATTTGCCGGATATGGAATGGATGAGTGTAACGCCAAGAGAGAAGTGGCAAAGGCAGAGATTCCTATTTTGTTCATACATGGAGAAAAGGATACCTTTGTTCCTGCCAGTATGTGTAAGGAATTATATGACTGCTGTGCCTCAAGAAAGGAATTGCTGATTATTCCCGGGGCAGCTCATGGCGAAAGTTATTATAAAGCAACAGATGACTACGAACAGGCATTGGATTGTTTTTTAAACAGTTTGTAAATTGTCAGAGAGGAGACTATTATGAAAACGAGAAAAGGTTATAAAACATATCCCCTTACAAAAGCTCAGAAGTTTCATATTTATTACATGGAGCGTTGTCCCCAAAAAGAAGTTGTTAATGTTGGAACCAGCCTGACTATTGAATATGAACTGGATATCAATGTATTAAAGCAGTCTATTTATAAGGCAATTGAGCGTTGTGAATGTATGCGTTTACGGTTTGCTTATGATAAAAAAGAAGAATGCTGGTATCAGTATGTGGTAGATAAGGAAGAACGAGATATTGAGTATGTTGATTTTACCGGAAAAACCATGGAAGAGGCAGCGGAGATTATGACCGAATGGACCAGAGTTCCATTTAAACGGGAGGATTCTCCTATGAATCGAATCGTAATGATTAAAACACCGGATGGAAATCAGGGTATTTATTTGTTAGCAGATCACTTCACATTAGATGCCCAGTCCTTGATTTGTTTTATGAGAGATGTAATTGAGATTTATTGTAATACCATGTATGAAGGTGTAGAATTCCCAAAAGATATGCGTTCTTATATCGAACAGCTTCAGAAGGATTTGGAATATGAGGCAGGAAGTAAAGCCCAGCAAAGAGACCGTGAGTTTTTCCAGAATTTAATTGACCAGTCTGAACCGATTTATAATGGTATTGATGGTCCTGGTGCATTATTAAAGGAAAGGGAAACAAATCCGGATGCAAGAGCTGCATTATTTATTACACCACAATTTGAGTCCGCACTTGATATCTTCCATTTGGAAGAAGAGCCTACAGCCAGATTAATGAAGTTTTGTGAAGAACAGCATATTTCATTACAGTGTCTGTTAATTATGGGTATTCGTACATATCTCCAAAAAATGAATGGAAATGATGATGTGTCCATTAATGTTGCTTATGCAAGAAGAGCGACTCTTTCCGAGAAAAAATCAGGAGGAACCAGAATTCATTCCTTCCCATTCCGTACCATTATTTCAGAGGATAAAACCTTCTTAGAAGGAATCCATGAAATAAGAGATGGACAAAATGCAATTTTCAGACATACCAATTATGACCCTGTAGAGTATTTTGCATACAGAGCACAAAAATATCCGGTTGCTCCCGGTAGAACCTATGAACCAATGTCCCTTACCTATCAGCCAATGACATTAAAGGACCAGGGACTTAGTAAGTTAGGAGATATCAAGTATAAGACAAAATGGTATCCAAATGGAGTGACCACACAGGCAATGTATTTAACTGTAATGCACAGACCAGATGATAATGGATTAGATTTTAATTTTGAACATCAGATTGCAGCGATTTCGAAGGAAACGTTAGAGTATTTTTATTATTATATGTGTAAGATTATGTTCAAGGGAATTGAAAAGCCATATATGAAAATCGGAGATATTTTGAAGTTAATTTGATTGGGCTGATTTTATTATTCATTAATGAATTGTATTTTAATGAAATGTTACTTTCAAAAATGCATAAAGAAACTAATGTTTAAGGTTAAGTTAATAAGGTGAGGAAAGGATGTAAATTATGGAAAATATGTTTGATAAATTATCTGAGATTATTATGAATTATGTGGAAGTTAATAAAGAGGATATTAAGCCGGAGTCTCGTTTTATGGAAGATTTAGGCTTTACATCCTTTGATTTCATGAGCATGTTAGGTGAGGTTGAGGATGAATTTGATGTAGAGATTGTACAGGAAGAGGCAGCAGATATCCGAACCGTACAGGAGGCAGTTGATTATTTAGAAAAGATATCCTAAAGGATAATAGGAGGGTTTAGAATGGATGTTTTAAGTAGCACAATTCGGGAGCTGCTTGTAAAAGCTGAAGCTTCCTATGGAACTTGGGATGCTTTTCGATATAAGGTAAAGCAAACAAGTGAAGATGGAAAAAAGGTTGTAGTTGAAAGTAAAACTTATTCCCAATTAAAAATGGATACGGAGCGATTTTCGGCTGCATTAATGACTTTAGGCGAGGATAAATCACATGTTGCCATTATTGGTACAACCTCTTATGAATGGGTAGTAGCATATCTTGGAACAGTAAATAGTGGTTGTGTAGCTGTTCCTTTGGATGCCCAGCTTCCTGTTGAAGATTTGCTGGATTTAATTAACAGAGCAGATGTAACAACACTTGTTTATGATGATAGTAAATCCCAAGTGGCTGCAGAAGCTGTTAAAAATTGTCCAAAGTTAAAAAATGCCATTAATATGAATCAAAAAGAAGAGAAGGAAGACAGCTTGTCTTTTTGGAAGCTTTTAGAAAAGGAAGAACCGGGATTCGAATATGCACCGCTTCCTGAGGACTTAGCAACCATTATGTTTACATCCGGTACAACGGGAAAAAGTAAGGGTGTTATGTTAACCCACCGGAATCTTGCGGAAAATGCAACCTGTCTGGATATGAAAATTGAACCGGGTACGGTGATTATGTCAGTGCTTCCGATTCATCATGCATATTGTTTAAGTATGGATATTTTAAAAGGTATTTCTATCGGTTGTGTCATCTGTATTAATGATTCTTTAATGCGTGTGGCAAAGAATATTAAATTATATGAACCAAACATGATTTTAATGGTTCCTCTTATGATTGAAACCCTGGCTAAAAAGCTAGAGGAAGCATCCTGGATGCCGGCAGGCATTGTAAAGGCAAAGGTATTTGGAAAACAGTTTCACACCATATGCAGTGGTGGTGCGTATATGAATCCGGCCTACCTGGATACCTTCAAAAAGTATGGCATTACAATTCTACAGGGCTATGGCATGACAGAGTGTTCTCCTGTCATCAGTACCAATTTACCATGGGAAAATAAAGTAGGGTCTGTTGGTAAATTAATGCCAAACTGTGAAGCTAAGACAGTTGATGAAGAACTTTGGGTAAAAGGCTCCAGTGTTATGCAGGGCTATTATCAGATGCCGGAGGAAACTGCGGATACATTAGAAGACGGTTGGTTAAAGACCGGAGACCTTGGTTATGTAGATGAAGACGGATTTGTGTTCTTAACAGGTAGAAAGAAAAATCTGATTATTACACCAAATGGTGAGAATGTTTCACCGGAAGAAATAGAAAATAAGATTTCAGAAGCCCGTATTGTACAGGAGGTTTTGGTTCGTGACAGTGAAGGCGTCATTGAAGCAGAGATTTACCCTGATCTTGAATATGTGGCAAAGAAGAAAATAAAGGATGTAGAGGCAAAGCTTCAGGAAATTATAGATGATTATAATAAGAGTGCACCTCTGTATAAGAGAGTTGTAAAATTAAAAGTCCGGGATACGGAATTTGAAAAGAATACAACGAAGAAGATTAAGAGATTTTAGATGAAGTTCCAACTTTTTATGTGTATTAGGGGTTGGAAGTTCTATGATTGTTGATAACTTTAAATTATGTTTTTAGAAAACAGCCCTTATGATAAGTGAGCATCATAAGGGCTGTTGTTTTGATAGTATACTTATTAAGTATCTGCCAATCTGTTTCTTACTTCTTAAGTTGTTGTAGTTCCTGTTGTAGTTTGGTAATGAGGGCATTCATTTCAGCCAAATCATTATCCTTCTTAGCTAAAGCATTGTCCTTCTCCGGCATAGATGTCAGAAGTTTGTCATTCTCCTCTTTCAGACTGTTATTTTTCTCTTTCAGCTCATCATTCTCCTCTTTCAGTTCATCAATCTCTTCCTGCATCTCGTCCATCATGAACTTCGTCGTTCCTTTATCCAGTTCAAATAACTCTTTTGAAAACAGTTCCATAACGCCCTCCGTATTCCTGCATAACTCGTATACATCCTCATACATGGCTTTGAATTCCGGATGGGTTTCGATAATGGAAATTACATCCTCCGGTCTGTCAGAAGCAAAGAACAAAAGCCATGCATCTAATTTGTCTGCTATAGCTTGATTGTGCCTATTTTTCATGAAGATGTCAAGGGATATAAAGATAAAATTTTGTAGTAACTAACATACTTGCAAAAGTAAAACAACACATTTTCAATTTGTTCACACAATCTTTGAAAAGATATGAAATATTGAAAATAATGATGAATAAAAATTATAAATTATATAAAATGCTTGAAAAAAATATAGAAAAATATTAAAATTAATCACATAAAAGCAGACAGATAATGTGTGGGAAAAGATAAGTTAACAACATTATATCTGTTCATTTTCAATATAAGAAATTTGATTCGTAAAAAACACCTAATTAGCTACACATAGAATTGATATGATACCTCTAAAGTAGATAGTAATTATATAAAATATGTGTACCTAATTAGGTGTTTTTTATATATAAATAAAAAGGAGGAGAGAATGATGAAGAGAAAAGTACTTGCAGGACTTTTGTTGTTATCTATAACAGTATCTTCATTTTCAACTGTAGGTAGTATGCCTGTAAATGCGGCTGAATATGAAGATATTCCGGTAGCTACAACAGAAGAAACTGTAACAGGGGAAGTGGCAACACAGGAGCAGTTGGATGAAGATTTATTAGGAGGTTTATCAGAAGAGAAGCTTAATGATGAAGCGGAAGAGAACAATATATCGAAAGGAACAATTGTAGAATCCGGAAATTATGGAACATGGTCATGGTCTTTGGATGCAGATGGTATGTTGTTGGTTGCAGGTGAAATAACGAAGATAGATGCCGGATGGCCATGGAATTATTGCAAGGGAGATATCGTGTCAGCTAAAGTAACAGGCTCCGGTTCCGGAGACATGAGCTGGATGTTTGACTGTTGGAGCAGTTTGACCAGCTTGGATGTTAGTGAGTTTGATACGAGTAATGTAACTGATATGCATTATATGTTTTATAATTGCGATAGCTTGCAGAGTCTGGATTTAAGTGGCTTTGTTACAACAAACGTGACAGATATGTCGGATATGTTTATCGGTTGTAGTGGTCTGATAAATCTGAATGTCAGTGGTTTTGATACGAGTAATGTGACCGATATGAGTGGTATGTTTTATGATTGTAGCGGCTTAACTGGTTTGGATTTAAAAGGCTTTGATACGAGTAATGTAACCAATATGGGTGGTATGTTTTCCGGTTGTAGTGGTTTGCAGAGTCTGGATGTAACTGGTTTTGATACGAGTAATGTAACCAATATGGGTGGTATGTTTTCCGGTTGTAGTGGTCTGCAGAGTCTGGATGTAACAGGTTTTGATACGAGTAATATAAGCAATATGAGTTTTATGTTTGAAAGTTGTAGTGGTCTGACAAATCTGAATGTCGGTGGTTTTGATACGAGTAATGTAACTGCTATGTGGCGTATGTTTTCCGGTTGTAGAGGTCTGCAGGGTTTGGATGTAACCGGTTTTGATACGAGTAATGTAAGCAATATGAGTGGTATGTTTGAAAGTTGTGGTGGTCTGACAAATCTGAATGTCAGTGGTTTTGATACAAGTAATGTTGTCGATATGAGCTTTATGTTTGATGGTTGTAGTGGTCTGACGAGTTTGAATGTCAGCAACTTTGACACGAGTAAAGTAACCAATATGTCCTCTATGTTTGGTTTTTGTGGAGGCTTAAAGGAATTGAATTTAGAAAAAATAGAAACGGGCAATGTTACGGATATGACAGATATGTTTTCATTTTGTAGCAGCTTAACGGGTTTGAATATAAAAGACTTTGATACAAGTAATGTAACCAATATGAAAGGTATGTTTTCCGCTTGTAGTGGTTTACAGAGTCTGGATGTAACTGGTTTTGATACGAGTAATGTAACCAATATGGGTGGTATGTTTTCCGGTTGTAGTGGTCTGCAGAGTCTGGATGTAACTGGTTTTGATACAAGTAATGTAACCAATATGGGTTCTATGTTTGATGAATGTAGTAGTTTGAAAAGTCTGATTTTAGATAGTATTACAACAGGCAGTGTAACCCGTATGGAGGGTATGTTTTATAATTGTAAAAGTTTAATCCAATTGGATTTAAGTAATTTTGATACCGAAAAGGTTACAAATATGGATTATATGTTTGGTAATTGTAATTTATTAAAAGAAATCAAATCGCCATACAATATTTCGGTAGAAGTTACTTTCCCGTCGGGAAGTGTATGGTCAGATGAGGACGGTACAACTGTAACCTCCATGCATCAAAATCGGACGGAATCAGTTACCTATACACGTACGGATGTTCCTGCAATCTTTATAGATTATTACCTGGATGGTGGAATCAACAGCATTGATAATCCAAATTCATATGTAGGTGAGACTATTACATTATCAAACCCTACAAAATCAGGATATATTTTTAGTGGCTGGTACAACGATGCTGATTTCAGTAAAAAGATTACGGAAATTACCAGCAGTAATGCCATGGATTTGGTTTGTAATGGAATGATTTGTCTTTATGCAAAGTGGACTGCCAATAACTACATCCTGAAGCTTGATGGAAATGGTGCTAGTGGTTCTATGTCGGATATAGAAGACTGCAGTGTAAATTCAACCTACATCCTTCCGGCTAATGAGTATGTACGTAAAGGTTATCTCTTTACCGGTTGGAACACCAAAGCAGACGGAAGTGGTGATGCTTATGCTGATAAAGCAGAAGTCAATAATTTAACCACAGAAATCGGTAGTGTTGTTACTTTGTACGCTCAGTGGAAGCCAATTACATATAAAGTAGCATTTAATGCAAACGGTGGTACCGGTACTATGTCAGCCTTAACAGGAAGAACTTATGGCGTAGCATTTAATTTAACAAAGAACACCTTCAAACGCGTCGGCTACACCTTCCTTGCATGGAACACTAAAAAAGATGGTTCCGGTGTATACATTAAAGATAAATTAGCTGTTAAGAACTTAACTTCTGTCAATGGAAAGACTGTAACCCTATATGCTTGTTGGAAAAAGGTAACAGTTGGACAAGTTGCAACACCTGTTCTTTCAAATCCTGCAGCAGGAAAACTGTTAGTAGCATACAAACCGGTAAACGGGGCACAAGGATATATGATTCAGTTTGCAACAAACAGCAGTATGAGGAATTCTAAAACTGTTGTATTAACAGAAAATAAGAAAATGATTTCCGGATTAGTAAAAGGAAAAACTTATTATGTAAGAGTAGTAGCATTTAAGATGGATTCTACAGGAAAGAAAGTATATGGTAAGTTTAGTCCGATTGAGAAGAAGAAAATCTTTAGATAAATATAATTAAATATGATTTGAAACGAAAAACAGTTGTTTTTATATTTTATAGAAATGACTGTTTTTTGTTTCATTTATGTGGTATCGATTATGGCACTGGTGGAAGCGTACGAATCGAAGTGGGCAGATTGGAATAACGTCTTGTGCGAGAGACGTCATTAATACTAATATTTCTTGAAAAAGAAAGAAAATGAGTTAAAATATAGATATGTGTATAGGCACATATTTGTGCTTATCATAAGTCGGATAGTAGAATAGCCCAAAATCCGGGTAAATAATTTTTGATGAGGAGGAAATTGAAATGAGAAAAAAAATTCTTGCAGGTCTTATGCTGTTATCAATGACAGCGTCTTCATTTTCAACTGTTGGTTATGTACCGGTTTCTGCAGCCGGATATGAAGATGACGCTGTTGTGATAACTGAGGAAACAACATCAGAGGAAGATGAGACGGCGTCTGATGAAGAAGTGGCAAAAACGGAACAAAATGTGGCGTCAAAAGGAAGTGTAATAGCTTCCGGAAAATATGATACCTGGAGCTGGTCTTTGGATGCAGATGGTGTTTTGCTAATTGAGGGTACAGATATTAATAAAGGTGATTTGTCAGTATGGCCATGGAGTTCAACTTATACCAGTAAAATTAAGGAAGCCAAGGTGACTGGTTCCGGATCCGGTAGTATAGGTAGTATGTTCTCTGGTTGTACGGTTATGACAAGTTTAGATTTGAGTGAATTTGATACTACGAATGTAACAGATATGAGTTATCTTTTTTGGTGTTGTTACGAATTGACAGATTTGAATTTTGGCAACTTTAATACCGGTAGTGTTACAACTATGGAAAATATGTTTGGAAATTGTTCCGGCTTAACAAGCTTGGATGTAAGTAGTTTTGACACCAGTAATGTTACGAATATGGGTGGTGTGTTCTGGGGTTGTAGCGGCTTAACTGATTTGGACGTAAGTAACTTTGACACTAGTAATGTTACAAGTATGTATTCTATGTTTTACAAGTGTAGTAAATTAACCAGACTGGATGTGAGCAACTTTAACACTGCTAATGTAATAAATATGAGTTCAGTCTTTTCATTTTGTAGCAGTTTATCCGAAGTGAATATAGACAATTTTGACACCGGTAATGCTACGAGTATAAGTCATCTGTTTTTCTGTTGTACCAGCTTAACCAATGTGGATATCAGTATGCTTGATACCGGTAATGTTACGGATATGAGTTATATGTTTAATGGTTGTACCGCCTTAACTAGTGTGGATGTAAGTGGGCTTGATACCAGTAATGTTACAAATATGACCTATATGTTTTCCGGATGTAGCAGTTTAACGAGTCTGGATATCAGTAACTTTGATGCAAGCAATGTTACCAGTATGAGCCAGATGTATTTTGGTTGCAGCGGATTAACAGAAATTAAATCCCCGTATAATATTACTGTATATGCAGAATTACCAAGAGACGTCAGTTGGTATGACGAGTCGGGTATTGGGGTATCGCTAATGTATAAGGAACGTTCTGAATCTGTTACTTATTCTACAAAGGTCCCATTTACATACTATACCATTCATTTTGATGGCAATGGTGCTACAGATGGTTCTATTTCAGATATGAATTCTTGTTTAACGGGTACAACCTATATCCTTCCTAAGAATGAATATGTACGAAAAGGTTATCTTTTTAACGGTTGGAACACAGTGGAAGATGGTAGTGGAAATGCATATATTGATGAAGCACAAGTTAAGAATTTAACGATGGTAAATGGTGGGGTAGTAACATTATATGCCCAATGGAAACCAATTACATATAAAGTAGCATTCAATGCAAATGGTGGTACCGGTAACATGTCAACAATGACCGGAAGAACCTATGGTGTACCGTACAACTTAACAAAGAATACCTTCAAACGTGCAGGTTACACATTCCTTGCATGGAATACAAAGAAAGATGGTTCCGGCGTATATATTAAGAATAACGCTGCTGTTAAGAACTTAACTTCTGTCAATGGAAAGACCGTAACCTTATATGCTTGTTGGAAAAAGGTAACAGTTGGACAAGTTACAACACCTGTTCTTTCTAATCCTGCAGCAGGAAAGCTGTTAGTAGCATACAAACCGGTAACCGGGGCACAGGGTTATCTGATTCAGTATTCAACAAACAGTAGTATGAAAAATTCTAAGACGATTGCTACAACCGGAAACAAAAAAACAATTTCCGGGTTGGTAAAAGGAAAAACTTATTATGTAAGAGTAGTAGCATTTAAGATGGATTCTACAGGAAAGAAAGTATATGGTAAGTTTAGTCCGATTCAGAAGAAAAAACTGTTTAGATAAATTTTCATGGATTATTGTTGAAAAAATGATAATATGTATATAGGAAAAACTTTAAAAGTATAATTTTATTCTAAGATGAAACCAGCCATTATGATAAGATGATTTATCATAATGGCTGGTGTTGTTTTGGAGATATACTATTAATTGTCTATCAATTTACGAATATATTCTTCATCCTCTTCTAACAGGTTTGCAATTGTCGTAATATCTATACCGTTATTCAGCATAGATATTACGGTTTTTTTGGTTTTGATTTCAATACCTTGTTCGATACCTTGTTTAATACCTTGTTCGATGCCTTGTTCGATACCTTGTTTAATGCCTTGTTCGATGCCTTGTTCAATGCCTTGTTCAATGCCTTGTTTAACACCTTGTTCAATACCCTGTTTTATGCCCTCTTGTTTTGCATCTTCATATAATGCTTCACCTAAATTACACATATTGTTAACCTCCTGTTCTATATTCGGTTCTTCCATAATAAATCCATGTTTTTGAGATAGTAGTTTTTTTAATTCTGATTTTTTCTTTTGGGAAAGCAGAATCTCTAACATATGAATTAATTGATTTTTGGATTCCCTGACATCATCATTTTTTCGGATTCTTACGACATATGCTTCCATTTTGTTAAACGCAGGATAATCCCTTTTCTTACCATATAAGGTGTCCTGCTGAAATATAAATTTTGTAATTTCGTCACCATCAGCATCTGCATCCATGCAAATCCAAATGCTAACAACTTTTTTTATATCATCGTAATGGTCGTTTGTAAATTCAACTGTTTTTTGTGCTGAAACCATTCTGGCAAGATAATATTGAATACGATTTTCGATGTGATATTTTAATTTCTTTGGATCGGTTGAATTTTGAGCCTCCAAATTTAAAAGAATTCGGATATTTTTCTCTCTATATCTGACTGAAAATCGAATGTCATATCGGATTTCACCTTCGTTTGGCACCAAATCAATCGTTGATTCCCCAATTACTTTTTTTAGATTTGAATATCCCGGATCAACTAAAGTTTTACGAACAGAAATATCATTGATTAATGGTATGATATCTTTTACGTTCCAACCGGAAAATTCTTCCATTGTGTGAATTAAAATATATGCAAGAATCTGGGAATCGGCCAGCATGTTACATATATTTTCATTGTAACGGCGAATTTTCTCATTCGTTGTTTCAATAGAAATCGCCAGATTCGTTTTGCCCATTTGCATACCTCCTTTATTGCAGGAGAAAATGAGCGTATCCCCTGCTTATTGAAAAATGTGGGAATAAAAGCAGAGAATAATAAATATAAAAATAGAATAAAGATGACGACTCAGCCGATATTAAAAAGAATACGTTCGTCTGCAAATGAAAATCTGCTTTGAAAACAATGTAACATATCAGACAGAGGTTGACAAGAGAAAACTAAGAAGAATTTATTGAAGATTATATTAAAAATGAATTGAGAATTATAAAAATATGTTATATAATAAACAAAACTATAATGATTTAGAAAGGGATGGCGTTATGAGGATTAATCCGATTGGAACAAGTGACAGATATATTATTCCAATTTCAAATGTGAGTCATGTGACACCTGTTAATGCAGATAATACGGTGGATAGTTCTAGCAAGGTTAAGCCTGTTGAATGTCAGACCTGTAAGAATCGTCGTTATCAGGATGGTTCAGATGAGATGGTTTCATTTAAGACACCGGGAAAGATTGCACCGGGAGAATCTTATGCCAAAGTAATGAGCCATGAGCAGGAACATGTTTCTAATGCCATAGCAGAAGGTTCTAAGCCTGGGAAAGAATTGGTTTCAGCTTCTGTATCTTTAAAAACAGCAATTTGTCCTGAGTGTGGACGTTCTTATGTGGCTGGTGGAACTACCAGAACACTGATGAGAACCTATAAGGATGATCCATATAGTAAGAACCTGAAAGCTTTTGAAGAGGAAGCTACAAAGGGTAATAAAGTTGATACCGTTGCATAAGAATAGTCAGTGGTGATAGGTGCTGGCTATTTTTTTGTGATAGATGATAAGACCGATGTTTTGATAGAATTTATGATATCATTATTTGTGAGATTTTAACTATAGTTAATAAATTGGATTTGTGAGATTTTAATTATGGTTAATGAATAATAAAACAGGAGAGTTAATATGAGTTACGCAGATGATTTGTTTATAAAAATGTGTACTGACATTATTGAGAATGGATTTAGTACAGAGGGAGAAAAGGTTAGACCGAAGTGGCCGGATGGCACGTATGCTTATACAATTAAACAATTTGGTGTTGTAAACCGGTATGATTTATCAAAGGAATTTCCCGCACTTACACTTCGTAAAACATATGTGAAATCCGCAGTTGACGAGATGCTTTGGATATGGCAGAAAAAGTCTAATAATATTCATGATTTAAAGAGTCATGTCTGGGATGAGTGGGCTGATGAGAATGGTTCCATTGGAAAAGCATATGGATATCAGATGGGTGTCAAACATCAGTACAAAGAAGGAATGATGGATCAGGTTGACCGTGTGATTTATGATTTAAAGAATAATCCATATAGCAGAAGAATTATGACCAATATATATGTACATCAGGATTTACATGAAATGAATCTATATCCATGTGCATATAGTGTTACCTTTAATGTGACGCAAAAGCCTGGACATGATAAGTTAACCCTGAATGCAATTCTTAATCAGCGTTCACAGGATATTTTGGCTGCCAATAACTGGAATGTTGTTCAGTATGCAGTATTAGTATATATGTTAGCACAGGTTTGTAATATGGAACCCGGTGAGTTGGTGCATGTAATTGCTGATGCACATATTTATGATCGTCATATTGACCTGGTGAAAGAATTGATTACAAGACCAACCTATCCGGCACCAAAGTTTTCGTTGAATCCTGATATAAAAGATTTTTATCAATTTACACCGGATGATGTGATAATTACAGATTATGAGGCTGGTCCTCAAATCAAAGATATTCCGATTGCAATTTGATTTTTTAATGAGTTAGGATAGGAGGAGCATATGCAGTTAATCGCAGCAGTAGATAATAACTGGGCTATTGGTAATAAGGATAAACTATTAGTTCAAATCCCTGAGGATCAGAAGTTTTTTCGCAGTACGACTATGGGACATGTTGTAGTGCTGGGTAGAAAGACGTTAGCCGGTTTTCCAAATGGAATGCCGCTTAAGGGTAGAACGAATATTATTTTGACACATGATACATCATTTGAGGCAAAGGATGCTGTTATCGTTCATTCAAAGGATGAATTATTAGAGGAATTGAAAAAATATGATTCCGATGATATTTTTATTATTGGTGGACAAAGTGTATATGAAATGATGTATGAATATTGTGATACCGCTCACATTACAAAAATTGACTACAGTTATGAAGCGGATGCCTTTTTCCCCAATTTAGATGAGAATGATAACTGGTTCATTACCGGTGATAGTGATGAACATACGTATTTTGATTTGGAATATTATTTTTATCGTTATGAAAATAAGAATCCAAAAGCGTTATCCTGTGAATAGTTTATTTCCATGTATATATCAGAATTGAGAATCAATCGTGAATGAGTGAATTGAAAAAATATCACGAATGATTCAATATAAAAACAATATCATGAGTAATCCAATATAAAATAACTATTATGAATGATTGAATTAATAAATATCATGAATAATTCAATGAATATAAGAAGCTCCCGCGAATGAGTAATCCTCTATGTGGGAGCTTAATTTGTTGTGGAATCAAATGGGAATATCTAATAATTTTGCTGCATTTTTATAAAGTATCATTTCTTTCTCTTCTGAGGAAATATCTAACGTATTAATATAATTTGTCATTTCTTCTTGATTTGTCCATGGATAATCCGTTGCATAAAGAATTTTATCGGCACCATGTTTTTTTATGATTCTGGTAATTTGTTCTTTATTTCCAAGATGGTTACAATATGCCAGGTCAAAATAAATATTTTTTCCAACTAATAATTTTTCTACTAAATCCCATTGTAACATTCCTCCCATATGGGCTAATACTATTTTTGAATCCTTTGTGCAGTTTCTTAATACTTCGTTTAGCATAATATAGCTTTTGTCCGGCGGACAATGAATGGGAATTGGTTTGCCTACATCCATACCGGCATGAATTACCATACATAAATCAAGACGAATACATTCTTTTATAATTTGGATATATCTGGGGTCATCAATATAGGTTGGACCCTGATAATCTGGATGTAGTTTTACTCCTTTTAATCCAAGTTTTTTGATGTAAGAAAGCTTTTCTGTAATGTTGTCATTTTCCGGATGGATACCTCCAAAAGAAATGATACCATCGGTATTATTAATTTCTTGTGCATATTCATTTATGGAGTGAAATTGAGATGGCTTGGTTGCAACAGGTAATATGACACTGTAATCAACGCCTGCTATTTTCATATTCTCTTTCAGATTAGAAAGTGTACCAATTCCTTTTGCTTTAATGCCACTTTCTTGTTCTAAATTATGAATTGCATTTTTAGCAATGGATTCAGGAAATATATGGGTATGAAAATCAATTATCATATGAAGTCCTTCCTTTTGAATGTGATTTTTCATAAAATGAATTGTGCATTCCATACAATAGTATAACAAAAAATCAGATTAAAAATACTTTTTTTATTCTTTAGTGAAAAATATACAAAAAAAATATAAAAAAACCACAAAATGTATAAAATATAGTTGAGAAAAACAGATATTGTGGTATAATATTTACGAATATGTGATTTGTTAGGAAGGAAAATGAATCATTTGCATTTTTACTTCTTAAGGCACATTTAGTATATGTTTGGGAGGATATGAATATGGCAGACATTATGTTGACGTCAGGAAATAGCTTTGAAGGCTATGAAATTTCAGAGTATTTAGGTTTTATTAACGGACAGATTGCGGTAAGTTCTAACTTTATCAAAGATGTGTCTTCAAGTATTGCTGAGTGGTCAGCTCAGGATAGTACAGCATTTACAAGCAAGTTGGAAAGTGCAAGCGCAACTGCATTAGAAAACTTGATTAAGGTTGCAAAGAAACATGGTGCCAATGCAATTGTTGGTGTTGAACTTAATTCTACTGGCTTGTCATCAAGTACAGTAGGAACTGTTGCATCCGGTACAGCTGTTATTATTAAAAAGAAAGCACCAATACATAAAGTTGTTTCTTCAAAAATTTATGTGTCAAATTACTATAACATGCTTATGCCAAGACCTGTTCAGGTTGAATTAGTTGGTAAAGATAATATTGTTAAAGTTGCTCCGATTTTCTATAATTATAATCAGGATGAAATTAAAGCTGTTCGTTGTGATATTGAGCTTACTAATTTCTATGAAGAGAGATTGTTGTTACAGGGAATTGATTTTGTATTTGAACGTAATAATGTTACAAAGCTTGTAGCAGACTTTGTTGAGTGTAAGTTACCAATGAAAGATATTCCATTGATTAAAGATGCTAAGGTATATGTTAAAAAGTATGTTACATCCAAGGGTGTATTTGCTCCGGATGCAGATCCAATCGACATTTCTTTAACATCTAAACAGTTTGAAAACCTGAAGAACAAGAGAGGTATTGATGCTGTAGAACGTTACAAGTCAGATGGAAGTACATGGTTATGTAACTGTGGATATATTAACGCTGGTGGAGACGAAGAATGTGCTATTTGTGGTCGTAAAGAAGATGTTCTTAAGACGAATATTGGCTTTAATTATGAAGCAATGTGTGAACGTATGAAGGGTCTTCCTAATGTATCAGCTATGAAGGATATTTTGATGGAATACATTAAACAAGGAGCTATTGATGCTAAGTATCGTATGGAGCTGCTTGAAATTATGGAATCCGGTCTTCAATATGAGAAGACACGTGGTGATATGACAGATACCGTATTAGAGAAGATATATAAGGTATTTGAAGATTAATTGGTATCCCAATATTAAGATTTTGATTTACGAGGGAAGTGGTTGGTTTTATTAAGTTACCAATCACTTTCCTTGTGCTTAAATCATCAACACTCTATTTCTTTAATGGAGTAAAGCTTTTTAGTTGTAAATTAATAAATCCTATGCTACACTAAAAAGAGTTGATTTTATGAGGTGAAGCTTGTGAGTAAAGGAATTAGTATATCTAGCATTAATCAAATAAAAGAGTTGGCAGAAGAAAAAAGATATGCTGAAGCACTGGAAATTTTAGATACTCAGGATTTAGATAAATCTATCAATCCACAATTTCTTAAAATAAGCGGTGAGATATTTCGTAAAAATAAAAGATATTATGATTGCCGCAGGATTTTGTTGAGAGCACATCAGATGTCCCCTCAGGGAACTCGAATCATTTCTGAATTGATTCAACTATATCTTGAGTTAGGTTATTTTTCTCTTGCAAATAAGTACTATGAGGAATACAAGTTTTATGTAGGTAGTGATGATACCCAAAAAGAGTATGTTGAATACATAGTAAAAAAAGCAAATGGTGCGGATATTATGGAGTTAGCTTCTATTTTGATTCCAATATTAGAGGGTATGCCTGATGATTATTGGAACTATGAGGCGATGCTGCTCTATGATAAGTTGGATCGTAAGGATAAAGCTCTTGAAGAAAGTAGATATATATTAGAGAATTTTAAAAATTCTGTTTTTACAGACCGAGTGATTGCTTACATAGACGACAAACTTGATGTTGATGAGGAATTTTTTATTTATCCAAAAGAGGAACAACAAGAAGATGTAGATACTTTTGGAGATTTGATTGATTTAGAAAAAGATATTCTTGAAAAGGATTATCTTGCTATGTATCCACCGGAAGCCAGAATTATGGTTGAAGTGGAAGATAAGGATGCGCTGGAAGTAAAACCGGTAAAAGAAAAAAAACCAAAGAAAAGTAAGTTAAAGAAGAAAAATAAGAATGAGGCTTTAACAGAGAATGCAGATGTTGATTCTTTAGATGGTGAGGTTGTTGAGAAGGAAAATAAATCTTCTGATGAGAAGCAAAGCAAGAAAGCATTGGAAGAAGTATCCGGAAAAACCAAGGACGAAAAAACATCTGAAGAAGTATCCGGAAAAACCAAAGATGAAAAAACATCTGACGGAGTATCCGGTGAAACAAAGGATGAAAAAACATCAGATGAAGTATCCGGCGAAACAAAGGATGAAAAAATATCTGACGGAGTATTCGGTGAAACAAAGGATGAAAAAACATCAGATGAAGTTTCTTGCGAAACAAAGGATGAAAAAACATCAGATGGAGTATCTGGTGAAATAAATAAAGATAATTCTTCTAAAGAAGAAATGCAGCATGTAGAAGTTTCCCAACAGACAGAGAATTTAGAAGAGGAATCTTTAAGTGAAGAAGAATTACTAAAAAAGAACAGAGAAGAAGCTCTTGAACGATTACTTTCAAAGAGATTTGATACAGATAAAATTAAGGAATCCGCAAAACAAATTGCAGAATCCGTAAAAGGAATTGATACTACAAAAGCAAAAACCCAGGTAAAGAATGTAACAAATATTGTTACGGATAATGTTAAAAAAGCTTCAGATGTAATTGGGGAGGCGGTTGGAACAAAGGTTGCAATTGAGGAATCAAAACAACAGGAGCCATCCAATCCGGAAGCGTTTGTAGATGGAATTATTGAGGAAGTTTTAGAACCACCAAAACAAGCTGTTGGACAGGTTGTTATGAATGAAGAATTAGATTCATTGGTTCCTGACTCAATTGAGGCAATGACAGCAGATGAAATAGCAGATATAGAATTCCGCAAAGAAGAACAAGAACGTTTAGAGCTAGAAGCGTTAGAAGCTTCGGTAAAACACGAAGAAGAAAAGCGCGGAAAACGAAGACGTTCAAAAGAACAAGAACAGGAAAATGAAACGTCAACATACTCAGAATTAAAGAATAAGTATATTGAAGAATATGTTACTGAGGAAGAAGTTGCTGATTCATTAGGATTTATATCTGTAGTACACTCTGATGTGGATGAAAAAATGGAAGATGCCATTCCTGATACGGCGCAGATGTTGCATCAGATGATAGACAACAAGGAATACTATGGGGATGATAATTCCTTAGGTTTTGAATCGAAGGAAAGTTATGAAAATCATGGATTTGAAATAGAAGCTTATGATACAAATTCAAATTCTCAAAAAGAAAAATTTGTATTTGTCAGACAAAAAGATAATTCTGATGTTTACAAAGTTGAAGGGATTTTTGCAGAGGAGGCGGTTGTATCCTTTGACGATTTAGTTCCTGACGAGATTGTTCCTATGGTGGGATTTGTTCATTCTGAAGAATGGATTCATGGTTCAATAAAAGAAGATGAAGATATTATTTCTGTTGTTGATGAGAACTTTGAAGAAATAGCTGTTACTGATGAAGTTGAAGAAGAGCCTGAAATGAAGGAGTCTTATGAAACTAAGGAAGAGCCTGAAATGATGGAATCTTATGAAGCTAAAGAAGATCCTAAAGTGATGGAATCTTATGAAGCTAAGGAAGAGCCTGAAGTGATGGAATCTTATGAAGCTAA
>JBJENY010000011.1:0-1720 GCA_051880435.1 Lachnospiraceae bacterium | reverse complement strand
TTATGAAGCTAAGGAAGAGCCTGAAATGATGGAATCTTATGAAGCTAAGGAAGAGTCTGAAGTGATGGGATCTTATGAAGCTGAAGAAGAGCCTGAAGAATTTTCAGATGAGCATAATTACAGCGAGGTAGATGATTCGCAAGTGATTGGTGAACAGTTAACTTTCAAAATGGAAACCTCCTTCGAACAAGAAATAAACGAAAGAAAAAAACTACGTTACAGAATTATTATTTCTGAAACAATGGAAAAAAAGTTATTGGCACTAAAGGAAACAAAATGATATAATTAATATACATTTTATTTAATTTATTTTTATGGGGTGGCTTTTGACTTGACAAATTGAGAGGAGAAGAGTATGGCATCATTTTATAATAATAATTCTAATATGTCATCGGAAAGTGAACAGCGATTAGCTAAGTTAAAAGCGGCAGAGGAACAAAGAGCTCGTTTTAGAGCCGAAGAAGAAGCAAAAATTGCAGAAGAAAGGCGGGTGCAGGGAAAAAAGATGGATCAGACAGAAGCTATGATTGCGGCAATTAAAGCTCAGGTTGAAAAAGAAAAAGCGGCAAAGGAAGAGGCTGCCAGACAAGCTGAGTTGAGATCTGCTTCATCAAACAAGACCAAAACTTCTTCAAGTGATGGAAAACCTAAATTTAGAACTATTTCGCCGGAAGAAATGGCGAAGCTTGAAGAAAAGAGAAGATTGAAAAATGCAGGGATTAATCCTGATAATCAAAATAATACTGAAAAGAATGTTGTTGGAAAAACAGTTGGACAGTCTTCAAGTAATGGACCAATAGAAGGTATTACCGGTGGTGTTTCCGGTGGATTGTCAGGTGGTCCGAGTTTATCAAATTTATCAGGTGGAGGTCCTACTTTATCTAATCCGAATGCCGGACAACAAACTTTAAATAGTTCGGCTGGTGTTAGTGGTGGTTTAGGAATTGATATTACGGCTGTTACGCCAAAGAATGAGGAAAAGGCAGAAGAAAGAACAATTGCGTTAGATACAGATGCGATTAATGCAGCAGCTGAAAATGTAAAGAAACCGGAAGAAACAGTTAAGGAGACAGTTAAAGAAAACGACTCATTTGTCAAACCTGTACAGACATCTCATCCGGTAAATAAACCACATACACCATCTCCGGTTGTCGGAGCTTCGGATACTGTTGTAGTCGTAGGTGGCTCAGGATGGGAAGAATCGGAAGAAGATGATGCACCAAGTTGGGTTGAAACTAATGTTCATGCACAGAAAGTTTCGTCTCCTGTTAAAGAGGAAAAACCAAAAGATTCTTCTGAAGAAACCATTAGTGTTGTGCCGGTTAGAAAACGTCCGGTTGAAGATAATGATGTTCATAGTGCATATAATATTGACTTTGATGATGATGACGACGATGATGATATAGCTGCATTTACAACAGCAGGTAATTCTGGAGCTGAGGAAGCAAGACGTAGAGCAGAGGAAGAAGCAAGACGTAAAGCGGAAGAGGAAGCAGCACGTAAAGCAGAAGAGGAAGCAAGACGTAAGGCAGAAGAGGAAGCGAGACGTAAGGCAGAAGAGGAAGCGAGACGTAAGGCAGAAGAGGAAGCAAGACGTAAGGCAGAGGAAGAAGCAAGACGTAAGGCAGAGGAAGAAGCAAGACGTAAGGCAGAAGAGGAAGCAGCACGTAAGGCAGAGGAAGAAGCAAGACGTAAGGCAGAGGAAGAAGCAAGACGTAGA
>JBJENY010000010.1:0-5117 GCA_051880435.1 Lachnospiraceae bacterium | reverse complement strand
TTGCAGCATGTACTTATGGAGTATTTTCTTCTACAATTGATGGCTCGATGGAATACATTATTCCTGCTATGGATACAGAATATATCATCTGCGAGTCTGTGGAGATTCGCCAGGGAAAACATGTGTCTCTTTATGAAGCAAATATATACGATGATAAGGGGCAATTGGTGGATAAGGCAAGATTCTCTTTTTATATGATGAATCGTGCAATTGTAGAATAGGATATTTTTGGTATTGATACCTTTGGTTGACATGGTGGTGTCAAGGTGTTATGATATAGGAACATTATATAGAAGGACGTTTTCGTCGATTGTAGAGGCGCACGTGTCATGAGTAATTATTTTGAAAGATAAGGCTTTATGATGGGTAAGGAAAGGGGCTCGTGCCGAAGAGGGGTATTACCTTATGAATATCTTGTCTGGATGTGCAGTTAATAGCTGTACGTCTGTCACCGATGCAGATGAATTGCAGAATGTAATTTAGAACAGGTGGAGTGCTACGGAATGAAGAGGAATATATTACGCTTCGTTGGCACTGCCGACGGAGCATTTTTCATATAATAGTAATAAAATGTACTCTCGGAGTCTTTTCGGCATATGATTTTCTGGCTATATTTTCACTGTACTTCTTCAGTTTTCTCGTCGTACACACCGTTTACGCACTGCGAAAACTTCATCGTACAGTAAAAATCTATCTCAGAAACCCATATACAAAAGATTCCGAGAGCACATTAAAAAGAAAAGGAGAAAAAATATGTCAATTTTTACAGGTTCAGCAGTTGCAATTGTTACTCCATTTAAAGAGGATGGAGCAGTTAATTACGAAGAGTTAAAGTCATTAGTGGAGTATCATATTTCCCATAAGACAGATGCCATTGTTATTTGTGGTACAACAGGTGAGGCTTCTACTATGACAGAAGAAGAGCATATGGAAGTGATTGCTAAGTGTGTAGAGTTTGTTGGAAAGAGAATTCCTGTTATTGCTGGTACAGGTTCTAATTGTACACAGACTGCAATTAAATTATCAAAAGAGGCACAGGAAGTAGGTGCTGATGCATTATTAGTTGTAACTCCATATTACAACAAAGCCACACAGAATGGTTTGATTAAACATTATACAGCCATTGCCAATGCAGTAGATCTTCCTATTATCATGTATAATGTTCCAAGTAGAACCGGATGTAACATTCAGCCACAGACAGCAGTAACCCTTGCAAAGACTTGTGATAATATTGTTGGTATTAAGGAAGCTTCCGGTAATATTGGTCAGGTTGTTAAGCTTGCTCAGTTAGCTGATGGATGTATTGATATTTATTCAGGAAATGATGATCAGGTTGTACCATTATTAGCACTTGGTGGAAAGGGTGTTATTTCTGTAACCGCTAATATTATTCCGGAGGATACCCATGACATGGTTCAGAAGTACTTAGATGGTGATGTTGCTGGTTCTCTTGCACTTCAGTTAAAGGCAATTGATTTATTTGATGCTATGTTTTGTGAAGTAAATCCAATTCCTGTTAAGAAGGCTGTAGAGCTTGCAGGTCTTTGTGGTGGAACCGTACGTATGCCAATGACAGAAGCAGAACCGGCCAGTGTGGAGAAAATCAAGAAGGCTATGGTTGAGTATGGAATCAAACTTGCATAATTTATGTATGATGTATTGGGTATGAGTGTTTAATATTTTGAAAAAGTTTAAGGCGTTTTTGAACTTTTTTACGATGATTTGATGAAATTAAAAAGCGTAAAATACAATTACGTTCATAAACGCCGAAGCAATATGGAAAGAGGAATTTAACTATGGTTAAAATGATTATGCATGGCTGTAATGGCCATATGGGACAGGTGATTTCAGATTTAGTAGAACAGGATCCGGATATTGAAATTGTTGCCGGAGTAGATCCTGCCAATAAAAGAACCCACAACTATCCGGTATTTCCATCTTTAGAGGATTGCTATGTAGATGCGGATGTGATTATTGATTTTGCAGCGGCAGTGGCAGTAGATGCTTTGTTAGAATACAGTGAAAAGCATTTGGTTCCTGTAGTCTTATGTACAACAGGCTTGTCGGAAGAACAGCTTGCTAAGGTTAAGGCAACCAGTGAAAAAGTGGCAGTTTTAAAGTCTGCAAATATGTCTTTAGGTATTAATACATTATTAAAGCTTTTGAAGGATGCGGCAAAGGTATTTGGTAATGCAGGCTATGACATTGAAGTGGTAGAGCAGCACCATCGCTTAAAGAAGGATGCTCCAAGTGGAACAGCCTTAGCTTTGGCAGATTCCATTAATGAAGCGTTAGATAATCAGTATGAATATGTATATGATAGAAGCAGCAGAAGTGAGCAGCGCCCTGATAAGGAAATCGGTATTTCTGCAGTACGTGGTGGTACCATTGTAGGTGTTCATGATGTGATATTTGCAGGAACAGATGAAGTGATAACATTTAATCATACAGCATATTCTAAGTCTGTCTTTGCTAAGGGTGCTATTGAGGCCGGAAAGTTTTTAGCAGGAAAACCTGCCGGAATGTACGATATGGCTGACGTAATTGATGCGAAGTAATAAAGATAATAGAATTTATGATTATTATTTTCTGTAATCATTTTGAAAACACGATTTTATCTGACTTTGTTTAGAGGAAATCGTGTTTTTCTATTTTCATCCCGGTAAATTGATGTATAATAACAGAAGTATTGGTTGAATAGAATTTGAAAAAATGGAACATGATGATAAAAAGAGGGAAAGGAAAATAATATGAAAGATGGATTTATTAAGGTCGCTGCGGCGTCACCTGAATTAAAGGTTGCGGATTGTGATTATAATAGTGAACAAATTATTAATTTGATAAAAAAAGCCAATGAAAAAGGTGTAAAAATACTTGTTTTTCCGGAGCTTAGTATTTCCGGATATACCTGTGGAGATTTGTTTTTACAGGATAGTCTGTTAGAAGGTTGTGATCATGCATTAAAGGCGATATTAGATGCAACAATGACATTGGATATTTTATATGTGGTAGGTATGCCCTATGTTTATAGAAATAAACTGTACAATGTTGCCCTGTTTTGTAAAGGCGGAGAAATATTGATGATGGTACCGAAATCCAATATTCCCAATTATCAGGAATTTTATGAGGGACGTCATTTTGCCAATGGTCAGCCGGATATGGGATTTATTGTTCATGAATCTGTTGGTGGAAGAACAAATATTAAGTTTGGTACCAACAGTATATTGGTTTGCAGTAATATTCCGGGACTGATGATTGCGGGAGAAATTTGTGAAGATCTGTGGGTTCCGGATTCACCTTCCTTTTACCATGCTCTTGCAGGGGCAACCATTATCTGTAATCCATCAGCCAGTGATGAAATTGCAACAAAACCCTCTTATCGTAGAAATTTAGTTGCCATGCAGTCCGGTAAGCTTGTGGCCGGGTATATTTATGCAGATGCGGGAAATGATGAGTCAACCCAGGATTTAGTATATAGTGGTCATAATATAATTGCAGAAAATGGAACCATTTTAGCGGAAAGCCGGTTATTTGACCATGGCTTTATTATTTCAGAAATTGATATCAAACGGTTAAGCCATGAAAGAAGAAAAGCAAATACTTTTGACAATGATAATACAGCTATTATCAGCCGGATGAGTGGTTCCTATGAATACATTTCCTTTGGATTTGGAGATGTTTCAGATACTTCCTTAACAAGAACCTTTCCTCGTACTCCTTTTGTACCTGCCGACGAGGAGACAAAGAAACAGCGTTGTGAGGAGATTCTTACCCTTCAGGCCATGGGACTTCGAAAACGTCTTGCCCATACAGGTAGTAAAACCTGTGTCATTGGTCTTTCCGGAGGACTGGATTCTACTCTTGCATTGTTAGTGACGGTAAAGGCATATGATTTGTTAGAAAAAGACCATAAGGATATTTTGGCAGTAACCATGCCGGGCTTTGGTACAACAGATCGTACCTATCAAAATGCCTTAGAGCTTGCAAAGGCATTGGGAACAACAATAACAGAAATTTCCATTGTGGATTCTGTGAGACAGCATTTTAAAGATATTGGACAGGATGAGTCCGTTCATGATGTTACTTATGAAAACTGTCAGGCAAGAGAACGAACCCAGATTCTTATGGATTTAGCGAATAAAACAAATGGTTTGGTAATCGGAACCGGAGATATGTCGGAAATGGCTCTTGGCTGGGCAACCTACAATGGAGACCATATGTCTATGTATGCTGTTAATGTTTCTATTCCCAAAACCCTGGTTCGTTATCTGGTAGCATATTATGCAGAAGAAACAGATGAAAGAACAGCTAAGGTATTATGGGATGTATTGGATACCCCGGTTAGTCCGGAATTATTACCACCGGAAAATGGAGAAATCTCCCAGAAGACAGAGGATATTGTAGGTCCTTATGAGCTCCACGATTTCTTCCTGTATTATATGATGCGTTTTGGTTTCACTCCCGGCAAAATATATCGTCTGGCAAAAAATACCTTTCAGGGGGTATATGATGATGAAACTATATTAAAATGGATGAAGATTTTTTATAAGAGATTTTTCTCCCAGCAGTTCAAACGTTCCTGTGTACCGGATGGTCCAAAGGTTGGTACCGTGTCTCTTTCACCAAGAGGGGATTTGCGTATGCCAAGTGATGCATCTGTGGCATTGTGGATGAAGGAAATTGATTCGTTGGAGGCTGAAAAACGTAGCTAAAGTTTATATTGGTTTTTTATGCCATTGCTTGTGGATGAAGTGAAATGTCGGAGATCCTAGCTAGGTCGAAGGTACACAGAATGGGTGCATGCATTGGTTTGTGAACCATTCACCGATGAAACATGATTGAGATTCATATCATAAATCATGAAAAAGATTCATGATAGGAGGAAGGTATGGCACAGGAACAATTTAAAATTTTGATTGTGGAAGATGATAAGGATGTGGGGGAATTAATGAAGGCACATTTGGAAAAGTGGGCTTATCAGGTTGCACTGGCAGAGGATTTTCAGAATATTTTGGGAGAGGTGTCCAAATTTTCACCGGAGTTAATTTTGTTGGATATTACCCTTCCTTACTATAATGGATTTTACTGGTGTAAGGAAATCCGGAAGCTTTTTAAAA
>JBJENY010000009.1:0-26979 GCA_051880435.1 Lachnospiraceae bacterium | reverse complement strand
TCAAACATTTGTTTGCAATAAAAAAAGAACGTACAAAATTACGTTCACATACAAATTTATCACATTATACTTACAAAACACTTAAAATACCATCCGCATTTTCCTTTCTTAAGTATTTTGTCACATTTCATGAAGTAATCAGAGGTAATCAAAATCAAACTTCAAAAACATAGTAAAATCAAGGCTTCAAGGGGTTTAGCGACGTTCTCTGACTCCGTCATTTCAAGGTTCGAATCCTTGTACCCCAGTTTGAAACAACCAATGATTTTTCATTGGTTGTTTTTTGTTTCCATATTTCTTTTATTTTGATTTAATTTTTATATGATTTTCATATAATCTTTATTTTATATGATTTTTATTTTTCATGTTATTTTTCAAATTTTTTCATGGTTTTTACATTTTCATCCCGTTTTCATCCAGTCGCATCTTAGACTCTTTTACTAACTGTTCGGCCAACCATTCCGGTTTCACAACTTTAACCTCAGGACCATATCCACGAACCCATCGAATAACATCTCCACCAATTGCAGTCTTTTGGAAAAAATGAAGGCCATCCTCTTTTTCCTCAATACGTTTCGCTAAGGAAGCATCATATTCTTTTACATACCGTATGCTATCCCCTGTAAAAACAAGCTCCATTTCCTCTTCATTTCCACCGGTTAATTTCAAAAAGGTTTTTGATGGAGCAAATTTTTGCAGCTCTTCCGTCTCGAATTTTTCATCCAAAACCTCAATGGCATTCATTCTTGATAACCGAAATCTTCTCACTTCATTCCGAAGCTCGCAATATCCTTCTACACTTAAATAACCATCCACTACCAAGAGCTGATAAGGGTGAATCACAC
This sequence comes from Lachnospiraceae bacterium, assembly GCA_051880435.1. GTDB lineage: Bacteria > Bacillota > Clostridia > Lachnospirales > Lachnospiraceae > CAG-590. Next base: position 26,134 of record JBJENY010000009.1, on the reverse strand, counting down.
GTTTTGTTGTCTCATCACTGGAAAAACTGTAATAATCAATGGATACCTTATTCTGATTATCAATTGCATTTTGAATTTTGTGTTCAATATTAGAATCCACATTATCTCCGGAGGCTTTACCTCCTATCTGCTTAAAATGACCACACAGCGTATCAAACTGTTTTTTATTAAATGTAGTAGAAGTATCCACCATTTTCTCTAATAAAGAAACTGCATGCCTTCCCATGTTATAGCCTGTATAACCTGATAGGATCTCTCTGGCAAATGCAAGGGATGCCAAATCTTCAATGGTTAAATCCACATTACGCAAGGTATATTTATCCGCATAATAATAAGTTTTTCCATTTCTTTCTTCTTCACAAATCCCATAATTAACAGAAAGCTCATCAATATCCCTTACAATGGTTCTCCTTGCAACCTCAATATCCCATGCCTTTAGTCGTTCCCTTATTTCATCAACAAGAAATCCTTTTGGATTCTCTGATAATAAGGACAATATATAGATTTGACGTTCTGCCTTATTTGTGTCCGTTTTATTACTTTTGCTATTTTCCATTTTTTTCTCCTTTACCGTTTCCACAAGGCAACCCTTTTACCAAAAGACACCTGATTCCAAATTGCCTTTTTTACATTCTTTAATACCGAAATGATTCTCTTTATTTCACTTTCACCAACATCATATTCACTATAGGTTATCAACTCTAATTGCTGACTTAATGTTGACACATCCTCCTGAAGCATACCATGTTCTTTCATATATAAAAGCTGTTCCTTATGACTTTTACAGGCATCAAAGGTACCATCAACGATACGAAGCATATCACAGACATCTGCATAATACAAAACTAATGCCTCTCTCTTGTTTTTTTGGTGATATGATAAAAATCGTAGCAGCTTACGAAGGAAAATGATAAGCATACGTATCACAAATATACAACCAATAATACCCAAAAAGATAAATATGAGCCATTTATAATTTTCCAATTGCAAAGAACCAAAATTTGTATTATTTCCACCGGGGTTCCTGAAATCTGCATTTCCTAACATATTACGAAATGCACTCCAGAAATCATCTTCTTCTAACACCTCATTACTTCCCGGGGTAACCTCTATAGGAATCCAGCCAAAACCGTCTACATATATTTCCACCCAGGCATGGGCCATGGAGTCATTTACTTCTACATCCAGCACTGTTGACCTACCAAAGGAAGCATATCCGCTAAAATAATCATCATATTTTAATTCCTTATTTTCATCAGATGCTAATGCTGTTTCCATGGAGAAGGCATATCCTTCCACGTAGCGGGCCGGGATTTTCATTTGTCTGAAAATCAAGGTTGCAGCAGAAGCAAAATGAGCGCAATAGCCTTTTCGATTTTTAGTAAGGAAAAAATTAACAAAATCTTCATCCTGAGGCAATGCTCCGGGCTTTAATGTATAAGGAATATTTTCATCAAAATAGTTTTGAACCTCCGTTACAATCTCCCCTACACTCATGTCCTTTGTTAATCCAATTTTTTCACACTCTGTTTCTATCACTTTTTGATTATTTTCCGGCACATCCAGATAAATCTCGTTCACATTTGTCAAATACATGTCCTCAGGCTGTTGACGAAACAGTTCCGAATCCCATTCCTGCTTTGGATAATACTCATAAACCTTTGACTGCCACAATGGAATTCCCCATTTAGAAAACATAAAATCCGTAGCAGAAAAATCATAGTTTTCTAACAATGTATAATAAGGTATATACATATAATCAGGTTTTGCCCCTACATTTTTTATCTGCATTTCACCCCGGGCACTATAGGGTTCCTGGCTCATCCAATCCTGCATCAAATCAAATGCTTCTGATTTCATACTTTCATCCATAAAAATGCTGATATCCGGTTTATCTTCAAAGCCTGTCACATCATACAGGGTATACCACTGGTTTTGATCATAAAGTGCGCCCGTATACCCTTTTAAATAGACAGCCTCTGCGCTATAGGGGGTATAGCTTACAATTAAATCAGTTTGATAATCCGGTCTGACATTGGCTACACCGCCTAATTGTCCTTCTGCCAGACCTCCGGTGTTGTCATATCGGTTATACATACCGAAAAAACCTAAAAGCAAAAAGTTACCTATGGTATCTGCAGTTTCTTCCCGCAAAGTATCCTTTTTAAAGGAAGCCTCAAATGCAGCTTTTGGGAAAATAACACTGGTAGCTGTTACCATACAAATACCTAACACAGCGGTAAAAAGCAAGGTATGAAAAAACACTTTGGCGTCCTGGGTATAATCAAGTTTATTTTTTTTACGTATACGAAATGCCGTATTCCATGAAAAGGTCACAAAATGACCGTTGGACTTAAATATCATTACCAGCAGATATCCCACTAATAAACAGATGATATAAAACAAATCAGGTATCAGCTTCATATACAATGGAATCAATAATATTGGAAACGTTAAAAATACAGTCCAAAATACACTCATAGAAGAGCTTAACCAGATATTCAGCAGGATAATTAATACCACACCAATAAAAACAGCTAATATTCCAATGGTTAAATATTCATTTGCAATCAACACGTCATATTGTCTGACACCGGACAAATCAAAAAAGGTCTGGGCATTTGATAATATAATATTTACAATACTATATAAGCCTGAATTGGCATAGGAATGGAACATTGCAATTGCTGCAACAAACACCATAAAAAATAAAATATAGCCAATATCACGATATAATAACTTTGATGTAGAATAAATAAAGGAAAAATATAAAGCAAGAATTAAATAGCATACCATAACCAATACATAGTTATAGGAAATAGAAAAACTGGACAAAAAAGAACCTACACATCCAAATGCCAGCAAAAATACAATCATACTCCGCAAAAAACAGTTTGCCAGTATATTACCGTTATCCATTACAGGATTTTTCAAATAAATGCCTTTTGCAAGTATCATTTCACCCTTATGCAGTTTCTCCTTTCTTTTTTTTCCAAATAACATATGCCATCTCCGTTTATCACATTTATAATTCTTTTAATACAGCAACACTTTTTCCCTTTCCTTTTATCACATTTTCCCCATCATTAAATTGTTCTTTTCCAACATACAGATAGGTATGATTGGGATAAGCTTTCAGAAAAGAATTTTCAACAACACCTAAATCACCATAACTATGATCATATAATATCATTTCCAAACAGTTTTTTCGCTCCACCTCATTACCAATAAAGTATTCCATTAAGTTTCCTGATTTCATACTGTAATAAAAAACGGTAAATGTTAAATTCATTTCAACAAATGCTTTTGTAATACCGTCAAACAATTCCAAAATATATTCTAAACACATCTGGTCATCATTTACTAATTCTAACAAAACGTTCAGTTGCTGTGCTGATACGCTTACCCGTTCCTTAACCATCAATATGTCTTTTTTCACAGACAGCTTCCAATGAATATTTTGTAATTTATCTCCGGGGATATACTCTCTAATGCCACTGATATCAGAAAAATCATATCCCTTTCCTTTACTTTCCATTGCCTCAGTCAGCCCCTGCTCATACATAACGCCGGCTTCCTGATAGCACGCATCGCCATTAGGGAAAATCAAGCATTCCTTTTCTAAGGAAACAGGAATCTTTATTTCAAAAAGTCCGGTCAAATCCCACATGCAAATACGAGAAACGGAAACAACAAAACGACCGCAATGTTCCATTTCTACCAAATATTCCACTTCTGTGTCCTGATGCATGCGCAAGGGAGCGTTTAATGTATGCTCACCATATTCCAGATAAAACCGGTTCTCTACAATGGGCACAACGATCACATTTAAAACAGGAAACCAGGTGGGATTATGAAAAATAAAACGAAGGATAAAGTTTTCTCCCTTTTTCATCGGCTCAATGGGAGTTTCGATATTTAAGGTAACACTATTTGCAACCATCTTCGTACAGTAATAAGAGATAATTGGTAACATAACCAGTCCCACCAGCAGTAAAAAATTAATATAGCTATGAAACATCAGCATAATCCATACATCTAGTGCAACAACGATTATATATCGAATTAAATTACGAAAACGCTTCATACTTCCACTCCTTAAACATTATGTTCTAGGCACCTTTATCCCATTAAATACCTCTACTAATGCCATTTCTATCGTTTTTCCCTCTGCTCTTGCTTTTGAACTTAATTTTACTCTATGACCTAACACATCAACTAAAATATCCCGAATATCTTCCGGCGTCACATAATCCCGACCATGTAACACTGCCATGCCCTTTGCCATACGAAGCAGTGCAATACTTCCACGGGGACTGGCTCCCATAGAAAATAATGGATTGTTTCTGGTCTCTTCCACAATTGTAACAATATAATCATAAATGGAATCATGAACATACATTTCATTTGTCTTTTTTCTTAATGCTTCAAACTCTTCTTTTGATATCACCTGGGATAGCAGGGATACCGGATTTTTATAATTTTCTTTCAATATTTCAATTGCCGCATTATGTTCCGGATAACCCATGGAAACACAAATCAAAAAACGGTCTAACTGAGATTCCGGCAACATCTGGGTTCCTGATGACCCCAATGGATTTTCTGTTGCAATGACAGTAAATGGTGTTGGCAATTCACGTGTCTGCCCATCCACTGTAACATTTCCTTCTTCCATTACTTCTAACAAAGCAGATTGTGTTTTTGGCGAGGTCCGGTTTATTTCATCTGCTAAAAAGAGATTACAAAAAACAGCCCCCTGCTGATATTCAAAGGTTTTTTTATCCTGATTATACATTGAAAAACCAACGATATCACTGGGCAAAACATCCGGTGTAAACTGCACACGCTTATAGCTTAAGGACATGGATTTTGCAATAGACATTGCAAGGGTTGTTTTTCCCACACCGGGAATATCCTCTAATAAAATATGTCCACCTGCCAGCATAGCCGCTAACACTTTATCAATTACATTGTCCTTTCCCTTTACTGCCTTATTTATTTCATTTTTTACAGTTTGCATATTGCTTCCCAAAACACTTCCTCCTTCTTCCTAAATGTATGGATTCATAATAACGCAATCATCCAAAACTTCTTATTAGCCATTTTAACTTCTTATTGATATTTTCTTAATTCCTATTGGATTTTTAATGTTGTATGTTTCTCATCTTGTATTTTTCTTATACTGCATTTTCTTTTGTTGTAGTTTTCTCATCTTGTATTCTTATTTACATACATTGCTTTATATTTTGAATATACAATGGTTTGATCCTTATAAAGGCTATAATAACCGGATACGGCATAACTTATGGATACAGCAATCAGATAGTAGGATACTCCTTCAAATCCAAATAATTCAAAAGCAATTAAAATGGATGTTACGGGACAGTTGGTTACACCGCAGAAAACCGCAACCATACCTGCTGCTGCACAAAGGGATGGAGACAAACCCATAAAGATACCAAGCTCACAGCCTAAGGCTGCACCAATGGTAAAGGAAGGTACAATTTCTCCACCTTTAAAACCTGCTTTCATTGTTAATACTGTTAACAGCATTTTCCAAAAGAAAGCAAAATAATTCACTTCCCCATCTTCAATGGCTCTTGTAATAATACCAATACCGGCACCCATATAATCAGTAGTATGAAGAAGCATTGTAATTGCAATCATCACAATACTTACAACCAACACACGAATATAGTGATTCTTTAATTGCTTGTGAAATAGTTTTCCCGTTTGTTTGAGTGCAATACAAAAAACAACACTTACCCCTGCACAGGCAAGGGCAACAATTCCCATTTTACCGCCGGTAAGAAAGCTAAGCTTCGGAATATCAGATACATGAAACACCTCAGGGTGAATACCTAGGCCTGCAGCAAATCCTGAAGCAATCAGGGAGGAAATCACACAGGGCATTAATGCGGTATAATACATCACACCAACACTTACTACCTCCATTGCAAAAATCGCAGCCGCCATTGGAGTTCCAAATAATGCGGCAAAGGCAGCACTCATACCACACATAACTACCACATGCATATCCTCATCATCCAGTTTCAATATTCTTCCTATCTGGTTACCAATACTTCCACCTAACTGAATGGCTGCTCCCTCTCTTCCGGCAGAACCACCTACTAAATGTGTTAATGCAGTACTAACAAAAATAAGGGGTGCAGAGCGAAAAGGTACTTCATCCTTTGCACGGACAGTTGAAAAAACCTGATTGGTTCCCCCATCATCCCTGCCAAAACAATGATACAAAAATACAATTAGCACACCAGCTATTGGCAAGCAAAAAAACACCCAAGGGTTACATTCTCTAAAATCCGTCACAAAAGACAAGGCAAAAGAGAACAAACTACTAATTCCGCCTACCACAAACCCAATCACAAATGCCAATATCATCCATTTCACAAAACTACTGATATCTTTTTTAAATCTTCTTTTGTAATAGGGAACAAAGCCCTCACCATTATGATAGTTATCCCAATCAATCATTTGTAATATCCTCTTTTATCTCTTTCAAAACATCCTCGTATAACTCCATACACACCTGATGATTGGCACTAATATAATCCCAATCCTCCTGACGTCCCGCCTGCTCTAATTTTTCAGTAGCCTCAAACAGTTGCGTTGCACCAATTGTTCCTGATGTACTCTTTAATGTATGTAGTAAAACAGCATACTCCCCAAAATTTTTTTCTTCGTATGCCTTCTGAATTTTATTTCTGTTATCCGGTTCATCCTTAATATAAATGTATAAAATTTCTTCATAAAACGTCTCATCGCCGGCACAATGAGAAAGCCCTAATTCCCTATGAACCAGTTTCTTATGACTTACAGCATTTTCCTTTGCAAGATTATCCTTGGTGATATCTTCCTTTGCCACATTTTCCTTACTTACATCTTGCTTTTCAACATTTTCGTTTGCGGGATTGTCATTCGTAATATATGTTACTAAATCAGGCGGTAAATATTTTAACAAAATATTCTCAAGCTCTGCACCTGTTACAGGCTTTGATAAATAATCCACAAAGCCCTTTGCAATATATTCTTCTCTTGCTCCAACAATTGCATTGGCTGTTAAAACAATAACCGGAACATCCTTACATAAATGTTCAGAATTTTTCATAATCTGTAAAGTTTCAATTCCATCTAATTCCGGCATCATATGGTCTAGCAAAATAATATCAAACCGTGTTTTTTCTATACATGCCAAACACTCTTTTCCACTGGTTTTTGTAATAACCTGTGCATGTAACGGACGAAGCAGTCCCTCCATGACTTTTAAATTAAGTGGGGTATCATCTACAACTAAAATCTTAGCAGCCGGTGCAACAAAGGCCGGCACATACCCACGGCCTCCAACATCACAAGGTTCTTCTTTATAAGCACCTATCGGAGCATCCTCTACAATTTGCTGCTTCACTTCAAAACGAAAAACTGAACCCTTGCCATATTCACTTTCTATTTTTAGTTCACTATGCATTAAACTTAACAGCTCTTTTGTAATACTAAGACCAAGACCCGTTCCCTGAACATTGGCATTCCGTTTTTCATCCAATCTTTCAAAATTGGTAAAGATCCGTTTCATATCTTCCTGTCTGATACCAATACCCGTATCTTTTACACCAATCTGTAATATAACCTGTGCACTTTCCCTGTTCAATACTTTTACAAAGAAAGTAACGGAACCCTTTTCTGTATATTTCACGGCATTGCTTAATAAATTTAATATAATCTGTTTCAGTCGTTCCCTGTCACCAAACAGTTTTTGTGGAATGTTCTCATCTATTTCCATTACAGCCTTTAACTGCTTTTCGTCGGCTTTTACACTTAACATCTGCTGTAGTTCACGAAGTAAAGGCAATATTTCATACTCCTGCTCAACCAAATGCATTTTTCCTGATTCAATTTTTGATAAATCCAAAATATCATTGATAATAGACAGAAGGGATGCACTTGCTAACTGGATATCCTTTGCATAATGCTCCACATTAGTGGGAATTTCCTCCCGCAATATTAATTCATCCATACCCATGATTGTATTAATGGGCGTACGAATCTCATGAGACATTTTTGCCAAAAACTGACTTTTTGCCTGGTTGGCACGGATCGCCTCTTCTTTTGCCTGTTCAATCTCCTTATACTGTCTTCGAATGACATTCAGACTTCCATATTTTGACAACAGCCATGTTATGAAACATACCATAAAACAAATAACAAATCCTAAATATACCTTGAAAACAGTATGTTCAAAAAACTGCTCCTCTTTTTCAATCAAAACAATTGTTTCTTTCTCCACTTCATGTGTTAATTCATTTATAATCTGAATATGGAACTTATAATTTCCAAAAGGAAGATTGGTAAGACTTAAGCCTGTAATTTCATTCTGATATCCTGTTACACCCTTATTATCAAAGCCTTCCAAATACATATGAACCAAAGGATTGGACAAGGTATAGTTCATAATAGCAGGTGTAATCTCAATACGATTCGCCTTCTCCGGAATGATATATTTTCCATTTTCCGCCTCTAAAAGCAAATTATCATCCACGATAACGCTTTCAACTGCCAGGGAATAATCCTCACTAAAATCATTATAATGATCCAGGGATATTTTCATGACACCAGTGCTGCATGCCATATAGTAATCCCTGTTATCATCCACATAATTCCATGAATTAGCCGTCAGGGTGGTATCAAATCCACGCATACTGTTCATAAGTGTATAGGAATAATCACCATCCCCTAATAAATCCGACTCCTTAAGAATATAAATACCGGCACTGCCACTTACCCAGGCCTGTCCATCTTCCGTAATATGCACATCATAATTATTACTATAAGGGAAATTCTTCAGGTGACGAATTACGCCATTGTTATCATAGTAAAGCGAATTACTTGATACATAGATATATCCCCCTGTACAGGGAATCATTTTCATAATAACTAAGGAGGTTCCCAGTCCGTCCTCCTCGTCAATATGATCTACGATTTTTTTATCTTTGATGATATAAATACCATCCCCGTCACTGGCAGCACGAATGGTTCCGTCTTCTTCTTCAATAACATCTAAAATCTGGGATGAAGAAAATCCATCTGCTTCTCCGATGGTAGCAACCACCTTATCATTTTGAATAAATGACAATCCTGTTCTGCTACTTGCCAAAATGGTACCGTCGGAAAGCTCCTTTGTAAAACGGAAACGGCCTCCCATAGTTCCTTCTGTGGTTTCATTATAGGACTTCATATTTCCATCTGCATCTATACAAACCAAACCATTCGGTCCATAGGTACTAACCCAGAGACGATTATTTCTATCCACCATGACATCACGGACTCTGACATTATGGAATGTATTTAGAAAATCCAGCTGCACTTCCTGATAATTTTTCTTATCAACTGCAACTAATCCATCATCACATCCAAAAATCAAATTACCATTATAATCTGCAATGGCATTTACAACCCTTTCCTTCATTCCCGAAAAAGCAAAAATATTAGTAAAGGGATTTTCACAGCATTTACATACACCATGCTTATCTGATGCAAACCAGATATTTCCCTGATAATCTACTAAAACATCACTAATCGCCGTATCAAAGGAAAGCTGACGCATATCAAGAAAATGCTTATTGGCATCAATATATCCCATGCCATTATCTGCGCATATAAAATAACCCTGTTGTTTTTCATCATATAAAATTTCAGTTATATTAAAAAGTTCTCCGACTTCTCCAAAAACACTTAAGGAAGCATTGTTTACATTGTATCGATATACTGTGCTTACAGAAGTTCCCAACAAAAAATCACCGGAAGGCATGGTACAAACAGATGTAAAATAAACGCCCTCCTCCAAATCATAGCTTCTTTTTTTTATAATTTTGTCATCCTCTAACAAAAACATAAGACCAGAGTTTGTAACCCCGGCAATAGAGCCATCCTTTGAGCATACAATAGAACTTACACAGTTAAGCTCCTCCCATTGGGCTAAGGAAACCACGTTTCCTTCCGTTGTAATCTTACATAACATTCCTGAAGTACCAACGTACATATTACCATCCAAATCCATACAAATACTTCTCACAGAATTGGAATCCAACCCATTCTTCATGGAATACGCCGTTACATCCTTTGTAATCGTGTTATAGCAAATCAAACCCTGGTCATTGGTACCAATCCATAAATTATCATTATCATCACTGTATAAGGACATGGCATTATAGATTCCCTGTTCCTGTAAAACAGAGCTAAATTTTGAACCATCAAACTGATATAATCCGGAATAACTGCCAGCCCACAAGTATCCGTTTTTTGTCTGGGCAAGGGCATTAATTTCCAGGGATTTTAATCCTTGCGCAGTTCCATATTGTACGGTTGTGTAATCTGCTGTATAACTCTTTGCATAGGTATCAAAGGAAAAAAGGAAACAACAGAAAAAACTAATTATAATCCACAATCTCTTCATGATTCTTTCTCCCTATTTTTTTCATAATCCAGTTACTGACCTTCAACAAAACACCTGCTATTATCAAAGAAAAGATTTTATCAGGAAAATCCACAAAGGCTTCACTTAATAAAATGCAACTGATTCTCGAGCTTCCATTTTGTTCTAACATATCATATAAGGCATCCCCCCAAAGGTTTCCGGTGTATCCGTCATAAAAGAAGACATTAAGAGGGGTTGCTACCAAAACAACAACCAAAAAAACAATTGCCGCTGTACTTCCCATTTGGAAATAATCAGACCAGTCTTCAGGATAACAAATTCCTACGATAAAACCTACTAACATATTGACAATGGCATAAGCCAGATAATCCTTTCCCATGGCAGATAATAATACTGTTGTCAATCCTCCTGTAACAGCTCCCGGTATCGGTCCCATGGCCGCACCAATTAACATTGTTCCAATAGAATCAAACCAAAAGGGAAGATGAAAGGTTATACAGGATAAATAACATATGATATTGATACAAATAGCAATTATGGTATGCAAAAACAATACAAGCATTGTTTTTTTATTCCACACAAAATTTCTTCTCATTGGCTACACCTTCTTCACTTTCTCATATGTCCGACAGAATATATCTGCCTGAATAATATACAAATCATCTAAATCATCCATCCGGACTGCCATATAATCCCCCGGTCTTCCCAGGTAATATTCCTGTTCTTCCTGAACCGGAAAGATTTTTGTCCTGTTATTAATTTCCTTTGCATATATCTTCGCATCTGTTTTAGGATAACAAAGCTTTGCAGACGAATCTAACATAACATATTCTCCGGAATCAATTATGAGAACCTCCGGAAGAAAATCCAACATCTGACCAAACACATCTAACACTTCCTCTGTTGCGTCATAGGTGCTTTGAAATTTATCCTTTTTTATATCATAGATTTCACCACGGGAACCTATCATAATATAAATATCCTCATCTGCCGTCAGTACAATACCGGATTCATTTTCTAATGAACGAAGTAAAAGCTTACTTCCAGCCGGAGCAATATCCACAGTTTTCACATAGGCCCATGGGACTTTTTTCTTTTGATAAACATCCATATTCATAATATCCTGTTTATATTTGTCTCCATAACCCTTTGCCCATATCCAGTCACAGGTTTCAAAATAGGAATAACACATAGACAAAATATATTCCATGATATCAACTAAATCAATCTGTGCCATTTGTACATTCAGATATACGGATGATACTTTTCCTTCTGCATAGGTTGCATTCCCTTTTACCAAACCAAAATCAGAAATAATATAATCTAAAAATTCATATGCTCTTACCCGTTTTTCATCGGAAAAAGCAATCATCCTAACCTCTTCCTGCACCTCCCATGTCAACACCAGATAATGACAGTTAAAATGCATTTGTAAAATTCTTGCGATTCCCGGTCCTTCATCTGTCAAAGAAGCATCTGACAATTGATTAACCAATGGGTCATCAATCCATGCCACCATAATAGAGTTCTTTGACGAGTAGTAGGCATCCATAATTCCTTCTATCAGATCCATCCTTTTTAATTTTTCAAATTCATATTTTTGTACATCCATGTTAAATCTCCTAACCAAGACTTGACGGTTCATCACATTACTTCTTCAAATAAAAATCCGGTTCCATAATATTAATTTTCCAAATTAAAATCCGGTTCCATTCCATTACTTTTTCCAAATAAAACTTCGGATTCATCATCTGCACATTTTCAAACTTCGAAACCTTATCTTTCGTACATCATCTGCAATTTGTTCAGAGCTACATCAATCTTACTTCATCCACAAAACGTTCAAAGCTGTCATTGGTATGAGTAAAATGCAGGGTTAGTTTTCGTTTTGTACGGTCAATGACCTTTGCATAAACCCCTGTAAATACTGCTTTTCCTTCATTAGTTGCCGCAAATATTTCTACATCGGAAAAAACGTCTATTTTTTTCACTTCGTCTAATAACTTCACCACTGCGCGTTTTTTGGATACCTGAAGTAATTTTCCTGACACACTAATATCACTAACATGTTTTCCCTCAGTTACATACAAATTAAATACCACCCATTCTTCACAGGGACACATGACATCAAAATCCACATTTTCAATATTACATTCATATTCCCCCTGAATTCCTGTTACTTCGCAGACACATACAGGGTGATGCATTCCTTTTGCATTAATATCCATTTTATTGGGCACTACCACCGGACAATTTACCTTTTCCAATGTAGATTCCGAAACAAGCACCTGTCCACCTACACTGTAGCTTTGAATACGGGAACATTCATTTACAACCCGTCCTATCACATTATATCGCATCATATCTTCTGAGCCAATATTTCCCACAAATGCCTCTCCTCGGTGAATACCAATCCCCATTTCTAATAGTGGATACCCTTTTTCCATACAATATGTATTTACCTTACCCATGGCATTTTGCATGGTAATGGCAGAACAAACAGCTTCCTCCGTCTGTCTGTCTGAAGCAACCGGCGCACCAAATACAGCAAGTACAGCATCTCCTAAAAACTCAATCACGGTTCCATGAAAATGATTAATTACCTCTGTCATCCGGCTAAAGTAATAATTTAACAAATCTGTAACACCATCAGAAGAAAGACATTCTGCCAAGGAAGTAAATCCTCTTAAATCAGTCATTAATACAGTAACCTCTCGCTTTTCTCCCCGTATAGTATCTCCCTCAGAATGGTCTAAAATCACATCCACCACCTGATCAGAAAAATAACGTCCAAACACCTGATACAACAATTTATTTCTTGCTTCCAGTTTTTGATTTAACTGATGAATCTCTTTTGCTGCCTGAAGTTCACTTGCTTGTTTTTGCAGCATTTTCTCATAATTTTTCGTTACTTCATGTTGCCATGCCGTCCGTTCAATTCTAAGAATTTCTGTCTGGGATAATGGTTTTGTAAGAATTACCATTGCACCCTTTTCGTAACAATCCCTGTCAATTTCCTTATCCCTGTCTGACGCCATAAAAAATAATGGAACACTTGCAACTGACTGCTGCTTTTTCAGAAAATATAATATTGTAAAGTCCTCTAATAAAGACATTTCGTAATCTAATAAAATAAGGGAAGGAGTTGCAAATCTTGAAGTACTGACATTTTCCAAGGCAACCTTTTGAACAGCAGAAAAAGAAAGCAGACAAACTGCTCTCATACTTCCTGTAGAATTAATCAGACGTTGTGTCGATATCATTTCTTCTTTGTTATTGCTAATGACCCAAACTATTTTTTCCAAAGTAACCTCTCACCCCAATCATACTTTCTCTGACTGCAGTTTTCTCAAAGGAACAACTCGCCTAAAACAAATCATCCAAAATGATTGTTCCACCCTATAAAAATTATATCAAACAGGTTAAATTCCATCAGGTGTACCAGGAACCTCGCATGCTACTTAATTTGGTTGTATTACCCTCTGAAGCTTTTTCTTTTTTGCACCTTTCACAATAGATGCCGGTTCTTATTGGTGCTCCACAAGATTCACAGGGAACTCCAATGGAATTACCGGATATTTCCAAATATTCTTCTCTAAAAAAATGTTTCACAACATTTCTTGGCACCCCTGTAACACGCTCAATTTCTAATGCAGATGCGGAACCCACTTTATCCAAATAATTACGAATTGTTTGGAAATCATCATAATTTTCTTTTCCGCAATTCTCACAACAATATCTTCCTAATCCCACAGGGTCTAAATGTTTGCAGCCACAATACTGACATTCTACCGGTACCCGGTTTACCCTTAAGGCATTAGATTTTTCTTTATTACTTACTACACTGCCTGCAGCCGGGGAAATACTCATTTTCCGTTCAAGCTTTGCAGTAGGCTTATTATGAGCTTTCTTTTCATTCCCACGACCTGATTGTTCATCCTCTTCATCAAGCAAAGCATTTAGCTGATTTTTTAAACTTTCAATTGCACGTTCCGGATTATGATAGTAGGAAACCATCTGCACATTGTTTAAATAAAATAAAAATGCATCATTTAAAGGTTCATCATCTAATGCCAGGGGAATAATAGTTTTTCTATGGGTAATTGCATTATCAATTTCTTTTTCCACCCAGATAGAATCCTGAGATGTACTTGACAACATAAGCAAAAACACCCGGCAGTTAGCAATCGCCTTCGGAATCTCTCTTGCATAGCTAGAACCAGCCGGAATACATTCCGGTGCCTTCCAGCAGGAAATTCCCATATCTTCAATCATATCTATTATTTTATTTACTAAAATTTTATCTTTTGAACTATAACTGACAAAAACAGTCTTCTGTTTCATTGATATTCCTCCAAAGCAAAACAAAAGGTATTATGTTTGCCATAATACCTCTTATGGCACTATTTTCTTATAGTATATAGTACCAAATTTCTTTAATTTTGCATAGGTTATTTTCCGTCGAAAATATCATTTGTTAAGGAAATAAACCATCAAATTCAAATAAGCCGCAAAAATTGTCCAAATAAGATATGGAATCATGAAATATGCCGCTATCGGATCCAATTTTTTAAATAATCGTATCACATAAATAAGCACTCCAATTAAAAGAAGCAACAAGAAAAACGAGACCAAATACAAGGAATAATTAAAAAACAAAACAGGCCATAAAAAATTGATTCCCAGGGATATCAAATAAAATGTGATTGCTTTTTTTACATCCAAATCCTCTATTCCCTGCTGATAAATCCGGTAGGATGCAATTCCCATAAGAATGTAAAGTACTGTCCACACAACAGGAAACATCCAACCGGGTGGGGATAAGGACGGTTTACTCAGACTCCCATATATCCCCATTGCATTTGTAGTCAGATAAGATGCCACACTTCCCACTGCCAAAGGCAATAATATGGCAATTGCCAACTCGTCTTTTTTTATTTTCATGTTATCCCTACATTTTCTACTTAGGATAATGTATGCCTGATTGTCTGAATTTATAACCTACGAAAGTCTTTTTTCTATCTCAGCAATAATGGTTTTTAATGCCTTGATTCTGGCATATTTTTTATCATTGGATTCCAATACAAACCAAGGAGCATATGTGGTATTGGTCTTTTGCAGCATCTCATCCACAGCCTCCTCATACAAATCCCATTTTTCCCTGTTTCGCCAATCCTCATCGGTTATTTTCCATTGCTTTGATGGTGTGTTTTGTCTTAAGGTAAACCGTTCTAACTGTGTATCCTTATCAATCTGCACCCAGAATTTAATCACCACAGCACCCCAGTCAGAAAGCTCCTTTTCAAATTCATTCATCTCATGATAAGCTCTTTGCCAGTCATTTTCACTACAAAAGCCCTCTAATCGTTCCACCATAACACGTCCATACCAGGTACGGTCAAAAATTGCAATATGCCCGTCCTTTGGCAGTCTGTTCCAAAAACGCCATAAATAATGTCTCGCCTTTTCATGGGGCTCCGGACTGGCAATAGGGTGAACCTCATAACCTCTTGGGTCAAGGGCTCCCGCAATTCGTTTAATATTACCACCCTTTCCCGCTGCATCCCATCCTTCATAGGCAATGATAACCGGTATCTTCTTTTTGTAAATCTCATTATGCAGTTCCTGCAACCGGGTCTGGCAAGCCTTTAACTCTTTTCGATATTCTTCCTCTGTTAAGGTCTTATCTTCTAAAGAGATTTCCCTAAGCTTTGGTGTCACATTAAGGGGAAATGTATTTTGCAAAATCGGAGCCGCCTGCCGGTTGTTTGCCAGTGCAACCTCTATTCCCCGGTCAAGCATTTCTAACACCTGCAGCTGTGCCCATTTTTTGTTTTTGGCATCAATCAAATACCATGGTGCAGTAGGTAAATCTGTATCAAACAAATACCGGTCAAAAACAGAATAACATTTTTCATAATGTTCGTTTTGCCACAAATCATTTTTACTAACTCTCCAGGCTGTATTTTTATCTTTTATAAGCTTTTCCAATCGCTTTAACTGTTCCTTTTTCTCAATATGGAAAAAGAACTTCATTACCAAATAACCATTATCCGTTAACTGTCGTTCAAACTGACGGATACTTTGAATCCGGTTCCGATAGGTTTTATCTGACAGCTTTCCACGAAGATAGTCTCCGGTCACATCCTCCATCCAGCCGCCGTCAAAAAATGTAAATTTTCCCTGCTCCGGAATTCTTACAAAATGCCTGTACAAAAAAGGTCTTCTTTTCTCATCGGCAGAAGGCTTGCTCATTGTTTCCACTTTAAAAAAACGAGGGTCAAGATTCTTAATCACCCTGCCAATGACACTTCCCTTTCCGGCAGCACCCCATCCTTCAAACAGAACAATAACGGGAAGCTTCTTGTCCTTCATCAGCATTTGTTTTTCCATGAGCCGTAATTTTGCTGCTTCTAAGCGAGCATCTAATTCCTCTTCCTCAGGCATTCTTTCCTGTTTCCAATCCTTCAACATACAAACCACCCCTATCATACGTAAAACACGATACAATTTTCGCCACCAATACTGATACTCATATTTTATCATACTCCATGATGACATAAAAGAAAAACTGCATCAACAGACACAGTTTTTCTTGATATTATTCTGGTTTTTATTTTTCAACATTTCTCCAAGTAATGTTTTTCTTTCAGCTTTAAAATCTTCCCGGATAATATTATGAGGGAGTATTAGAGTTTTATCATTTTGCATTTTCTCTATATCCGATTCCTTCATATCAAAAAATCCGGCAATCTGTTCTACGGAAGCATCCGGTTTAAAGGTTCTTCGATTCAGACTTCCATATTTTCTCCGGTTATATTCCTTCCAGAAAATCATTACCACGATTTCGATTAATACTATGATAAAAGTCACGTAAAGTAAATGTCTGCTTTCCTGTAACACATCTACATTATAAATCCAAACGGAAACCGGCGTATATCCCATTGCCTGACATATTACACCATAAATGATATAAGCTACATAAACAAGAATAAATGCCCATGCACAACAGGTAAATACGATTTCCAAAATCTTCTTCCACCAAACCTGATTACCATCAATGATATTTTCCTGTACATCTTCTTTTGTGCAATCTTTTGTGTTGTCAGCATCAGTTTCCAACGTTCCTGCCAGTTCCTTTTCACTGATTTGCATCGCCGTACCAATACCCCGGTCAGGACTTTTCCATGTTGCAAGTTTTTTCTTTCTTCTGAATATAGTCTTAGGAAGTGCGATTAATGCTACAATACCATTTACAACCCAGTAAACAACCGGATACCAGGCTGCAGAAATCATATATTTAAAAATCCCTTTATCATATCTGCTTTCCAGCCACAAGGCCACAACAAACTGAACCATACAGATAACTGCCAAAAACTGGGACTTCCAAAGATATGGTACATAGCTTCCTGCATGATAATATAATTTAAATAGCTCCGTTATTGTCAACAAAAGCCATGATACAACCCACAGTAAAGACAGCACCTGTTCCAAATATACCGGGTACATTCGCCGTCTTCTCCAGCTTTTAAAAATACCGGCATGACGGAACATTACCTCCTGTCCGCCCTGTGCCCATCTGATTCGCTGCTTTAACAATCCCTTCAGTGATTCCGGTGCCAGCATCCAGCATAAAGCGTTAGGTTCATATCTGACATCCCAGAAATTACGCTCTAACTTCCAGGTCACCCCGATATCCTCTGTTATCATATCCCTGTCCCATAGTCCACAGTCCAGCAGCGCCTGCTTACGATATGCCACTACCACACCGGATACTGTCATCACTTTTCCCCATATTCTCTGGGTTCGTTTAATCAAAGAAATGATACTTGCATATTCACATAACTGTATTTTGGAAAACAGCGAGCTTCTGTTCCGGACTCTTGGATTACCGGTTACGGCTCCCACCCGCTCTCCATTATTCGGATTTAAAAAATGAGACATCAGATACCTGATACAATCCTTATCTAAATAGGAATCTCCGTCTACGCAAACAAGATATTCTCCCTTCGCTGCCAAAAATCCAAGATAAAGGGCATTTGCTTTGCCACAGTTTTCCTGTAAATCAACAAACCGGACAGTATCGTATTTTTCTGCCAGCAATTTTCCATAGCTTTCCGTATCATCCCGGCTGCCATCATTGATAATTAGTATTTCGTAATTAGGATAACTGGTTTCATTCAGCCTCTTTACCACTTCTATTAAATTTGCAGATTCATTATACGCGGGAACCAATACAGAAACCAGTGGTGTAGATGGTAATGGCAACGGTTCTTTTCGTTCGATACGATAGTAATATATCAAACCACCAACAACCCACAGCATCCCCATAATCACCGGATACCAGAAAACAATTAATTCCAAAATATGAAAATGATCTAACACAAACTGAAATACATACTCCATGTTATTCACCTACTTTAAGTCACCTCATTTAGATTCTGTCTACCTAATATCGGATTATAAAGATAATATGTTAACATGTATATAAAGATTATGGCATTTTTATTACGTTTTTGTTCCTTCAAGACTAGCAATTTATGTCATATTTTCATTAATTTGGGATATCATCATTTCTTTTTACTTAATTTAACAAGACCGGAAATTATTTGCCAAATGACAGAGGTAAGAATACGACGGGCAAACATCCCCATTACCATTCCAAGACAAAACCCGGGAAGGGAACGGAAAACAAAAAAGCCCACGATTCCCCCTAAAACAGGAAATAAGAAGTTAAGAGTGAACACCCCATAAATACAGGTATATGCAACAAATCCAATGAGTGTGGTCACATATAAAAAGCCGTACCATTTTAACAGAAAGGAAACAACACCAAAAATGGCACATAAAACAATGGTAACAATCCCTACATAGAGTAACCAGGAATAAGCCTTCCCTATGGCAGCTTCCGTTTTATCACTTTCTGTTCTGTCTACCGGCTTTTTGCTGTCTTTATCAATGAAAGCCCCACAATCCGGACATACCAAATGTTCCAAATCTGCCACGCTGTTTATTTTAAAATCATATTCTTTTTGACAATTCTTACAATATCGGAGCATCTCATAATTCCTTTCATTATTGTAACGACTAACATGATTGGGGGCAATTTTAAAATGCAAATGAATTCTTTATCGTATTGAAAAATTTTAACTACTACCATAACCCGATTTCAAAATCTACCGGTGCTTAACGCAGTCAGCGATGTCTTATTTTGTAAATGAACGGTATACACTTACATGGTCATATATCGCCCGCCACGAACTGTTTGCATTGCCTGTAACACAAATATAATGTTTTCCGTTATTTGCTTCATAATAGCTTGCACAACAAAAGCCTGACTGATTCACAAATCCGGTTTTTGCACCAAGTACTTTTCCGTTCATTTCCTTATCTTCAATTCTGCGGATAAACCAGTTAGAAATCTCAAGACCATCCGGCATTTCAAGGTCCGGATATTTTACGTCTGTACGATATATTCTTGTTCCCATTACATCCTTTAACAAATCATCCTGCATGGCAACGCTGATAATCGTAGCCATATCCGTCATGGTACAATTTAGGTTTTCATCATATTTTCCTACAACGTTTGTAAAATGAGCAGTATCCGATAATCCCATTCTTTCCACATTTTCATTCATCTTCTCTACAAAAGCTTCCTGAGAACCTGCACAATACTCTGCAAGCCCCATAGCTGCATCTGCACCGGAACATACGATCGTACCATATAACAAATCTCTTACGGTTACTTCATCTCCGGGAAGAAAGCCCACTGCACTTAATCCGGAAGCCTGTGCTTCATTTACCATCTCTCCTGTAATGGTAAATTTTTCATCTAAGGTTGTTTCATCAATAAACTCTCTGGCTGTAATGACTGTTAATATTTTAGTCATGGAAGCCGGTGGAACTACCTTTTCGCAATTACGTTCTGCAATAATTTCATTGGTATCCGCATCCACTAATACCATATAAGTGCTGGTAAGCTGTTTTGTTTCCTCAGGAATACCCGGAGAAGTCACATTAATAGATCCCTCAATCGGCTCCAAATTCAAAGTCACCATTGCCCATGGATCAATTCTGTCTGCAGCCGGCACCTCATCTATCTCCTGCTGCATAGCCGTTTCAAAAACAGATAAATCTGCGGTCGGAAGAGAAATGGTATTGTCTGTCATTTCAGGTACACATTCTGTTACATCAGCAAACCAATACTCCGGTTTTTCCTCCTCTGTAGTTGCAGTTGTTTCCTCCTGTGTCGTTGCCACTGTAGCCATGGCTTCCGTGGTTTTCTCCTGTTTTGAAAATACTTTTTTGATATCTTTTCGCAGAACAAAACATGTTCCACCAAGGAAACAAACAATCAAAACACAAACAATGGGAATCCACATGTTTTTCTTTTTTCTCCGAGATGCGTATCTGGAAGCATGTGGCTTTTCCTGTACTATGATTGGTTCCTGATGATCTAATGTATTTACAAATATATCATCCCATTCTTCCACATCCCTTTGTGGTGGTTCCGTTGCAGAGAGGTTATCATCCTGTTTTTCATTTTGTAAGTTTAAAGCTTCCATATTTACCGGGAAAACAGGTTCTTGTTCTGCATTGTTCCCCCCGAAATTGATTCCACCATTACCTGCAGGTTGACTTTGGGTTTCTCCTATAGCTCCCTCTAATAATTCTCCAACCAATTCCTCCGACACCGTCTCAACAGGTTCTTTTATGGTGTCATCACTATCCCCATATATTTCTTCAAATTCTTCCATGGCACTTAATAAACTTTCATCTAAAATCACAGTACCATTATTTCCACTTTTGTAATCCTTCATTTACCTTCATCCTTAAAAAATATTTTTTCGCTAATTTTTTCAAACATTTTTGTTCTGCTTAGCACACATATTTCTATTATACAAAAAAAATGTGCTAAAAACAAACTTACAACCACACCATTTGATCTTAATAAATACTCTGTCTTAAATCCATATAAGGATAACAATGCAGTAGATAGTAAAACCAGAAAAAGTGATGGTATTATTTCACTTAACCGTTTTTTTAATTCAGACAATTCCTGAAAGGATGCATCAAAATAAACAAACCTTCCAATCACTAATGTTAAGAAATATCCTAAAATCATATTATAATTATTATTCTGGTCAATAAACTTAATATATGCAAAAATAATTAACATATAAAGCATTCCTGTCATTCGAAGTATGCTTTTCGTATCCTTATCAAGCTTTTTCAATGGTACAATATAGTGGTCAACGATATTATTTATCATAATACTAAAGACAATAAATCCAAGTAATATAAAATCTTCATATTTAATCCAAAACTGCCAAATCTGATCTGATACAGGAAAATAATGAAAAGAAATCAAAAAATAAATTCCCACAAACAACAAAATACTGGTAGACGAAAACATTAATTCATAATATTCCTCTGTCATTCTTCCAAACAGTTTTATAAAACCATGCTTTCGGTTTTCCGTTTTAAAATGTTGGGCTGTTTTCCCGGCTACCAACATCAAAATAATATGTATTAACACTACAATTCCAAAAGATATTCCAATAAAAATACAAATCTCCGGGAATGAAAGATAGTGTTTTACGTAGTCTGCAAATGTCATTTTTCACCTCCACACTGCTTTGCGTGAAATTCCTAATCTCTTTCATATCTTAATACACATTCTTCTCGAAATCCATACAAAGATAATCCTTCTACATAATCTTTACGTCAATCAGGCTTAATCCATATTATGTTATATAACATTTTGACAAATCCTGACAAGAGGTATGATATAATCAAATTAATTATGGGAAAGGTAATCAATCATGCGTTATATTGTAAATGTTTATACAAAGAAAAAAAGATATCTCAGACGGTATCATCCAAACAAATTAAAAAAAGGCAATTCTCATTATTTTAGAATCTACTTCGAAACGGAACGGGACGCAAAACCACTAATTAGAAAGTTAGACAGAAAAGGAATTCCTTATAAAGCCTATCAGGAAGAATATGCCAGGAATACCAATTACAGAGGAATGTTTTTCCGACAAACGGAAGGTCCATACCGTTGCAGATATTGTAATCGCCGGTTAAAAGAAGAAGATGTAATTGTGGACCATATTATTCCTGTTAAGCAAGCCATGAACAGCAGGAAGGCGCAACGAATACTAAGTCGACATCATATTGATAATGTGAATCAATTAGAAAACTTAGTTGCTGCCTGTTACGATTGCAACGAAGAAAAAGGAACCCAGCTTGGACAATGGGTCCAAAAAGGATTCCTTGGATTTTGGAAATATCATTTATACAGAGCATTATTGACTGTAGTTAAAATCATTCTTCTTTCCCTTATTATTTATTGTGTGATGAAGCTGTATGGATAAACAAGGTTGTGATTACACTTCACCCATAGCATATCGTACCGTTGCCATCGCATCCTTTGCATAATAATCTGCACCGATGCTGTCGGCATATTCCTGGGTCAACACTGCTCCCCCTACGATTACCTTTGCCCATGGAGCGCCTTCCCGTAATTGCTTAATGGTTTCTTCCATGGCAGGAACCGTTGTGGTCATTAAAGCACTTAATCCAACATATGGTGCATGCTGTTTTACTGTCATTTCCACAACCTTTTCAGGGGGTACATCTTTCCCCAGATCATAGACATCAAAGCCATAGTTTTCCAAAATCAGCTTCACGATATTTTTACCAATATCATGTATGTCACCATGTACTGTTGCAATGACAAACTTTCCTCTACTAACGGTATCACCGGCTGTTTCACTCATTTTTTTCTTAATTTGTTCAAAGGCACACTGGGATGCCTCTGCGCTCATTAGTAACTGCGGCAAATACATTGTTTTATTTTCAAAGCCTTTTCCTACAATATCTAATGCCGGAATAATATGGGAATTTACAATTGCTAATGGCTCCTCTTTTTCTAACATACTAACCGTTAAACCGGCTGCCTGGTCCTTTAATCCCTTTACAATTGCTCTTTGTAATTCACTGGCAAATTCTCCCATATCCTTACTACCGCTCTGGCTTGCCTCAGCCTTTTGATCAGCAGCTATCACCACAGACGCATAATCCCCAATATGAGCAATATAATCACTACAGTTATCATCTAATCCGTGTAACGCTCTAAAGGAATAATAGCTCTTCATCATTTCAGCAGAATTTGGATTCATAATGGCAGCAGATAACCCATTTTCTAATGCCAGAGTAAAGAAGGCTGCTGTAATAATATCTCGGTTTGGAAGACCAAAAGAAACATTGGATACACCTAAGGAGGTATGACAACCAAGCTCATGCTTAATTACATGTAATGCCTGCAAGGTTGCAAGTGCCGCATTACTATCTGCACTCACTGTCATTGCCAATGTATCAAAAATCAAATCCTTTTTTTCAATACCATATTCTGCCGCTCTGGCAATAATTTTTTTCGCAATCTCTACTCTTCTTTCGGCATCCTCGGGAATTCCATCTTCATCTAATGTAAGACATACCACTAAACCACCATACTTTTGCACAAGGGGAAAGATTTCCTTCATAACCTCTTCTTTTCCATTTACGGAATTAATCATTGCTTTTCCGTTATACTGACGAAGTGCAGCCTCCATAGCTACCGGGTCTGTTGTATCAATCTGCAATGGTAAGTCAATAATAGCCTGTAGTTCAAAGCTTACTCTTTTTATCATTTCCACTTCATCAATTTCAGGCAAACCAACATTGACATCTAATATATGGGCACCCTTTTCCTGCTGGGTTAAGCCCTCTCCTAAGATATAATCAATATCCTGATTACGAAGTGCTTCCTTAAATTTTTTCTTTCCTGTGGGATTAATTCTCTCACCAATTAATATAGGAGAATCTTTAAATTCCACTACATGAGTATAAGAGCTTACTAATGTTTTATTTTGGGGAACAATATCCTTTAGGCTTACATCCTTCGTTTTTTCCACAGTGGCTCTAATATAATCCGGTGTTGTTCCACAGCATCCACCGGCAATACGGATTCCGTCACGAATGAATCCCGCCAAATCATCAGAAAATTCTTCCGGATATACATCATATACTGTTTTTCCATTTTCACTTCTAGGAAGACCTGCATTCGGTTTTAATAGAACCGGAACAGATGCGTATGCCAGATATTCTTCAACAACACCCTTTAACTGTTTGGGACCAAGGGAACAGTTTGCACCAATGGCATCTGCATGCATGCCCTCTAACATGGCAACCATAGCTGAAGGGGATGCACCTGTCATGAGTTTTCCGTCTTCCCCATAAGCATTGGATACAAATACCGGCAAATCACAATGTTCCTTTGCTGCAAGCAATGCAGCTTTTGTATCATAGCTGTCATTCATTGTTTCAATAAAAATAAGGTCTACACCACAAGCAGCTCCAATTTCTACGGTTTTGCCATAGATAGAAACTGCACCCTCAAATTCAAAATCACCATAAGGCTTTAACAGCTTTCCAATGGAACCGATATCAAGAGCAATAAATTTTTCCTGCTTGCCACTACTTAATTCCTTTGCCTTTTTGGCGTTATCTACAGCAGCCTGAATAATGGTTTCTAATTCTTCATCCTGAAACTTTAAGGAATTGGCACCAAAGGTATTGGTACAGATTACATTACTTCCTGCATCATAGTAGGCTTTTTGAATATCTACAATGACATCAGGATGTGACAGATTCCATCGTTCCGGTAATTCTCCCGGTTGTAATCCCCGCTCCTGCAAAAGCGTTCCCATTCCTCCATCAAGGTATAATAAATGATTTTTCATATAATCTAATATGTTCATTGCAGCTTCCTTTCTGTACAATTCCTTTATACACTCATCAATCAGTTTCTCGAAATTCACAATCTGTTTTTTCACAGGCACTACAGTTATGTCCTGTTTTCCGCCTTTTTACACAAGAACCAATACCAAAGATTGCAGTAACGGATTTCGATGGGGACATTAACAGACTCTCATTTAGGGAAACCCCTATTTTGCGATTACAGTCAAGTAATGTAAATAAATCCCGTTGTAATTCCAAAGGCAAATCCCCATAGCCCGGAGAAAAACGATTGGTGCAATATAACTGTTCCGATAAGAGTTCCTGTTCTATCTCATCACAAAACCCATCACATAAGCTTTCAATTCGTTCAGCACCATAACAATGTATCAAAAGTGCCTTAGCCGGAGAAAAACGCTCATATCTGGCAATTTTCCTATCAATTTCTAATCCTATGGTTGCCGCAAACATAACAACCTCACTACATCCTTTCAGGCATTTTGCCAAATCCTTTGATTCACAAGGAAAGGGAAATACCGGCATATCACCATCCCATTTTAGAGGCATCCTCCGATAGCAAACCTTAAACTGAAAACAGTTTTCCAGTTCCTTCATGATCTCATCAAACAGCCCGGCTACATTATCATCGACATTTTTTGCAATACCCGTATAACCGGAATAACGCCATACTTCCTGTTTATTCACAGGAAATATAGCGGTATCATTTCCATTATATTTTCTTACATAGACGATATTGTCCTGATTCATAGTCACATCGCCCTTTCCTATTTCTTTCTCATATAGGCCATTGCAAAGCGCATATAGATACAGTTACGGTTGTGAATTTTTAACAAATACCATAAGCAGGCTCTTGTAACACGCCGGTACTTAACGAGC
>JBJENY010000008.1:0-27935 GCA_051880435.1 Lachnospiraceae bacterium | reverse complement strand
CTAAGTACTCAATGTAAGTACCGGCGTGTTACAAGAGCCTGCTTATGGTATTTGTTAAAATTCACAACGGTAAGCTCTTTGTTATACGTTTCACAAACGACTAGGATATTAAAATTAAGAAAAAGAACATAAACGCTATGCCTGAAAATCAGGCATACGCATTTTGTTCTTTTATGAGTGTTAGTATTAAGTATTACTGAACATCGTTTTCGTCAAATACATCTCCACATTCAGGACAGAATTTTGGAGGATTGTGAGGATCTTCCGGAGTCCAGCCACACTTATCGCAACGATATAATGGAGCATCTGCCGGTTTTTTGGCTCCACAGTTTGGACAGAACTTACCTAAGTTAACAGAGCCGCATGAACAAGTCCATCCAGGCTGTGCCTCTGGTTTTGGTTTGCCACAATCGGCACAGAACTTACCGGTATTGCCGGCGTGACCACAAGCACATGTCCAGGTGTCAGCTGTAGGAGCCGGAGCAGCTGCCGGAGCCGGAGCAGTTGGCTGAGGTGCCGGTTGTTGCTGTTGTGCCATGCCAAATAATGCGTTTGCATTCATACCACCAGCCTGTGTAGCCATGTTCATTCCTGCAAATGCCATCATAGGACCGGTAGATGTGTTTGATGCAGCAGCTCTCATAGCATCTGCCTGAGCTGAAACAAGTGTAGCACCAGCCATTCCCGGATTACGCATAACAGCAGTCTTTTGCAATTCTTTAATCATTGCCTCATCTTCTTCAGATGCTTTCATGGTAGAAACGGCAAATGATACAACACGGATACCACGAAGGTTACCCCATGTCTCTGATAATTCATGATTCAGTGCCTCTGCTAATTCTTTTGCATGAGCAGGAACCGCACTGTAACGGATACCCATAGCGGAAATCTCTGCAAATGCAGGCTGAAGAGCAGTCTGTAATTCGCTCTTTAACATTCCGTCAATCTGGTCTCTCTTATATTCACTTGCTACGTTTGCACAAACATTGGTATAGAATAAAATTGGGTCAAATATCTGGAAAGAATACTTACCACTACAACGAATAGAAATATCAATATCTAATCCAATGTTATTATCTACAACACGGAATGGAACAGGATTTACTGTACCAAAAAGGTTGTTAGGAATTTCTTTTGTGTTAAAGAAATATACTCTTTGATCCTTGCCGGTGTCACCACCAAAGGTAAAACGCTTACCAATCTGGGAGAATGTTTTTTTGATATTCTCGCCCAGGTTACCGCTTAATAAACTAGGTTCAGACGAGGTGTCAAACAAGAATTCACCTGCTTCCGCACAGAACTCTACAACCTTACCCTGATCAACAATAATCATACACTGACCTTCGTTAACAGCGATGACAGAACCGTTAGAAATAATGTTATCGTTACCATCATTTTTGGTGCCGAATTTGCTATGTACACGTTTGCTTCCTTTTACAACTAATACATCTTCCGGAAGTGACTCACAGTAGAAATACTCTTTCCACTGGTCAGCCATAACGCCATTAATGGCACCACCAATTGCTTTAATTAAACCCATAATCTTCTCCTTTTCTTATAATAATATATCTCCATCTAAGAACAAAGACGGAGGCTGTTTTTTCTATAAATATATGAGATATAGAAAAAAACATGAACATAAACTAATTATACATTTTTCGACTGTAAATGTCTATTCATATTAAAAAAAAAGGGTATTAAAATAGGTTGTTTTTGTCAGGTTTCATTTTAATTTGAAAAGTGATATAATGATAAGACTTAATCATATATCCTATTTTCATGTTAGGGATGTATTTATAAAGTGAAATGAAATGGAAGGAGTAACGGGTTGGAAATATACAATCGGGTTAAGAAATAATTATGAAGCTGGTAGTTCAACGGGTGACAAAAGCAAGTGTAACAGTAGAAGACACAATAATTGGACAAATTAAGCAGGGCTATCTTGTTTTTGTTGGAATATCAAATGAAGACACAAAAGATATTGTAGACAAAATGATACGTAAGATGTTAGGACTTCGTATTTTTGCAGATGAAAATGGGAAAACCAATTTAAGTCTTTCTGACATTAAGGGAGAGTTGCTTTTGGTGTCTCAATTTACTTTATATGCTGACTGTAAAAAAGGAAATCGCCCATCCTTTGTTAAGGCCGGAAAGCCTGAACTGGCAAATGAGCTGTATGAGTATATGATTCAAAAATGTAAAGAACAGGTTTTCGTGGTGGAGCAGGGAAGCTTTGGCGCAGATATGAAGGTTGAATTGTTAAATGACGGTCCTTTTACTATTATTCTTGACAGTGATGAATTATTTAATAAGTAATAAAAATATAAATCGGAAGAGGAAAAATGGATTCTTATATTAAGAGTGCAAAATGAAACTTATCCCCCTTGGGATTATTGGAGAAAACATTTGACACAAGATATAATAGTTGCTAAAATGTGGATAGTTATGTGAAAATACATTATTAATAGATGGAATTCACGCAATTTGTAGTGAAAGGTGGAAGGACAATTGAAAAGAATTGTATTATCATTATTAGTTGATAACACATCTGGTGTACTTGGAAGAGTATCAGGAATGTTTAGTAGAAGAGGATATAATATTGATAGCTTGTCTGTAGGTGTTACAGAGAATCCGAAGTATTCGCGTATGACAGTTGCAGCCAGTGGTGATGAGCTTACTTTGGCACAGATTGCAAAGCAGCTGAATAAATTAGAGGATGTTGTTGAGATTATCGAATTAAAGGATGGAGAGTCTGTATGCAGAGAACTTGTACTGGTTAAGGTAAAGACTGCTCGTGAAGAAAAACAGCAGATTATTGCATTGACAGATGTATTCCGTGCTAAAATTGTTGATGTTTCTGTGGATTCATTAATGATTGAGCTTACAGGTAATTCCAATAAGATTGAAGCATTTATTGGATTGTTAGATGGATTCGAAATTGAATCTATTGTAAGAACAGGTCTGACAGGTCTTGTTCGTGGCGGTGTACAGTAATATTGATACGGTACATAATATTAAGGACACAAATCTGTTTTGGTCTCGTGCATGATATATGCATGGGAGTTTTAACAGTTTGGTATATATGACACTTACTTACACTTGCAGTAAGCAGGTGATTCTACAAAAATTATATTTTAGGAGGAACTGGAAAATGGCAGATGCTAAGATTTTTTACCAGGAAGATTGTAATTTATCATTATTAGATGGCAAGACTATCGCTGTAATTGGTTACGGTAGCCAGGGTCACGCTCATGCACTGAATGCAAAGGAGTCAGGTTGTAACGTAATTATTGGTTTATATGAAGGAAGTAAGTCATGGGCTAAGGCTGAGAAGCAGGGCTTTGAAGTTTATACAGCTGCAGAAGCTGCAAAGAAGGCTGATATCATCATGATCTTAATCAACGATGAGTTACAGGCTAAGTTATATAAAGAAGACATTGAGCCAAACTTAGAGCCGGGTAACATGTTAATGTTCGCTCATGGTTTCAATATTCATTTTGGATGTATCGTACCTCCGGCAGATGTAGACGTAACTATGATTGCTCCTAAGGGACCTGGACATACAGTACGTTCTGAGTATCAGGCTGGTAAGGGTGTTCCTTGTTTAGTTGCTGTAGAGCAGGATGCAACAGGTCAGGCTCAGGAAATCGCATTAGCTTACGCATTGGCAATTGGTGGTGCCAGAGCCGGTGTATTAGAGACAACCTTCAGAACAGAGACAGAAACAGACTTATTCGGTGAGCAGGCAGTTCTTTGTGGTGGTGTTTGTGCATTAATGCAGGCTGGTTTCGAAACATTAACAGAAGCTGGTTATGATCCACGTAATGCATATTTTGAGTGTATTCATGAGATGAAGTTAATCGTTGACTTGATTTACCAGTCAGGTTTTGCAGGAATGCGTTACTCAATTTCTAACACAGCTGAGTATGGTGATTATATTACAGGACCTAAGATTATTACTGATGAGACAAAGAAGGCTATGAAGAAAGTACTTGCTGATATTCAGAGTGGTGCATTTGCTAAGGAATTCTTATTAGATATGTCAGATGCAGGAAAGCAGGTTCACTTCAAGGCTATGCGTAAATTAGCTGCTGAGCATCCATCAGAGAAGGTTGGCGAGGAAATTCGTCAGTTATACAGCTGGAATAATGAAGAGGATAAGTTCATTAATAACTAATTCCTGATTTGCTAATATACTATTACAAAATAAAAATCCCATGTTATACATTTTAATATGCTATATCATGGGATTATTTTTTGGTAGTACTTATTTTTAGGAGATGGCATATGAAGATAAAAATTGGAAATGTTTTTGCGAAAAAAATAGTAGTTGTTCTGTTGGCTGTGCTGTGTTGTGTTTCCTTAACAGGATGTGAAAAGAAACAGAAAAATTTATTTCATATATGCGGACAAGATTTATCTTATGAAGAAACGCTGGTTTTTGGGTATATATATGGTATGACGTATAATCTCAAAATGTCTGACTCTTTTAATGAGATTTATGAAGGCGATATGGATTATGGGACCTATTGTAAAAATCAGATTCAACAGGATATTGTTCATACAATGCTTTTGTATCATGAAGCAAAACAGGAAAAAATGACCCTTTCTTCTGATAAGAAAAAAGAGGTATCTGATAATGCTGAAAAACTGATTGCTTATTTTGGAAAAGATGTGTTTGAAGGTGGAAATATTGAAAAATCAGATATTACAACTGTTTATGAAATGAAGGCATATGCTGAAGAATATGTTAATCGTAAATTAACTGTAGAAGAAACAGGGGAAACAGGGGACTCTTATGTAAGGGTATATCAGGTTACCTTTTTAACTGCGAAACTAAATGACAATGGAAACTATGATTTGGATGAAAATGGAAATGTTATCATGATGGATTCGGCATTTTGTAATGAAAAAAAAGAGGAAGCAGAGGAGTTTTTTGATAAGGTATCAGAGGGCACAGCAATAAAGAGCTTGGTGAAAGAATATGATGATTCCGTGATAGGTGTTGAAAAATATTTAAATTATAATGATTTATCTGATTCCTATAAAAAAGCTGTGGATGAATTATCTGTGGGCGAAACAAGTAAACCCTTTTCTTTTGGTTACGGATATTATGTCGTACAGTTATTGTCAAAGGATGGTGCTGAATATAAAGATGCGGTTTTAGAACATGACAGGGCAACAAAAAGTGAGGAATTAAAGGAAAAGGAATTACAGCGCCTAAAAGAAAAATATATTGGCACTGCTACAGATTATATAGAAGAAGATTGGGATCTGATTAAAATAGAAACATTTGTGAAATAATACAAATTGGATATCGAATCGCGAAAATACGGTTCGATATCCTTTTTTACATTATTTTAGATTTTTGGCGATTGGATCATATAAATCTAAAACACAATGCTCATCCTTTGCAAAGTGGGCACAGTTTAGACAACTAACACAGTCACAATCAACACAGTTTGATAATTCGCTTGATGTGGTTTTTGTGTAGGAACTGCATCTTTTCGCTACTTCTTCGTATTCCTTTTTTGAACTTCTCATATTTACTCCTTTTGTTTTCGTGTGTCAGATGGCTGTTTGCCAATTGACAAGGTTAATAGCTACAAATATAGTATTACTTGACAATCTATATTTCATTCAGTAAAATTACAAATTAATTGTATATAAAAATCTTTTGGAGGTAATTGAATTGGACCCGGACTCGTATATTATGGAGATTGTAGCGCTGATAATTTTGATTTTATTATCTGCTTTTTTTTCGTCTGCGGAAACTGCATTAACAACTGTGAATAAGCACAGACTTCGTGCGCTTTCAGATGAAGGAAATAAAACCGCAAACAAAGTACTTCGTTTGGTGGAAAATCCTTCTAAAATGTTAAGTGCGATTTTGATTGGTAACAATATTGTGAATATTTCATCATCAGCATTAGCAACAACGTTAACTACGAATATATTTGGTAATTCCTATATTGGAATTACAACCGGTATTTTAACTTTGGTTGTGTTGTTGTTTGGTGAAATTACACCCAAAACATTGGCTACCTTATATAGTGAGAAAATATCCATGATATATATCTATGTAATTGCACCCCTTACCGCAATCTTGACACCTGTCATCTGGGTTGTGGACCGGTTAAGTGGTATTATCTTTTTTGTGTTGAGAGTTGATAAAGATAAAGCTCAGGACACAATGACTGAGGGTGAACTTCGTACCATTGTAGATGTTAGTATGGAAGATGGTGTAATTGAAAAAGAAGAGAAATCCATGATTAATAATGTAGTGGATTTTGGTGATTCTAAGGCGAAGGATGTTATGGTTCCAAGGGCGGATATGGCTGTTGTATCTGTAGATGCCGGTTACGAAGAGGTATTTGCGGCATTTAAGGAGGATCATTATTCAAGACTTCCTGTTTATGATGATAACAAAGATACTGTGATAGGTATTATTTATTTGAAGGATTTGTTTTTCTATCATGATGGTAAGGATGGAAAATCAAAAGACAGCTTTTCTGTAAGGGAAGTTATGAGGGAACCGTTTTTTGTGTATGAATATCAAAAAACCTCTTCCATTATGGCGGAGATGCGTAGTCGGTTTGTTTCCCTTGCTATTGTATTAGATGAGTATGCGACTGCAGTAGGTCTGATTACTTTGGAAGATTTATTAGAGGAAATTGTAGGTGAAATTCGAGACGAATTTGATATGGATGAATTAGAAAGTGTTACGAAAGTAGATGAAAACAGATTTGAAGTCGATGCATCCATGAAATTATCTGATATAGAAGACCAGCTTGGTATGTCTTTGGAATCGGAAGATTATGATTCCCTTGGAGGCTATGTGATTGAGTTACTGGACCATTTGCCAACGGAAGGTGAAACAGTGAAAAAAGATGGTATTACTTTTACGGTGATTTCCATGGAGAAAAATCGAATTGACCGGGTTGCAATGGTGATTGACAAGGAATTACTTTAAACGGTTTTAATCTAATACTGAATATTTTTGGTATTTTTATTTGTTTACAAGCATATATAGAAAGAATGAGGTATGAAAAATGATTAGTGCAAACAATGTGACATTGCGTTTTGGGAAAAAAGCCCTTTTTGAAGATGTTAATATTAAGTTTACAGAAGGAAACTGTTATGGATTAATAGGTGCCAATGGTGCAGGTAAGTCGACTTTTTTAAAAATCTTATCAGGAGAATTAGAAACAACAAAAGGTGACATTACCATGAATGCCGGTGAGCGTTTGTCAATTCTTCGTCAGGATCACTTTAAGTATAATGATTTTTCTGTATTAGATACCGTTATTATGGGTAATCAGCATTTATATGATGTAATGAAAGAAAAGGATGCTATTTATGCAAAAGAAGATTTTACGGATGCTGATGGAGAACGTGCAGCTGTTTTAGAAGGTGAGTTTGCCGAAATGAATGGATGGGAAGCAGAGTCTGATGCTGCCACATTATTAAATGGTTTGGGTGTTGATACAGAACATCATTACAAAATGATGGCAGAACTGGAAGATACTATGAAGGTTAAGGTATTACTTGCACAGGCTTTGTTTGGTAATCCTGATGTGTTATTATTGGACGAGCCTACAAACCACCTGGATTTAGAAGCGATTGCATGGTTAGAAGAGTTTTTAATTAACTTTGATAATACAGTAATTGTAGTATCCCATGACCGTTATTTCCTTAATAAAGTTTGTACGCATATTGCAGATATTGATTACGGAAAGATTCAATTATATGCAGGTAATTATGATTTCTGGTATGAGTCAAGCCAGTTAATGATTAAGCAGATGAAGGAAGCGAATAAGAAGAAGGAAGAGAAAATTAAGGAATTACAGGAATTTATCCAGCGATTCTCTGCGAATGCATCGAAATCAAAGCAGGCAACATCCAGAAAACGTGCCTTAGAAAAAATTGAGTTAGATGAAATGAGACCATCCAGTCGAAAGTATCCATATATTGATTTCCGTCCAAATCGGGAAATTGGTAATGAAGTATTAACTGTTGAGGGGATTTCTAAAACAGTTGATGGTGAAAAGCTTCTTGATAATATTTCTTTTACAATTGGCAGGGAAGATAAGGTCGCTTTTGTTGGACCGAATACATTAGCAACAACAATGCTATTTAAGATATTAACCGGAGAAGAAGAACCGGATGAGGGTACTTTCAAATGGGGTATTACCACTTCTCAGGGTTATTTCCCTAAAGATAATACAAAAGAATTTGATAATGATATGACAATTGTCGAATGGCTTACCCAGTATTCTGAAGAAAAGGATGCAACTTATGTTAGAGGTTTCCTTGGAAGAATGCTTTTTGCCGGTGATGATGGTGTAAAAAAAGTAAATGTATTGTCAGGAGGAGAAAAGGTTCGTTGCCTTTTATCTAAGATGATGATTATGGGCTCTAATGTGTTAGTGTTGGACGAGCCTACAAACCATTTGGATATGGAATCCATTACGGCTCTTAATAATGGTTTGATAAAATTCCCGGGAGTTATATTATTTTCTTCGCAGGATCATCAGTTTATCCAGACAACAGCAAACCGTATTATGGAAATCACAGCAACCGGTTTGATTGATAAAATGACAACTTATGATGAGTATTTGGAAAGTGATGAGATGGCAAGAAAACGCCAGGTTATGAATATTGACACATCGGATAAATAAGCTATTGGTTAAATTGTCCGACAATTTGTTTGAAATGAACTCATTTGTGATGAAAATTATAGTATTTTCACAATAACCAATCAAAATGATAAGCAGTTTTTCTATGCTATATGGAAATTTCACAATAAAAATAGAAAAAAAGACTTGCATTATTGGTTAAAATGATATATATTATAGGAACAGGCGGCAAGTCTGTATGGATTTTATTTATTTACGGCATTATTATTATGAGATTTCATAATAATTACATAAATGCAAATCTATTATTTTTATTAACTCAAAAGGGAGGAAAAAAGTCTATGAGAAAGAAATTAGTAAGTGGACTTCTTGCAGCTACTATGGTTGCAAGCTTAATGGTAGGTTGTGGATCAACAAATAATACTGCTGATACTACAGAAGCTGCCGGTGGTGATGACACTGCTGCTACAGAAGCAGAAGTTACAGAGGAAGTTACAGAAGCAGAAGTTACAGAAGCTGCTACAATGGAAGCTCCTTCAACAGAGGGTCGTTCAGACATCAACATCTATCTTTGGGATGATGATGGACAGGGCAAGTGTGAGTATGTATTAAGCAAGATGGATGCTGATTTAGCAAGCCACATTAAGATCGTTAACCTTGGTGTAGGTGGTACAGATCAGGCTTACGCTGATGGTATCAACGCTGGTTATTCAGATCCTGCTAACTACCCATCAGTTATCTTATCTGACGCTGGTTTCGTTAAGATGCTTGCAGCTGATGAGAACGTAATGTCAATCGCTGATGCTGGTATTACAGATGAGATGTATGCTAACGCATATGCTTACACAAAGGAATTAGGTAGTGTAGATGGAACATTAAAGGCACTTTCATGGCAGGCAACTCCAGGATGTTTAGTATACAATGCTAAGATCGCTGAGGAAGTTCTTGGAACATCAGATCCAGCTGAAGTTGGTGCTAAGGTTGAAGGATGGGATAACTTCTTCGCAGTAGCTGATCAGATTAAGGAAGCTGGTTACAAGATGACATCTGGTCCAGATGAAATCAAGTACGCTGCATTAAATCAGAGAACTCAGCCATGGGTATCTGCTGACAGCAAGTTACAGTTAGGTGATGAAGTTACAACTTACATCGAGAACGCTAAGAAGTTATATGATGGAGATTACACAAACAAGGCAAATACATGGAATGAAACATGGACAGCTGGATTTGCTGAGGGAGATGTATTCTGTTACTTTGGTTGTACATGGTTCTTAGGTGTTATGGAAGGAACTTGTACAGAGGATACAGCAAACTTTGGTAACTGGAGAATTTGTGCAGCACCAGTTGGTTATAACTGGGGTGGTACATTCCTTATGATTGGTAAGGATTCACCAGACGTTGAGTTAGCTGCTTACTTCGTATACATGATGACATGTGATGAGGACGTATTATACGGACTTAACGCTGACAAGGGTGACTTCGTAAATAACAAGAAGGTTATTGAGCAGTTAGTTGCTGATGGCGTTGGTGAGCGTGCTATGTTAGGTGGACAGAATGCTCTTGATGTATTCAGTTCAAACGCTATGACTCTTACATGTACAGCTTCAGATATTGATAACGATGTTATCGGTGCTGTAGATAAGGCTTCAGAAGCTTACAATACAGGTGAGTATTCATCAGTTGATGAGTGTGTTGACTATGTTAAGGAGACAATCAAGACAACTCTTGATTTCATCACTGTAGAGTAATTAAATGTTAGATTGAATTAACAATATTTAATTATTAAAGTTGTGCGCTCATGTGCATTCGCACATGAGCGCATTTTTTACCTAAAATAAAATGGATTGGGAGTGACGGTGTGAGACAGACAAAGAAAAAATCAGTTGAGTATGGAAAGTATGGTATTATTTTCCTTATTCCTTTCTTCGTAGCATTTTTTATATTCCAGTTCTATCCACTTCTTTATACCATCTTCAAATCATTAATGTATGATCAGAAGATTTCAAGAACCAAATTCGAAACACACTTTGGTTTAGGAAACTATGTTAACTTCATTTTTGGTGAAGCTGGTGGTGGAGAATTCTGGAGTTCATTATGGATTACAGTTGTATTGTGGTTGTTAAACTTCATTCCACAGATTGTATTAGCTCTTCTTTTGGCTGCATGGTTTACAGACAGTCATAATAAGTTAAAAGGTACAGGCGCATACAAGGTTATGATGTATATGCCTAATATTATTACAGCTGCTACAACAGCTTTATTGTTCTATCAGTTATTTAATATTAATGGTAATATTACTAAGACGTTAATTAACATGGGATTATGTCCAAGTACTGGATTTATGGAAAAAGGATGGGGTTCTTTATTGCTCATCGCATTTATTCAGTTCTGGATGTGGTATGGTAATACAATGATCGTGTTAATTGCCGGTATTCTTGGTATTAATCCTTCATTATATGAAGCAGCTATGGTTGATGGTGCTACATCAAGACAGCAGTTCTTCAAGATTACATTACCATTGTTAAGACCAATTTTACAGTACACAATGGTTACTTCAGCAATCGGTGGTTTACAGATGTACGATATTCCACAGTTGTTGAATGAGGGTGGTCCTCTTGTAAAAATGGGCGGAAAATCAGTGTTATCAACAACTACAGTAGTTATGTTAATTAAGAAGTATGCATCAGTAGGTGCTTCAACAGAGAACTTTGGACGTGCTTCCGCTTACTCTGTTATGCTTTTCATTGTAACATTAGCTATTAGTATGATTTTCTATAAAGCAACAGCAAAGAAAGCAGTATAGGAAGGAGGAAATATTAAGAATGACAGCAGAAAAGAAAAAACTTTCGGGAAAAGTAATTTTTAGAATGGTTATTTGCATATTCTTATGTGTATTAGCAATATTTCCTTTCTATATTTTGATTATTAACGCAACATTACCACATTCACAGATTTCTACAGGTATTAAGTTTATTCCTGGAACAAACTTTATTAAGAACTTCCAGAATATGATGAATCCTGAAAAGATGTTAGTAAAATCTGTATCATTAATTGGTGCGTTCCGTAACTCATTAATCATTACAGTTCCAACAACTATTTTGCAGATTTATTTCGGTACTTTAACTGCTTATGCATTAACTGTATATCAGTTTAAGGGAAGAGATTTCATCTGGGGTGTTATTTATGGTATTATGATGATTCCTACACAGGTATCTATCGTAGGTTTGATTAAGGTATGTCAGATGACACACTTATATGGTACTGTATTACCAATGATTCTTCCTGCAATCGCAGCACCTACTACTGTTTACTTCATGAAGCAGTACATGGAAAACGGTCTTTCTCTTGAAATCGTTGAAGCTGCCCGTATTGATGGATGTAGTGAGTTCTCAATCTTTAACAAGATTGCATTACCACTTATGAAGCCAGCTATGGCAACACAGGCTATTTTCGCATTCGTTGCATCATGGAATAACTTATATACACCTTCTATTTTATTAGGTGCAAAGAGAGAGTTATCTACATTACCAATGTATGCTCAGGCTATTCGTTCTAACGATAAGACACCGGACTTAGGTCAGGTATATGCAGCTATGTTATGTGCTATTTTGCCAATCATTATTGCATATTTGTTATTATCTAAGTATATCATCGAAGGTGTTGCACTTGGTGGTGTTAAGGAGTAATTTTTGCATACCTGAATTTAATATTTAGTATGATATAAAAACCGATTCTTCTGTTGTAGAAGAATCGGTTTTTGATTTTTGAAAAAACAGTGAAAAATTCTTGTTTGATATTGACTTTTTATGATAGAAATGTAATCATACAGAGTGTTGTATATTAGATTTATCATGGAAGGATATTAGATATGAAAGAGAATACAAAAAGAAATAAGAAGATAAGAGTTAAAAAAATCATTGCACCAATTGTGATGACGGTGGCATTGCTGGTTAGTTGTGTTGGATGTGGTAAGACAATTTCTATAGATGACGCAAAGAAAACTGTAGTGATGACTATAGGAGATCATGATGTAACCTTAAGTGAATATAATCTGTTTGCTATGCAGTATATTACCATGCAGGCATTGAATCCTGAAGATATTACAGATGAAAAGATTGAATCTATGAAGGCTGATATTACAGCTGAGGTTAAATTAGAGATTGTTGAGTATTTATTGGCACAGAAAACAGATGGTCTGACGCTTACAGATGAAGAAAAAGCAAATATTAAAACCAATACGGATAATTACATGGAAAAATTTGGGGCGGATTTCCTTGCTCAATATGGAATTGATGAAGAAGCAGTAACGCAGTTGTTTACGGAGCAGGCATATATTTCAGCATTGACAGCAAAAGCAAAACAGGATTTAGCTGATGATGCTTATGAAGAAAATGTTGAGAAGTTTAAGGGTATTGATTTTCATAGTGTATATTATGCGTTATTCCCTAGTATAGAATATGATGAGAATGGCAACCCTGTTGTAGATTCTGCAGGTAATACAACTGATTTATCTGATGACAAAATGAAAGAACAAAAGAAAAATGCAGAGGCATTACAAAAAAGAGCAGCTGCAGGTGAGAAGCTTGAAGATTTAATTGAAGAATATGGAATTGCCGCATCTTCCGGTGAAGAAAGAAATTATCAGGGTGCTTACGAAGATAAATTAAATAAAGTGCTTGAAAACATGAAAGAAGGGGATATCTCCGAAGTGATTGAAACAGATGCAGGATATATGATTGTACGTATGGATAATCCAAAAGATGAAGATTATAAGGATTACGCCCTTCATTATGCGGCATTACAAACTGCTAATAGTATGATACCAACATTACAGCAAAATTGGTTGTCTGCATCCGGATATTCTGAAGTTGAGGCTAATGAGTCTGCTTTAAAGAAGGTGGACTTTAAGGATATGTGCAAAAAGATGAAGGCAAATGGATTATATTAGAAAATGTTGGGGTAATTAGAGGTGGAAGATAATACGTTAGAAAATAATGAGTTAGACGCGATTAATAGTAACGATGAAGTTGAAAATCTTAATGAGACAAAAGCTGAATCTGTGATGTCAGAGGATGAAGAGATTGAAGAGGAATTTGACTGGGGTGATGATTTAAGCTTTGAGGATGAAAATGCAGACAGTGACAATCCCGGTGGAGATGCAGGACCACCGGAATCCAAATTAAAACGTTGTTTGGATATTTTTGGAAGTTTGTTTGCACTGAATTTATGTTTTGTTTTTTCAATATTGCCTGTTTTTACTATTGGTGCTGCATGTACAGCTATGTATGCCATGATGTATAAAATACAAAGACATGATGATTACACAGTTGTAAAAGAATATTTTCAGGAGTTTAAGAAGAACTTCAAAAAAGGTACGATTGCATGGTTGATTATGGTGCTGGCCTTTGTGATTTTATGGGGTCAATATATGTATATCTGTAATTTCCAGGATGCTATGGCTATGATTTATAGCATATTGTTACTGGTAGAGGGTGTATTGGCATGTTTAATTGTTCCGTTTGTATTTCCTTTGCTGGCATATTTTGATAACACGATAAAGAATACTTTTAAAAATGCGTTGTTGCTTGCAGTTAGTAACTTAGGTGCCTGGTTAAAGATTTTTATTGCATGGACAGCCACATTTTTCTTTTGCTTTGGATATGAAGTTGTTATTTTAAATATATGGTATTTATGGTTCTTCATTATTTTTGGATTGTTGTTTTATGGTTCTTCTGTCGTTGCGAAAAAAGTTTTTGATAAAATCAGAAAGAAACAAAAGGAAATGCAGGATGATCCGAATGCAATTACAATGAAAGAAGCAAAGGAACGTAAGAAACAAGAAAAAGCACAAAAAAAGAAAAAATTTGCATCTGAAAAATCCATTAAAGACCATGTTGCAATTATGGATGTGGTAAATGGTGTTGCAACAAAAAATGATAAAAAAGAAGAAATGAAATAATATAAATAAAAATAGCACATATGCTTTTGGAAACCGGCTTATTGTCCAAGGCTTGTATGTGCTATTTTAATTTTTTGTTCAATTTTTATGTTTGTGTGTCCAATGAAGCTTTAAACTGGAAGGTTTGTATTATAAATACATATCCGCTAATTTCTGGAACACAGGAATGGAACGTTCTACTTTCTCTGTTGGAATACAATAACTGATTCGGAAATGTCCCGGAACGCCAAATGAGTTACTTGGCACTAATAGCAAATCTAACTCCTTCGCTTTGTTTGAAAAAGCAACTGCATCTTCTTCTAATGCTTTTGGGAACATATAGAAGGTACCACCCGGTTCCACGCAATCAAAGCCCATTTTTGTAAGTTCCGTATATAATATATTTTTATTTGTTTCGTATACAGACAAATCAGATGTTTCATATAATGACTTTGTAACTGCCAACTGAATAATACTTGGAGGACAGTTGTGTCCGATTCCTCTGGATATCTGACCAAACATATCTACCATCAGCTCAGCATCCTCGCAAGCCGGATTAACAGCAATATATCCGATACGTTCACCCGGAAGAGATAGGGATTTGCTGAAGGAATAACAGGTAATGGTATTATTATAGTGTGCAGCAACAAATGGAGAATCAACGCCATTAAATACAATCTCACGATATGGTTCATCGGAAATAATGTAAATAGGATGTCCGTATTCTTCTTCTTTCTCTCTTAAAATCATAGCCAGTTTATCAATTGTTTCTGTAGAATAAACAATACCGGATGGATTATTTGGCGTATTAATTAGTACTGCCATAACTTTTTCATTTAACATTTCTAAAAATGCATCAAAGTTAATCTGGAACGTTGAAATATCTGCTGGAACAACCTTTAAAACTGCACCGGTTGAATTAATATAAGGATTGTATTCCGGGAAAAATGGAGCAAAAGTTAATATCTCATCCCCCGGAACTGTAACAGCTCTTGCAGCATGGGCGATGGCACCGGCAGCTCCGCTTACCATGAAGATATGGTTCATGGAATAATTCATATCAAAACGGTCGTTTAATGAGTTTGCAACAGCTTCTCTGACGGAATTAATACCTAAACTGGGAGAATAGCCGTGTAATGTAACCGGATTCTCTGTTTGTAATAAATGGATCATTTCTTGTGTAAATGTTTCAGGTGTTTCTACCGAAGGATTACCTAAACTATAATCAAATACGTTTTCGTAACCGATTTCTTTTGCACGTTCGCTTCCATATGCGAATAGTTCCCTGATGACGGATTTTTGTCCGCACATATCAATATAATGCTGATTTAACATGATGATTTGCTTAACCTCTTTCTTAATGTATTATATCAGAGGAAATGCCCTCTGAAATTCTAATACTATATATCATAGCAAATCTTTAAATGGGTTGCAATCGTTTTATGAATGGGCTAAAATAGATTCCATCGTGTATAGAAAGGAACCCCAAGGGAAAAATTTGGCTATAAAATTTTCAGAAAGGAAAACCAAGGAATAAAACTTGGATATCATGTATAGGATGGAAGAACAATCTCAAGGTGTGATTTTATGTGTATCTTCAAAATACGAAGAAAAGTATTATTTGAATCCGGATTTTAATAATTTACCGGATGGAATTAAAAATGAATTGCAGGCAATGTGTGTATTGTTTACTGAAGATATCGGAGGAATATTAACGTTAGAATATGATGAGGAAGGCAATCTGGAATTTGTTACTATGGCAAATGAAGATGACCTGTTATATGATGATATTGGAAGTGTATTAAAGATTAAACAGCTTCGAACAACCAGACAGGAACTGTTAGAGAGCTTGGAATTATACTATAAGGTTGCATTTTTAGGACAGCCATTTGATTTGGAGGATTAGGTATGTTATTAGCAATTGATATTGGAAATACAAATATTACAATCGGTTTATTTCATGGAGATGAAATTTTAGGAACCTTTCGTATGACAACGAAAATCCCAAGAACCTCGGATGAGTATGGAACTTTTTTTTGCAATCTGTTAACAAGTAAAGGAATATCCTGTGAAGACATTGATGCGGCTATTATGGCTTCTGTTGTGCCGGATGTGAATCATCATATTATTAATGGTGTAATAAAATATTTTAATGTGAATCCCATTGTGGTAGGACCCGGGATTAAAACCGGCTTAAAAATAGCAATCCCAAATCCAAAGGAAGTTGGTGCAGACCGTATTGTGGATGCTGTAGCTGCCTATGAAATATATGGGGGACCGGTATTGGTAATTGATTATGGAACGGCTACAACTCATGATTTAGTGTTAGAGGATGGAACGTTAGTAGGCGGTGTTACATCTCCCGGAATTAGAATTGCAGCCCATGCATTATGGCAGGATGCGGCAAAGTTACCTAAAATTGAAATAAAAAAACCTGAACATATTCTTGGGAAAGACACCATTTCCTCTATGCAGTCAGGATTAGTATATGGGCATATCGGACAAACAGAATATATTATTCGTAAAATAAAAGAAGAAGCAAAGCTTTCCCAAATGACCGTTGTGGCAACCGGTGGTCTTGGAAAAATAATTTTTGATGAAACTGACAGTATTGATTTTTATGATTCTAACCTGACCTTAAAGGGTCTTAATATGTTGTATCATAAACAGTAAGAAATAGGAAGAAAATGTTTGATTTAACAAATAAACTAATATTGGCACCTATGGCAGGTGTAACAGATTTACCTTTCCGTTTGCTATGTAAGGAACAAGGGTGCGATGTCCTCTATACGGAAATGGTAAGTGCAAAAGCGATTTTATATCATAATAAAAATACAATTCCATTAATGCAATATGACAATATGGAACATCCCATTGGAATTCAGCTGTTTGGATCTGACCCGGATATTATGGCAGATATGGCTGTAAGGGTACAGGAACGGGGATTTGATTTTATTGATATTAATATGGGATGCCCTGTTCCCAAAATTGTTAACAATAATGAAGGTTCTGCATTAATGAAACAGCCTAAGCTTGTTGGAGAGATTGTTTCGAAAATGGTGAAGGCTGTTGATGTTCCTGTGACAGTGAAAATTCGAAAAGGATTTGATAAAGAACATGTGAATGCAGTGGAAATTGCGAAAGTGATAGAAGTCAGTGGTGGAGCTGCAGTTGCTGTTCATGGAAGATTACGGGAGGAGTATTATTCCGGACATGCTGACTGGGATATTATCAGACAGGTAAAAGAGGCGGTTTCCATTCCGGTAATAGGTAATGGAGATATTACGACTCCGGAAGATGTTTTGCAAATGAAAGAACAGACGGGATGTGATGGCTTTATGATTGGCAGAGGTGCAAAAGGAAATCCCTTTATCTTTCATCAAATGAAAACCTATTTTGAAAAAGGATATATTCCCAAACGTCCCGATTTGCCTCAAATGGTAAAGGTGATGTTACGTCATGCACAAATGATGATAGAATATAAAGGAGAATTTACGGGGATTCACGAAATGAGAAAACATGTCGCATGGTATACTGCCGGTTTTCCAAATTCCGCAA
Organism: Lachnospiraceae bacterium; assembly: GCA_051880435.1. Lineage (GTDB taxonomy): Bacteria > Bacillota > Clostridia > Lachnospirales > Lachnospiraceae > CAG-590. Next base: position 9,800 of record JBJENY010000008.1, on the reverse strand, counting down.
GGCTCCGGGATGAAGTGAATCATGTGGAAAGCTATGAGGAATTAAAATCCCTGTTGCATACATGGGAACAGGAAACTTTTTTATAACCCATTATTATATTATTTGTAATAATGGGCTTTTTTACTCGTAGGATACAGATAGAAGAAATAATCCTTTTGCCGGTGCTGTGTGTCCGGCTAACCCTCTGTTTTTTCCTTCCAGGATAGAAGGAATATCTTCCGGCTTTCTGATTCCTAAACCGATTTCAATTAAGGTTCCGGTCAATATGCGAACCATATTGTATAGAAAACCGTTGCCTGTATAACTTAAGGTTAGTACTTCTTCTTCCGGGTGATAATTGATATGGATTTTGTATATTGTACGTACACTGGATTTTTTTGATTTTTTGTTGCTGCAAAAGCTTAAAAAATCATGAGTGCCAACTAGGTAGCCGGCGGCTTTTTTCATTGCATCCAGATCCATTTTGGTGGGAATGTGGTGACTGGTATTTCGAAGAAATAAATTTCCCTGTTGTGATGTATCGATATAATAGCAATAAGTTTTCCTTGTGGCATTTAATCTTGCATGAAAGCGGTTATCACAGGCTTCTGCCGAAAGGATTCGGATGTCCTTTGGAAGAAACCGGTTAATGTTTGATAGAAAATCATCAGTAGACAGATTTTGCTGACAATGAAAATGAAACACCTGACCTTTTGCGTGGACGCCTGCATCGGTTCTTCCTGATGCAGTTATTTCGATTTCTTCGTTAATTAGCCTGCTAATGGTATTTTGGATTTTTTCCTGTATTGTATTTTCCGTGTTTCCCTGTTTTTGCCATCCGTTATAACGAGTGCCTTCGTAAGCTACTATGCATTTATATGAATTCATAACACTATCCTCTTTCTATAATGAATTGTTTCGATTCGTCTTTTCGTTTTCATTACTTATTATTCTTTGATTATCATTCTTTACTTTTTTGTTCTTTATTATTTTCTGTTTTGACGATTTTCTGTTTTAATAATTTACTGCTTTAATAATTTTCTGTTTTGCTGATTTTCTGCTTTGCTGATTTTCTGTTTTAATAATTTACTGCTTTGCTGATTTACTGCTTTGATAATTTCTGTTTTAATAATTTTCTACTTTGATAAATTTTTGCTTTGAGAATTACCTGTTTCCATGATTCTTTATTTTAATAATTAACCCTTTTGATATGGCATTATATTTATAATACTGTATTATATTTTTTTGTTTCATATTTAACTTTTTTTGTTAAGAACAGTATCAGTATAGCAGATATCATGGATTCTGTCATTTTTATAGAGAAAACGAATAAACTATATGAAAAAAGAGAATGGGAAAACTTTGGGCCGAAAAAAAATAGATTATATCAGTTTTCGTTGGGAAAAAAGCAGGGCTGTCAGGATAATACTAAATGAGAATCAGTTATTTGGTGTTACTGTGTTACATATTATATTTAAAAATTCTTATGATTGTGATAAAAAAAGATGGCAACGGGAATTGAAAAAGGTAAAACGAAAAATCAGGAAATATGATTATACAAACGCCCGGATTCATATGGATGAAAAAATGGAAGCTGTGTTTGAAAAAACGGGACTTGCTTATATTTCCAGAAAAAATGAACTTCTGGAAAATGCAAGAGAAATTTTAACTACCCTGCGGGGAGAGTCGAATGGGACAAGAAGAGAAGTTTTATTTGTTTTGGGAAAAGACCTCTTAACCTTAGTGGAATTGAAGCAATTACTTTTGATTGCGAAAGATTTATATGAAGATATTACAGTTTATGTAGAAGACAACATTACGTTGTATGACAATGTATTTTCTTATATGGAAAATGAATGGGGGGTTGTTGTTAACCGGGTCGTTTCACAGGACAAACTAAAACCCCGTTATGAAAGTGGGATTTGTATTGCACATGATTTTGACACATTAAAAACACTTGCATGTGTTATAGCAAACTGTTATGCTTTGTTTGGCAAATCTGTGTTGTATGAAAAAAACAATCGTGGTATTAATGAAAAAAACAGACTTCAAAATAAACATATGTACAATAGACAACAATATAAACATTTATACATGGGATATGAATATTATATGGGTCATCAATTGCTTCCTTATGAGATGGCAGTGGATTTGTTGTATCAGTATGAAAATAATTATCAAAATAATAAATTTCAACCGACTTTCGTTGCTATTTGTGAAGTGAAATGTTAAAATAATAAATAGTATTATTTGAGAAGTGATTTTGATTGGAGGATGCAAATTGATATACGTAAAATCTGAAGAATTGAAAGTTGGTATGCGACTGGCAAGGCCGATATATAATAAAAAAGGTATCCTGTTATATGGAAGAAATGACAAGATTACCGCGCAGGGTATTGAAAGTGTGAAAAATTTCGGGCTGATTGGGTTATATATATTAGAGCCTGCAGAACCCCTTCCGCCGATGAGCGATGAGGAAATTGAATTTGAACGTTTTCAGACCATGGCTGTTTTTGCTATAAAAGAGGAATTGGACAATATTATAAAGGGTGTGTCTCCGGAAAATTTAATGAAACTGACAGATGATTTGGTACGCCGTTTTGGTAATCTGTATCACAAGATTCGATTTAATCAAAACTTGAGAAGTCCGGAAGATTATGTATACAAGCATGCATTGAATGTGGCTATTTTGACTGCGTTGATTTCTCACAGAGCGGGATTTGGAGTGGTAGAACAGGCGGAAGTAATCGTAGCTGCCCTTCTTCATGATGTGGGAAAGCTTTCGCTACCTGAAGCGTATCGAAGTAAAGCTGAAAATATGACGGAAGAGGAAATTGATGTCGTAGCAAGAGGGGTGTTATTAGGCGTTGACAGAATTTCGAAAACCTTTAAAATGCCTGTTGGTGTTAAGGGGGCGTTAATGCATATGTGTCAGCTACAGTATATGCCGGAGAAAGCATCACCAAAGATTTCTAATGCAGTAAAGATTTTAATGGTTGCCAATGCTTATGATGAATATACTGCCATGCGGTTAGGAGAAGACCCGCATTCGGAGGTCGAGGCGATTCGTATGTTACAGGAACATCCGGATTTATATGATCCTGAAATGGTTCGATATTTGTTAGATAGTATTCAGATTTTATTCCCAGGGGTTTGTGTAGAATTAACAAACCATGAGAAGGGCTTGGTGCTTCAGGAAAATGACCAGAATGTATTAAGACCAATGGTACTTGGATTTAATACAAATCAAATATATAATTTGAATATGGGAAGTGTATATAAGGAGATTCAGATAAAAGATATTATGAAGACCATGGATAATCGTATTAAGGTTGATCCTGAAATTTTACAACAATATTTATAAATGGATATATGCTTTGTTATAGATATAAAAGTATTAGAAAAACAGATTCATAAAAAATCAGTCGCTTTACGGATTGTTATCCTGAGGCGACTGATTTTTTATTTTTGTTCGCAGAAATAATGAATTACATCCCGTCTTGTAATGATTCCAATAAATCTGTCACAATCATCTACAACCGGAACAAAATTTTGTTGGCTGATTTTGGTAAGCATATCTTCCATGTTGGAGCTTGCATTCACGGGAACATAATCTTGTCTGCGTGGGACTTCGTTTATATGATAATTTTCAGCCTGACTGATAGCATTGCCACAATCATTATGGCGGAAGAACCACAACAAATCTCCTTCTGTTAATGTACCTATGTATTCACCATCGTTATTTAAAATTGGAATAGATGAATACTTGTGAAATTCCATTTTTTCTAAAACTTGTCTTAAGTTAAAATCTTCTTCTAAAAAAGCGACTTCGGCTTTTGGCGTTAGAAAAAACAATATATTAATTATAACCACCTCCATTTTGTCGAAACGATTAGCAATTCCCTTCTATAGTATATAATAGAAACACAATAAAAACAATCAATAAAATGTTAAAAGAATGTTAATTTTGTGACAAGTTGTGTCCGAAATGGTCGAAAACAGTTGTATTTATACCCCCCCTTTGATAAAATAACATAAGGATTGCACTTTGTGTATATAATTGAATTTTAAAAGGAAAAGAGGCTTTTTATGCGTGCAGATGTATTTGATGAGAATGTAGATTATTTATATCAGGTTCAGACAGATCTTAAGGCTGTAGAACATTTGAAAGAAGAACTTGCTGCATATCGTAGTCAGGAAAAAAATTTAAAAAAAGCAATTGCTTCAGAAGAAAAATCAATTCAGAATGAAATTGCACAAACCATTCAGAAAAGAAAGAATGATATTGAGAAAGTTTATGATAGCCAGATTGATGCGAATAAAGCAAAAACCCGAAAAGAAAAGGCTACAAGGGATCGTGAAAAAACAAAACGAATTGATGAACGTGTTTCCTACGAAACCGCAGATATTACAGAAGAAAATCGTCAGCTTCAAATGGAATTAAAAACCCTTTTCAAAAAACAGCATGTACCTTCGTTATGCAGAGGCAATTTGTTTTATGTTATGTTTATGCCAAAGGGATTTCTTGAAATTATAGGGATGTTATTAAGTCTTGTAATTCTGTTTTTAGGCATTCCGACAGCTATGTATCTGTTGTCTGTTAATGTTTTTTATCAACAAAGCGAAAAGATTACATTGTTATGTACAGTGACTGTATGTGCCACATTGGTTGTAGTTGCATTGATATATGGTGTGATTTTGAATTTTGTAAAGCTTGTATTTTATGATGCACTCTTAGAGGGAAGACATATTAAGGATCAGATTGCAGCTAACAAAAAACAAATGAAGGCAATTCGGAATAAAATTAATAAAGATAAAGATGACAGTCAGTATGGCTTAGACCATTATGATAAAAAGATTCAGGGCTTAGAGGATGAGCTTGAACAGATTAGTCGGGAGAAACAGGATGCCATGACAGAATTTGAAAACAAAACGAAGCAAATTCTTACCGATGAAGTGAATGCCCGTCGATTAGGACATCTTGATGATATGAAGGCGGAATTAGACGATGTTCAGGAAGAAATTGCGTTGCTTGAAAATGATGTTGATGTGTCGTCGGCAGCCATTACAAATAACTATGGAATGGTTTTGGGTGAGTGCTGTACATTATCCCGTGTTGCTGATTTGATTTCTCTAATGGAGGATGGTGAGGCTGACACTGTTTCTGAAGCAGTTGATGCCTATCGGGGCTCCGGTCGATAATATTCAATTAAATAAGATTGTAAAGCGGTCCCTATGCAATCTGCTAAGGTCATGACGATATGGAGTCTGGTACTTTGCAGTAATACAGCATTAGGGAAGCCTGAAATGTTAACAATGCCTGTGATGGACAAATTGCCTATTGCAGGCAAATTTTTATTTACCCCTTTTCCGGGTGCCAATGGTTTATTACTTATGGTAGTATATCCGATATGTTCTTTTGTTCCTAAGGAAGCATCTATGGCAATGATATAGGGGCATTTGTGTTCTTGAAATATTGTATGAATCGTATGTTCTAAATTAAGGGCATGGACAGGTTTTTCGATTGTTCCGTAAACAGGTATGTGAGGGAGGGCTTCCTTTATTTTGTTACCTACTAATGGACCTAAACAGTCTCCTGTTGCCCGGTCTGTTCCAATGCATAATATAACAAAATTTTTGTTGTCTGTGTTTTCGATAGAAATCTGTAGTTGTTGTTTCAATTTTTTAGCTGCATTTCTTTCAAATGCGTTGCAATAATATAATGACATAAGATAAACTCCGTCTTTCTAAAAATAGTTTATGAAAAGTATGAACGGTTTGAGCCTGTTTTAATCAGTTTTATGAAAAAAAGAAGTAACATATTTTGTTGAGAAAATGTATATTGTATGTTTATTTGCGATAAAGGGCTTATATTTTTTGGTCATTTCGGCATGTTTAGAGTATTTTTCGTGATATGTTACGAGGTAAGCAAAAATGTCATGTGAGAAAAATGCAATATGAAAGGAATGAAAGAAAATGATCGAAGTAGTTTATAACAAGGCTGGTCAAACGGAAGATAACATTTTTGCGGAAATTACACTACCAAAGAATATCAGACAAATAGGTATGCCTTCAGGGAACAGGAGGATTTATATTGAGGATTATGTAATGACCTATTTAAACCAAATGGCGAATCCAAATTCTTCTTATGCAAGAGGTGCAATTCTTGTGGGGGAAACTGTGCAGAGTGCAGCGGGACAGGTTGTATTTATTAGCGGAGCAATTGCAGCTCAAAACCTGGAGTTGGATTTAGAAGAAACTACTTTTGATGGAGAAACCTGGGATTATATATACCAAGAAGTGAAACAGTATTTTCCGGAATTATCTGTGGTGGGATGGTTTTTGTCCCGTATGGGTTTTTCTACGGAAGTGAATGATATGATTGTAAAACTGCATATGGAAAATTTTGGAACTGAAGATAAGGTTTTGTATATTATGGATTCTCTGGAAGGAGAGGATGCGTTGTATATGCTGGAAGGAGATTATCTTCGGAGACAAACGGGATATTATATTTATTATGCACGGAATGAAGCGATGCAAAACTTTATGGTTGATGCGCGAAAAGGTTCAAAGTCGGAGGCTGGCAACGAAATAGATGAAAAGGACGGGGAGGTAATAAAAAATTATAAGCGTGTTTTAGAAGACCGTGCTCATAATGTGAAAATAGAAAGAATCAACCGCAGATTATCTGCTGTATGCTCGGGATTAACGGTTGCGGTGCTTGCTTTAGGGATTGCGGTTTTTTCCAATTATCAAATGTTATCTATGCTTCAGACGAAGCTTGTGGAAAATGGCATTATTACCTATAACGACAAACAAGAATCCGGAACTGAGGAATCACAAAAACAACGTCCGGTTGTTGCAAAAACGCAAAGTGTAACAGAAGAAACGGAAAAAAACAGTAAGTCTGAAATTGCACAAACAAATAAAGACAGATTAGCCGCACCGGAATATCCACAGTATTATGTTGTACAAAATGGAGATACCTTATCTTCTATAAGCTTTAAAATGTATAATTCTGTGAGTTATGTATCGGAAATAATGGAGGCAAATGAATTTGGGAACTCTGACGAAATACATGAAGGCGATACAATTTTGATTCCGACTATTAATAAAGAAAAAGAATAGGAATAAGGCTAGTGCCTTTTTTGAAAATGTGATATGATAGGGGGTATGTAGATAATAATATAAATAAAGAAAAGGTTGATTTTATGAAAGACGATAGAGAAGATATAGATTTATTTGAGGATGATGAAAAAAAGGTGGCGGCTAAGAAAAGGAATTTTCTGAGATTTGGAATGAATCATACCGAACCTGATGAAGAAGAAACTGAGGAGACAGGTTTTGATTTTTCAGGAATAAGAAATATTTTGATTGGTATACTAGTTGTAGTAATCATATGTATTATCATAGTTAAGCTGAATCCTTCTGCAAATTATAACAGCTATGAAGTAGTAGAGGAAACCAGTGTTACGAATGCATCTATGGTAGATTATGTTCCTTATCAGAATTCTTTGTTGAAATTTAGCAGAGACGGAGCAACTTATGTAGATGAAAAAGGAGAGTCTGTCTGGACTGAAACGTTTGCAATGAAGATGCCTGCAGCGGATGTCTGTGGAGATTATGTTGCTATTGCAGACTTAAATGGCAATGATGTTTATATTTTTGATAAGGAAGGTAAGGTTAGTAATACGACTATGCCGTATTCCATTTGCGATATTGCTGTAGCGTCTCAAGGTGAATTTGCTGTTATTTTAGAAGGCAAGAATGAAAACTATATTAATTTATATGACCGTAAGGGCTCACAAATTATGGAGAGAAAGACGGCAATTGACCAAAATGGGTATCCTTTAGATGTGGATTTGTCTGTGAATGGAGAAAAAATGTTTTCTTCTTATTTGGCAATTAATGAAAGTGGTGAGCTTGAAAGTAAATTAACTGCATCCAATTTTGGGGAGGTAGGACAAAATGAAAATGCAGACCGTATTGTAGGTGCATATCAATTGGAAAACACAATTGTGCCAAAGGTTGAGTTTTTAAATGATAATACCATATGTGCTTTTGGCGATAACCAGTTTCTTATTTTTTCCATGAAAGAGAAATCCAGCAAAAAAGCGGTAATTGAATTTGAAGGGGAAATACAGAGTGTTGTTTATAATTCTCAATATGTAGGTGTTGTGATGTATAATGAAGATGAAAAGTCAGAGGCCCCATATGTATTAAAATTATATAATTTAAACGGACATGAAACTTTGAAAAAAGAAATTGATTTTGATTATAAAAATGTAAGAATGAGTGAAGAAGAAATTATTTTTACAGGAGGGAATGAGGCCCGTATTTTTACAATGAATGGTAAATTAAAATTTTCTTATTCCTTTTCTAAGTCTGTAAAAAATATAGTGCCTACAGGATATAGCAAACGGTATGTTGTTATATATGATAGTGGCTCTGAAGTGATTCGGTTAAAACACAAAAGTGAAAAGGAAAAAGTATGAATATCTGTTGTATTGTAATTGGTGTTATATTTTTGATATGTGTAATTGCGGGATGGGCACAGGGAATGCTTCGATTAATGATATCTGTTGCCGGTCTTATTGCAAGTGTTATACTTTCATTATATGGAGCACCCTATATTAGTGGTTATTTACAGGAAAAAACAGAAATAGATGACAAAATGGCGAGTTATATTTCCGAAGAACTTGCGTATTCGGATGCCGGTGAGGAGGTTACCAGGGGAATCCAGATTGCAGCGATTAACGCACTGGAGTTACCTGATTCTTTAAAAGAAGCAATTGTGAATAATAATAATTCTGAAGCCTATGATGTTTTAGAAGTAGCGGGAGTGTATGATTATATTGCCATGTCAATTGCGGTTGTTATTTTGAACGGAATTGTATTCTTAGTCCTGCTTGTTGTGAGTAGATTATTTTTTGGTATTTTATCCCATGGCGCAAAGGGCTTTACAAAAATCCCAATTGTACATTCAATTGATAAATTTGGTGGAGGAATATTAGGAGCCATTAGAGGTTTAATCTGGATATGGATTTTTTTCTTGTTGCTTTCTATTACAAGTACATTTTCCTGGAGCGAACAATTGATTTCCCAGATAAACGAAGTTTGGATTTTGAAGTTTTTGTATCATCATAATATATTTATGGATGCAATCAGTGATTTGACTAAGATTTTATTTTTTTAATATTGCATTTTTGATTACATTTATTAATTGTAATTTATATGTTTTTGTTAATGAGACGGTATTTGATTGAATGCCGTTTTCTTTATTTGGAAAAAATGATTTGAAATAAAAATCGAGTTTTATTTTGGGATTTAGGTAATGAAAGGGTATATTAAGGAATAGAAGAAAATATTTTTAAAATGTTGTTATAGGATGAAGGATAATGTGAAAAAGAAAACATTGTTATTATATGAAGAATAATATTATAAGGATACTATTGATATGTGATGAAATAATACATTATAAAAATTACGATTATGCAAATTGAAATAATGTTATGAAAAAGGATATGATTTTGTAAAAAACACAAGAGCATGTTTTTGGAAATGTCAAGAACACCCGTGACTTTAGTCATGGGATGAATTGATTCAGGTATACATAATTGAGAAAAAATGTGTCTTTAATACAAGAAAAACACTATATATTGTTTCTAAATTAAGAGCAAAAAAATATTAAAAAAATTTTAGAAAAAGGTGTTGACACTGAAAAAACCTTGTGATAATATTATCACTGTTGCGGCGCTAATAAGCGAAAAACAGCAACAAGAACAATGACAATCAAATAAAGATTAAACAACAAAACAACC
>JBJENY010000007.1:0-5472 GCA_051880435.1 Lachnospiraceae bacterium | reverse complement strand
AGAGGCCATATGTCGCTGTAGTACATTATTTCCATGTATTTCAGATGAAGTGGTAGTTAATCAATTTCATAATGCCCACAAAGAAGCCTTGAAACGAAAAAAATTGTCATCTCTATATAATGATGATTGCATTTACACACCGGATGTTGTTGTTTTTAAATCTGATACACAATCGCCTACATTGATGTCTGAAAAGGATTGGTATAAGGTAGATGTCATTTCTTGTGCAGCCCCTAATTTGAGAAATTTGCCAACCAATGAAAGGGATCCAAGAAGTGGAATGAAAAGTTTTAAAATAAAAAATCAAATATTATTAGATATCCATAAGAAACGTTTTCCCCAAATTTTAGCTATTGCAAAGGATAAAGGTGCAGAGGTTTTGATTCTAGGAGCATTTGGGTGCGGGGCTTTTCAAAATCCACCGGCGGTTGTTTCAAATGCTTTGTATCATGTAATAATAGAGCATCAATATGATTTTAAAGAGATAGAGCTTGCAATATATTGCTCAGAATATGAAACCAAAAACTATGATGCATTTCAAAAGTGTTTTTGCACTTTTGGAAAATACTAATCAATTTGATTTGAAATTGCTATTGTAGATTAGCATATAAGACGGTGATAAAGATGGACAAAGATAAAATAATCAGTCAAAACAAAACAACTTTTGAAGAGAAATACATTCCTTCTAAAGCTGTAAGAAATATGATTATAAATGATAATTTGATATTTTCTAATCAGGACAATGTATATTTGATTAGACCGGTAAAGGTAAATGATTCGGAAGTAATTTCGTGTAATGAAGTGGAAGCTTTGCCAGGAGCTATTACGTTACCTGCCCAGTATGTTGATGGACCTGTTTTAGAAGTGTTTCAGTATTATTTTGATATGGAAAATCCTTATAATAAAAAAAGAATTCGTTTTGATGATAACATTAAGAATACAAGGGTGGAAGGTTTTAGCTATGACCATATTCATAATTTCTATGACACCGAGAATATAACAATGATTGCATTAGTGTTAGCTGGTATTTCTGAAAACTTGTCAAATGAAAAATCAGAAAAGTATAATTTTGTTCCTGAAAAAATTAAATTAATGATGGATGCATATGTGAAGACATTAATATATGAATCGGAATCCGAGGAAGAGAGTAAGGTAGGGTTATATGCTTCCTACCTAAATGAATTAAGTGATTGTTTGTTGGACATGGCTCTGGGATGTACTGTCATTTCAATTATGGCATCCTTTAATAAGAGTGAAGAAAGTAGATTTAATCTGATACGGAAGGAGAATTGCAGTATGAATGATAATAGATATTTTACATATATAGATGGTGAACTTGTGAATGTGCCGCCAATTGATGAGTTGTGTGCATGTTTAAAGGAGAAATTTTTAAAACAGGAAAAAAGAAATGAATATCTTCAAGAAGAGATAAACAAATTAAAGTCGGGTATATTTGAGAAAGAAGAACTTGCAAGGATGAGACGTGAATATGATGCTATGAGAGATGATAATCAAAGGGGCTTTCCCATTACAAAAGAGGAAAATGATGGAATTAATAACTGGATAATGGACCATGAGAAGAAACATAAAGGTGGCCATGGGGTAAGTGGTGGAAAGTACACCTATGAGTTTACTCCTACAGGAATCGGAACGGTAGGTCTGATTAGATGCATATGCGGTAAAAGCTTTTGTTTTCGGGATTTATAAAGTATTAAAGAATAGGTTTACGTTGAAAAATTGATAAAGGAGAGTTGATTATGGAAAAGAAAATTAATAAAAAGGAAGATGCCCGGTTAAGATTTATATTACAATTAGAAAGAATATTTGGTGTTAGTGCAATTATTTGTGCAATTGAATTTCTAGTCGCAGTATTGTTTTTGAACAATAATGATATAGAGATGTTTCAATCAGGATTTTTGTTTTTTGGAGGATTATACTTTATTACAAAGGCTTTTTACTCTATTGCAATACGTGTGGCTGCTCTCAATATATATCTAAAATCAGTGACAGAAAAAATAAAAAATAGAAGAAAAAGCACTTCTCTTGATGTGTTGAAAGTATTTTCGTAGAAATGGATAAAGCCCAGAGTATTACTGGATGTTACAATAGAAGGATATTGTTATTGTTAGGGATATTCTGTGATATGAAAAACAGGAAAAAGGTTTCGGTCTCAAGTTGTTGGAAATGTATTGCTATAATAAGAAAGCTGCAAAGCAATAATTGTTATTGGAAAGGTACGGTGATAGATATGAAAATTGGAGATAAAATATATGAAGAATCCATGGCAGATGTTCTTGGACAAATAAATGATTGGTATCATTCTCACACTTTTGAGGAGTTTTACAGTTATATTGCAAGTAAGGTTAAAGGACAAGAGGCAGTAAAGCTAGTAGTTGCAAATGTGTATAGTTATTTGTTTTGTCTTATTAAAGGTGTTCAACATAATAACAATATGATATTGGCAGCACCTACCGGTTGTGGTAAAACAGAAACTTATCGTGCAATAAGAGATTATTTTATGGAAGAAATTCCAGACTTGCCAATTGTACAAATTGATTTGACATTTGTTACACCACAAGGATATAAAGGTGCAGATACAGAATTCATTATAAGTGAATTATTTTTAAAACATGAAACAAATGGTATTGGAATTATTTTTTTAGATGAATTTGATAAAAAACTGGTGCCGTCAATAGGCGCTGATAGTAGGGATTCAAATCTTGAGGTACAGTCACAGATTTTAACATTAATAGAAGGGCGGAAAGTTTATAACAAGAAAAATACAATTTGTGTGGATACTTCAAATACTCTGTTTATTGGTTTAGGTTCATTTGCTGAAATAAGAAAAAACAGGGAAACTGCCAAAAGAGGCATAGGCTTTGGAGCTAAGGAGATGATTTCGGTTTCACAATATGATGAAATAACAGAGGGTGAAATACTTGAAATGGGTGGCATAGAGGAATTAATTGGGAGATTTCCTCTTCTTGTAAATTACCATAATTTAACAGATAAAATTATTTGCGAGATTTTAGATGAAACGATTGCTTCTATAGAGAAGTGTACAAATTATCATATACGCCTCACGTCTAATAAAAGAAAGGCTCTGTGTGAATTGGCAAATGGAAGGTTTGGTTGTAGATCATTACAAAAAGAACTTCGTAAAGAGATTATGCCGATTGTTGCTCAACAATGGCAGGAAAATGAGATGGAAGGAACCATTGTGTTAGATTTAAAAGAAATAGTAGATGAGTGTGAAGAAGAACTGGCTGGGTGAAGAGTACAAAAAAGAGACATAGTGTTAACTAACAGTTTAATGACAAAATTCTCAAACTAATCATGATGCTAACAAAAAGAAAAAAGCACATCCTGATGAAGGTGGTTCTAATAAGATGGCAGCACAAATTAATGTCTCTTATCTTGTATTAAAGAAATATTGTGAGTGCAAACAAGGTTAAGGTTTATTTGTATGAAGGAAAAGGTATAAAAATGGTTATTTTTTTAGATATTGACGGAGTATTAAATAAAGAAATACAATGGAAGCATATGTTTACATTAGATAAAACCTGTGTTGATAATTTTTGTAAATTTGCAAGCGGAATTCATGCAAATATTGTTTTAACATCAACATGGAAAAATGGTTTTATTTCTTCCCTTAATGATAATAATTCAAAACCCATTAAACAATTGGAATCATTTTTCCGGGAATATGATTTGAAAATTATAGGATGTACTCCGTCTTTATCCGGAAGAACCAGAGATAAAGAAATTGAAAGATATATTTATCTGAATAATATTAATCACTATATTGTCATTGATGATGATAAAACATTATTTCAAAATACAAACCAATATTATTATTTTACAAATTCCATAACCGGTTTTACAAAAGAAGATATAAGGAAATGCAGAAAGTGCATTTGATGTGTCGAAATAAGCCTGTTATGAAAAGTGATTCGTTGTAGATAAGAAATTTTTTGTTAGGAGAAAACATGGCTACATATGTAATGAGTGATTTGCATGGATGCTATACAGAATTCATGGATATGCTGCGTATTATTCGGTTTTCTGAACAAGATTTATTAATTCTTGCTGGAGATTATATTGACCGTGGAACGCAAAATTATGAGATGCTTAATTGGTTGTTGCATACACCGAATAATATCTGTCTGTTAAAAGGAAATCATGATAAAAACTTTGCTTTAGATGTCTATCATTTGCTAAGTAGTGTTGAAAATGCGAAGGCATGTTCTGTGGTTAAGATAGCACCTGAAAGGGAATTAATTGAAAGCTATGGTTATTGCAGGCATGAGCCTTATTTTGATGTTTATGGCACATTAAAGCAAATTATGGACGAATATAATCCATCATGGAGCATGCTAAAGGCATGGGCAGACAAACTGAATGGTATGGACTTGCAATATGAAATAACTGTAAATGGAAGAGATTATATTATTGTTCATGCGGGAATCTGTGAAGATGCAGATGAAGATTATAAGTTATGGGAAAGGGAACACGCGTATTTACAGGGAGGTATTCCGGGAAAGACTGTTATTGCCGGTCATACGCCTACTAATATTGCTGATGACTTATTATATAATCATGGGAAGGTTTTTTTTCTTGAACATGATGGGAAACGGTTTTATGATATAGATTGTGGTTATGTGTATAAGGATGTGTGTGAAGAATATAATATGGCATGTATTCGCCTTGAAGATGAGAAGATATTTTATCTTTGCTAGGAAAAAGAATAGATTCTGAATTTGACCAATCGGTAGTTGCCGGAAAGGTAGAGTATTGTATGGGATAAAAATTCGATTTTTAGTGCAAAGTAGATTGGAGGGCAGACAGATGTATGAAGAGATATTGAAAAAATGTAAAGAATGGTTTTATTCGATTCAAACATTGTACTCTGAGACGATTGTCACAGATATAGTTGTAGATGATTCCAAATCATTTATTGCAAATATTGATTCACCCTTATATTTGAGTCAAATAGTGGTTTCACAACCTGAATGTCGTCCGTATAACTTTGTTGAATTTACTATTTTAGATATTAGGCAAGATGTGAGTCAGGTACCGGTCTTTTGGTATGGTGATGAAGAGGGGACTTCGGTTCACGAGATTATTGATAATTTGAATAAGGGACTTAAACTTATATTGGAAGGACAATAAAAGATAATTTGGTGCAGTAAATTTAAATTCCTATCTGCTTCCAATCGTAGGATGAAATAGAAAAGTGACAGTTGATTCAGATTAATTCAAAAAACCAACCTGGGTGGAGGAAATGCCTTCGGTGATTACGGTAATGTAACACCGAAGTTTTTTTGATTGTGCAAATGTCAGGTTTCAGTTATAATCATAAGTGGGGAAGAAAGAGAAACAAAAGAGGGGTTGTTTGTATGACATATTGGAATTTGTCCTTTGATGTTGCAGCGATTTTCTTTTTGCTGCTTATTTTAATATGGTATTTTA
>JBJENY010000006.1:0-28576 GCA_051880435.1 Lachnospiraceae bacterium | reverse complement strand
TAGCTTTTCCTCCTGAAACAACAAGGTTGTAGTTCTTCTATCCTTTGAAATAATCGTATTAGGAAAAATCTTTCTAACTGCCTCTTTATATTCTGCCGGATGTACTAAAGAAGGAGAATAATGGGTTAACCACATCTCTTTTACATTCGCTTCTTTTGCAATACCAGCAGCTTCATAAAACGTCATATGTTTATGTTCTATTGCTTTTTTTTCTTTCTCCGGTTCGCCATACATTCCTTCACAAATAAACAAATCCGCATCCTTGGCATTCCTGATAATACTTTCCGTAGGTCTTGTATCAGTACAATAAGTCAGTTTAATTCCTTTTCGCGGCTTACCCAGAACCATATCCGGCGTATAGGTTAAACCATCCATTTCTATAATTTCCCCTTTTTGCAAACGGCTCCAGCAAGACATAGGTATCTCATTTGCTCTTGCCCTGTCCACGTCAAACTTTCCGGCACGATCCAATTCCAAACTATATCCATAACATGTAACATTATGGTTTACCCGGAAAGCATTAATTCTTAGTCCATTAAAAGAAAAGCTTTCTTCCTCCTGTTCTAATTCAACAAACCGGATTTCAAAAGGCAGCTCTGGTGCAATCATCCGGAGTGCATTAACAATTTTTTCCAACCGTTTAGGACCAATCATTGTAACCGGTTCTGTGCGCTCCGCATTACCAAGTGTAAGAAGTAAGCCCGGTAATCCACTAATATGATCCGCATGAAAATGAGTAAAACAAATCACATCAATCGGCTTAACAGACCAACCTTGCTGCTTAATAGAAACCTGCGTACCTTCTCCGCAATCAATTAGTACATTCATTCCATTATATCTAACCATTAATGAAGTTAACGCTCTATACGGAAGAGGCATCATACCACCTGTTCCTAATAAACATACATCTATCATTTGAATCCTTTCTCTACAACAACTCAGATTGCTTCGTCTTCGTAACCGGAACAACCAGTTCACTTTCTAACCAGCTAATACATTCTTCACACAAAGTCATTTCCCAAACAGTACCGTCTTTTTTTGAGAAATAACCCCATTCTTTCCGAATCGGAACAAAATCTTCCAAAACAATTAATGCAGCATCCTCTTGTAATACTCTACCACATTTATTACATATAATCATAATGATCCTCTTTCCTATTTACCTTCTTTGGCATAAAAATAACTGTTTTCAAAAGAAAAAACATATACGTTCATGTTATCCAAAAACAATAGGTAATTCCAGTGGTAAATAATGTTTATCAATTAATAATTTTTTCCATAACAACAGCATTTTCAACAGGATTATGATAGTAGTTTTCCCTTATTGAAAGCACCGTAAAATCATGTTTCAAATAAAAGCATCTGGCAGCCTTATTACTTTCTCTAACCTCTAATAACAATCGACTTGCCTTTTTATATTTCATAAGATTTAATATTTCAGATAACAGCATATTTCCAATCCCATGATTTCTATATGGCAAATCAGTTGCAATATACAGCAATTCTCCTTCATCGGCAGCTAACATAACACCGGCAAAACCACATACTCTGTCCCACTTCTTATCATATGCAACAAAAAATTTATTATAATCATAACGAAGAAAATCATGTAACATTTTTTCCGTTATATGTTCCGGCAAATTTTTTTCGGATAGTCTGACAACAGACTTGCACAATTCTTCGGTTAAAGCAACTATTTCAATCTCGTTCATCCTAATCATCCTTGTTCATACGTTCTCGCTCAGCCTGAGACACACGCAGATATTCCGGAGAAAAATCATCTGCATTTTCAACAAGACCTTGTTTTAGATATTGCAAGCCCCGAACTGCCACCGCACCGGCACGTTGCTTATTTAAATGTGATGGTGCAAAAGAATATGGAACAGTAATCTTTTCCATTACCACATCACGATACACATCCACACCATCACCTAAAAAGATAACATTCTGACCAATTTGATTTAATGCGCCAATAATTTCTTCTATACCAATTGCAATCTGCTCTTTGACAACCACCAAATCATCGCCTTCAAATCTGTAAATACCTGTATATACCTGATTGCGTCTTGCATCCATCAACGGACAAATCAGTCCATTGATTCTATACAAATTCATAGCCAGACCTTCTATTGTCGGTACACCCACAATAGGTTTATCCAAAGTCAATGCCAAACCTTTCGCAGTTGCCAGCCCAATACGAAGCCCGGTAAAAGAACCCGGTCCTTTTGCAACCGCAATTGCATCTACCGTTTTCAAATCAGTATCTGTCATTTTAATTATTTCATCCATCATCGGCAACAACGTCTGGGAATGCGTCTTTTTATAATTCATAGTATATTCAGCTATCAAATTATTATCTTCAACAATCGCAACCGAAGCAACTAATCCAGAGCTATCCATAGCTAATATTTTCATTGTTCTAATCCTCTTTTATTGTATTATTATACTGATATCGTCGTAATTCTACGAAAATCAAATCCCTTTTCCAAATCCTTTTCTATTACAATTTTAGTATAATGTTCCGGCCATATCTCCTCAATAAGATCTGCCCATTCAATCAGACAAACACCGTCACCATATAACATTTCAGTATATCCTATTTCTTCCATTTCCTCAGGCTCTTCAATGCGATATACATCAAAATGATACAATGGTAATCTACCATCATTATACTCCTGTACAATTGTAAAGGTTGGACTATTCACATAATCCTCGATTCCCATTCCTTTCGCAAAACCTTGAGAGAATAAAGTTTTACCTACTCCCAAATCACCAACCAGGCAAAACACATCTCCTGCATTAGCACTAACGGCAAGTTTTTTGGCAAATTCATAAGTCATTTCCGGATTTTTACTTTCAAAAACACTTTCTAAGCTCATATTACCACATTCTTTCTAATATGTTTCTTATTTTAATTTCCTTTTCAAAGATGAGGATACCTTCACCTGAGTATCTCTAATGCAGTCAATCATAAACAATTCTATTTCATTTTTTTGTTCTTTCATAGATGCCTTTGGAAAGATAAATGCATTTACCTTATTACTATACACCAAATATTGGGTTCTTGTTTCTACTATTTTCATTAGCTGATTCCAATTGATACTTTGACTTTGTTCATCCTGGGATACGGTAATCCCCTCTGAATCCAAAGTATAGGTCAATGGTTTTTTATAAACAGGATTTCGTTTTGCCTGACTTTTTGCCCGGGTATAAATTGTTAATGGCTCTAATACCGTAAACCACAATGCAACAATCAATAAAACAGCCTTGTTTTGATCTCCTAATTCCGCAAAATTCACTAACAACATAATAAGTGCCATCACAGATAGTAAAACACCAATCATACCTGACAGCTTAAAATAACTATGATGCAAAGAAAAACGGAATACCTCTTTTGGTGTCATATTTACAGAGAAAGTATATTTTTTATTTTCTGCGCTCATATAAACCTCTTTCCTAGAGAATCATAGATAATTGAATTCTCTTTTTCTTCAAATCAACACTTAAAACTTTTACTTCAACAACATCTCCAACACTAACAACCTCTAAAGGATGCTTAACAAACTTTTTATTTGTAAGCTGGGATATATGAACCAATCCGTCCTGGTGAACCCCTATATCAACAAAGGCGCCAAAATCAATTACATTACGAACAGTTCCTTTCAAAACCATTCCCTCTGTCAAATCTTCCATATCCAAAACATCTGTACGAAGAATCGGCTTTTGCATCTCTTCTCTTGGGTCTCTTCCGGGTTTTTCTAATTCCTTCAAAATATCATCCAAGGTAACTTCACCAATGCCAATTTCTTTTGCAAGCTGTGTTCTGTTTTTTGCCAGCATAGAAAGCCCAATCAGTCCCTGACTGGAAATATCAGCAAGGGAATAACCTAATTTTACTAATAATTTTTCTGCTGCTTCATAGCTTTCCGGATGTACACTTGTATTATCAAGGGGATTATCTCCACCTGAAATACGCATAAAACCAGCACATTGTTCAAAGGCTTTTGGACCAAGCTTTGCAACTTGCAGCAATTCCCGTCTATTGGTAAATCTTCCATTTTTTTCTCTATATGCAACAATATTCTTTGCAATTGTTTTACTAATACCTGAAACATATTCCAACAAAGAAACTGATGCTGTATTTAAATCAACACCTACTTTATTAACACAATCCTCTACAACTGCACTTAAGGCATCACCTAATTTCTTTTGGTTCATATCATGCTGATACTGTCCAACACCAATGGATTTTGGATCGATTTTAACAAGCTCTGCCAAAGGATCCTGTAATCTTCTGGCAATGGAAGTTGCACTTCTTTGTCCTACATCAAAATTCGGAAATTCTTCTGTCGCTAATTTACTTGCAGAATACACCGATGCACCGGCTTCATTAACAATTACATATTGCACATTTTCCGGAATTTCTTTTAATAATTCCACAATCACTTGCTCAGACTCTCTAGAGGCAGTACCATTACCTACTGAAATCAAAGTGATACCATACCTTTTTATCAAACCATGAACAATCTTCTTGGTTTCTGCAATTTTCTTTTGTGGTTCTGTTGGATATACAACAATTGTATCAAGCACTTTTCCTGTGGCATCAACTACAGCTAATTTACAGCCGGTACGAAACGCAGGATCCCAGCCAAGGACCACATGTCCGGATACAGGAGGTTGCATTAACAGCTGTGTCAAATTTTTACCAAATACTGAAATAGCACCATCCTCAGCCTTTTCCGTCAATTCGCTTCGTATATCCCGTTCCACAGAACCGGCAATTAAACGTTTATAACTATCTGCAATTGCCTGCTGCAATAATGGAGTTGTGTATTTATTATCTCTAATTATTATTTGTTTTTCCAAATATCCGATAATACGTTCTTCCGGTGCTGCAATTTTCACCTGCAAAATTTTTTCTTTTTCCCCACGATTGATTGCAAGTATTCTGTAGCCTGCGGCTTTTACAACCGGTTCTTCAAATTCATAGTACATTTCATATACGGAAGACAACTCCTTATCTTTCGCACAAGTTACAATTTTACCTTCTTTAAATGTAATATCTCTAATATACGTTCTATATTGTGCATCGTCAGAAATATTTTCTGCAATAATATCTAACGCCCCTGCAATTGCATCTTCAACAGTAGAGACCTCTTTTTCCTCTGATAAATATGCTTTTGCCTCCTCCTCAACAGAATTTGCTGTCATTTGAAGATAAATGATATTTGCAAGACCTTCTAATCCCTTTTCTTTTGCAATAATCGCTCTTGTTCTTCTTTTTTGTTTATACGGACGATACAAATCTTCTACTGCAACTAAAGTCATAGCATCATGAATTTGTTTTTCTAACTCCGGTGTTAATTTTTCCTGTTCTGCAATACTTGCAATAACGGTTTCCTTACGTTCTTCCAAATTTCTAAGATATGTCAATCGTTCATACAAATTACGTAACACTTCATCATTTAACGATCCTGTTATTTCTTTTCTATAACGGGCAATAAAAGGAATCGTGGATCCTTCATCAATTAATTTAATTGTTGCCTCAACCTGACTTACCCTGATTTTTAATTCTTGTGCTATTACTTTTGCAATATCCATTTTGTTAACCTCTGTTCCATTTTTTGTAGTATTTACTTTAACATTTTAAATTATTGTTTTGTAGTTTATAAATCCAAATGAATCGTTCTGTTTTTTGATGCAAAAGGACGATAACTGACGCCGGCCATATTAAACATCATCTTGGATGCCATAGTAGACTCTGTATCTGCATATTTATCTGATAAATAGACTATTTCCTTTATACCACTTTGAATAATTGCCTTTGCACACTCATTGCAAGGAAATAATGTGGAGTAGCAGGTTGCCCCAGCCAAAGAACCTCCACTGTAATTTAAGATTGCATTTAATTCCGCATGACATACAAAAAAATACTTATTCTCCAACGGTTTTCCTACCCGTCCCCAAGGCATGTCGTCATCCTTACATCCCGAAGGCATACCATTATATCCCACGGACAATATTTTATTATTTTGATCAACAATACAAGCTCCCACCTGTGTATTAGGATCTTTGCTTCGCTCTGCTGAGAGCATTGCAATTCCCATAAAATACTGATCCCAGCTTAAGTAATCTTCTCTTTTCATCTATTGTACCTCCTTCATATTACAAGTAAATATTCATTATCTCTTAATACGCATAGAAAGAAACCTCTATACTATATACTTTTCCCGTTTCTTTACTTACAAACACACTAAAATTATATTTTGCCGATTCTATCGGATTCAAAGAAAAAGAAAAGTATTCATAATCTTCATCATTTGAATAATAGCAGTTCTCATCCAACTGTGCCAGTTTTTTTACATCATCTAAAGAAGAGCCCAGTTTTAATTGATTTGCAATTTCAAAATGTGCATTTTCATAACTGTCACCATTATAGTCTGCCTCAGAAATATAAATCACGATTGCCTCGTCTACATTCTTTAACTTCTTACTATAGGGATTTAACAAACCGATATGAAAAGTATTTTGAGAATCCTCCAATGCAACCGCACACCATTCACTTTCTCCTGCATCAATACCTTCTGCCATTTCCTCTTTTGAGTAATCTTCTAAAGAAATATAATCTTTAATATCACCATATTTACAAGGAAATTTAATATCTTTTCCACATAAATTCACCTTAGAATATTCCGTATCCGTATTCAAATAAAAATCAACATCATAGATTGCATTATCATAATCCTCCTGATGAATCTCAGTAAGAATATCAGATTCGTCTGTTCCATCAGATATAGCGGTTTCACTGTTTACAGCCGGTTCTTCTGTTCCATTCATAGTGCCAAATATTTTTGTTGTATACGTTTCATTCCTAAGGAAGAAAAAAACAAGAAGAAGAAAGCACACTACTCCAATTCCGGAACAAATCAGCCCTGCTATTGAAAATCCTGATGCACGACCCTTTACAAAACAAATTATACTAAGCACAATACCAATCAGCCCAAACAATCCAAAACACATAAAACAAACAATACCCAAAACACCAAAAACCAAAGCACAAATTTCTAAAGCACTTTTTGTTTTTTCCTGTGATTGTTTATTCTGTCTGCTTTCTGTTTTTGCATCATTCATATCAGGACCTGCAGGTTGAAATTCACTGCCTGCATACCTTTCTTCCGGCATTGCATAAGCACTATTTTTATAGCCCTCATCTTCCGGTATTACATAAGTACTATTTTTGTAACCCTCATCCTCCGGCATAACAAACGAAGGTGTATTTAATTCCCAATTAGAATCTCCCTCATTCGCCTCGGAAAAACCTGTTCCCAATCCTTCCGGTTCTTTTCCGCTATTATCTCCCATAACTAACCCTTTCCTTCACATCCTAAAAATATCTTACTATAATACCATGTTATCATTTAGAGACAACAATATTATTTCTACAAATTATATCAAAAAAAGTATTAACTAAGCAACAAGAAAAGGGCATTTTAAATGCCCTTCTCCTGTTAACAACCATTCATATATACTCTTAGAAATCTACACGAATTATGCTATACACATCTTCGAACTTTCCAATTGCTTCTGTAAATACAGATTCCTTCATCGGTTTTGTAATAAATGCCAATTCATCCTTTACCAAAGGAGCTTTCACATATAATACATCCCCAAATGCTTTCATAATATCTCCCATCTGGTCGTCATCCAATCCCTTATCCTTCATACGCACAAAGAATTTATTTTCAAAATCTTCAAAAGAACCTAATTGGTATTTTTCTTCTTCCCAAATAACAGGTACATTACTTCCAAGATTCTTCACCGCATCCACAACATCAGCAACAACTGCACTTGCTGTTGGAAGCTTACCTGCTCCGCGTCCATAAAACATTGCATCATCTAATACATTACCATGAACAAAAATCCCATTAAACACATCATTTACATTAATAAGGGGATGCTTCTTTCCAATCATAACCGGTGCAACCATAGAATAGAATTTACCATCCTTTTTCTTACTCATACCCAAAAGCTTAATTGACGCATCCATAGCCTTTGCGTAGGCAAAATCAGTAGCCGAAATTTTAGTAATACCTTCTGTATGAATATCCTCATAATCAACCTGCTGTCCTACTACCATAGAAGTCAAAATCGCAATCTTACGACATGCATCATAACCTTCCACATCTGCCTCAGGATTTTTTTCTGCATATCCTAATTCTTGTGCCACTGAAAGAACTTCTTCAAATGCAGCACCCTTTTGAGACATTTCTGTCAAAATGTAGTTAGTAGTACCGTTTAATATACCTGTAATCTCAGTAATATCATCCGCTGTCAAACATGTATTTAGAGGGCGAATAATTGGAATTCCCCCACCAACTGCAGCCTCAAAGAAATAATTAACATTTTTGTCCTTTGCAATTTTAAGTAATTCCGCACCATGTTTTGCTACAAGTTCTTTGTTAGAAGTACAAACACTTTTCCCTGCCAGCAAAGCTTTCTTTGTAAACTCATAAGCAGGATTAATACCTCCCATCGCCTCAGCAATCACATCCACATCTTTATCATTAAGAATAACTTCAAAGTCATGAACAAGTATTTCCTGTACAGGATCACCTTCAAAGTCTCTTAAGTCCAAAACATACTTAACATTTATGTCTTTTAATGCCCGCTTATTTACAATATTTTGATTGGTTTTAATTACTTCAACCACTCCTGAACCTACTGTACCATAACCTAATACTGCAATATTAACCATAGTTTCCTCCTTAAAAATCATGTTTTCACATGAATTTGTATATTAATTATTTTGACTGTCAATCATGTCATTAATTTGAGACATCATATCTTCCGAAATCACTTCATCTACACTAATAGCAATCACAATTGTATCTCCGATATGAAGCACCTCTTCCATAAATGAAGTATCCCCATTAGATGCAATGGACGGCATCCGATTAATATCCTGGGGATTCATAGCTTCTATACCTTCTACACAATCAACCTCATAAGCAACAAAAGTTCCAGCAATATTTACTATCAACAAACTTTTGGAAGGATTGTCTATACGCGACGGCATACCAAAACGAGCCCGCAGGCTATATACAGGTATTACGCTTCCTCTCAAATTAATAATTCCTTTTATTACATTTGGTGCATTCGGAACAGGGATAATTGTATAATCCTGTTCAATACCATTAACAAACATAAGATTAATTCCGTATCTTTGCTCGCCTAATTGAAAAATTACATACTTAAATTCTTCCATACCCTACTCCTTGTTTAAATTAAGCCACTTCAAATATGCGTTCATAAACGGTTCCACATTACCATCCAGTACGCCACCAACATTGCTAATTTCCTCTCCTGTTCTATGATCCTTCACCATGGTATATGGTTGCATAACATAAGAACGGATTTGAGAGCCAAAACCATTTTCCGTGACTTCACCCCTGATATCATCTAAACGTTCCTGATTTTCCTGTTCTTTCAACAAATACAATTTAGAACGAAGCATTTGCATAGCCTTGTCCTTATTCTGGTGTTGCGAACGTTGATTCTGACACTGAACTACAATTCCTGTTGGAATATGTGTAATACGAATTGCCGATGAAGTTTTATTAATATGCTGACCACCTGCACCACTGGCACGATAGGTATCAATTCTTAAATCTTCTTCTTTTATTTCAATAGAAATATCCTCTTCAATATTAGGCATTACATCACAGGATGAAAAAGACGTCTGACGCTTTCCCGCTGCATTAAAGGGTGAAATACGAACCAGTCGATGGACACCTTTTTCAGATTTCAAATAACCATATGCATTTTCACCATTAATCTGCATGGTAACAGATTTTACGCCTGCCTCTTCTCCATCCAGATAATCCAGCACTTCAATGTCATAGCCTTTTTTCTCTGCCCATCTTGTATACATCCGATATAACATACCGGTCCAATCGCAGCTTTCAGTTCCACCTGCACCTGCATGAAGTGTTAAAATAGCACCATCCTTATCAAACTCTCCTGAAAGCAAAGTCTGAATTCTTAAATCTTCAAACTCAACCTTAAACCGTTCAAAGGTTTCCTGAATCTCCGGTAACAGACTGGCATCATTTTCTTCTTCTGCCATCTCAATTAATACTCCAACCTCTTCATATGCATCAGATACATGTTCGAAAGCATCTAATGTATCTTTTAAATTTTTAACAATTTTCATTACCTCATTAGAACGCTCCACATCATTCCAAAAGTCCGGGGCTTCCATATCTGCCTCTAGCTCTGCCACCTTATCTTTCTTGATAGGGATGTCAAAGTGAATCCCTCACTTCCTGTAATGGACTTTCATACTGAGCCAATTCAAACTTGTATGCATCAGTTTCTATCACAGAATCACCTCTTTCCATGAAATATATTAATCAAAATACATCCCGACTTCAAACTAAAAATATCTTCTATCCTTAAAACAAAAGATTATGAATTCTTTCCACAACACATCTTATATTTTAATCCTGAACCACATGGACATGGATCATTTCTTCCAATTTTTGCTGTCTTACGACGAATAGGTGCTTTTGCAACACTATCATCTTTGTTGGTACCCGTCACTTTCGCAACCTCTTCTCGTTCAACCTTTTGTTCAACCCGAATATGCATCAATGCTTTAACAGTTTCCT
The DNA here is from genome assembly GCA_051880435.1 of Lachnospiraceae bacterium. Classification (GTDB taxonomy): domain Bacteria; phylum Bacillota; class Clostridia; order Lachnospirales; family Lachnospiraceae; genus CAG-590. The sequence continues at coordinate 17,906 of JBJENY010000006.1, read as the reverse complement.
GTCTGATAGATGCAATCATATCCTCGAACATGTCAAAACCTGTAAATTTATATGCCACTAATGGATCCTTTTGACCATATGCCTGCAATCCTATACTCTGACGCATCTGATCCATATCATCAATATGATCCATCCATTTACGATCAATTACTTTAAGAAGAATTACCCGTTCTGCTTCCCGAAGCATTTCTGTTTCAGGGAATTCCGTTTCCTTTTCTTCATAAAGTTTGTTTGCAGCTTCTTTTACCCGTTGAATCAATCCTTCTACCTGAAGGCTGTTCTTATCTTCTTCAGAAATTACAATTGGAGCAATTGGTATTACATCTAACAATTCCTGGTTTAATGTTTTCATATCCCAATCATTAATATCCAAATCAGAAGATATATTACGGTTCACAATCTCTTCTACCGTATCATTTACAAAAGATAAAATTACATCTCTCATATTTTCGCCATCTAACACACGACGACGTTCTTTGTAAATAACTTCTCTTTGTTCATTGTTAACCTGGTCGTAATCCAACAAATTTTTACGAATTGCAAAGTTATTGTTTTCAATCTTTTTCTGTGCCTTTTCAATAAAGTTCGTTACTGTTTTATGTTGAATCTCCTCACCTTCCGGAATATTCAAGGTAGCATAAAGATTCATAACTCTTTCAGAACCAAACAACCGCATTAAGTCATCTTCCAATGAAAGATAGAACTTAGAACTACCCGGATCTCCCTGACGACCGGCACGTCCACGAAGCTGATTATCAATTCGGCGGGATTCATGTCGCTCCGTTCCTATAATACGCAAACCACCTAATTCTTTTACGCCTTCACCCAGCTTAATATCAGTACCACGTCCAGCCATATTCGTTGCAATGGTAACTGCATTAATCTGACCTGCCTGTGCAACAATTTCAGCCTCCATCTCATGGAACTTCGCATTCAAAACCTTATGTGGGATACGCTTCTTTGTCAACAAACGACTGATTTCTTCTGAAGACTCAATAGAAATGGTACCAACCAATACCGGCTGTCCCTTTCGAAAGCATTCATTAATATCCTCTACAATTGCATTCAGCTTTTCTTTCTTTGTACAGAATATAGAATCATCCTCATCTATTCTTGCTACAGGAAGATTCGTAGGTACTTCTACAACATCCATACCATAAATCTCTCTAAATTCATTTTCTTCTGTAAGGGCAGTACCGGTCATACCGGCCTTCTTATGATATTTATTAAAGAAGTTCTGGAATGTAATTGTAGCAAGTGTTTTACTTTCCCGACGAACCTTAACATTTTCTTTTGCTTCAATCGCCTGATGCAAACCATCAGAAAAACGTCGTCCGGGCATTACACGCCCTGTAAATTCATCAACAATTAGTACCTCATCATCTTTAACAATATAATCTCTATCCTTCATCATTAAGTTGTGTGCTCTTAATGCAAGAATAATATTGTGTTGAATCTCTAAATTTTCTGAATCTGCAAGATTTTCTATATGGAAGAACTGTTCAATCTCTTTAACACCCTGACTTGTTAAAATAACCTGTTTGTCCTTTTCATTAACAAGGAAATCACCATCTTCCTCTACATCAACACCCATAATCGCATCCATTTTGGATAACTCGCCATCACCTTGTCCACGCTTCATTCTTCTGGCAAGAAGATCACACATTCTATACAATTCAGTAGACTTACCGCTTTGACCGGAAATAATAAGCGGTGTTCTAGCCTCATCAATTAAAATAGAGTCAACCTCATCCACAATTGCATAATGTAATTCTCTTTGAACCAACTGTTCCTTATATATAACCATATTATCACGAAGATAATCAAAACCTAATTCATTATTTGTTACATATGTGATATCACAATCATAGGCTGCTTTTCTTTCTTCGTTGTTCATGCCATTCAAAATAACACCTACAGTTAAGCCTAAAAATTCATGAATTTGTCCCATCCATTCAGCATCACGCTTTGCAAGATAGTCATTAACTGTAACAACATGTACACCCTTTCCTTCCAAGGCGTTCAAATAAGCAGGAAGTGTAGAAACAAGAGTTTTACCTTCACCTGTACGCATCTCCGGAATTCTTCCTTGATGAAGTAAAATACCACCCATCAACTGAACCGGATAGTGCTTCATATTTTGACGATTTCCTAACACACGAAAAGAGGCTTCTCGAACAACAGCAAAAGCTTCTACTAATAAATCATCTAAAGTCTCACCTTCTGCCAAACGTTTTTTAAACTCTTCCGTCTTTGCCTTTAACTCACTATCACTTAGGGCTCCCATTGTTTCATCTAATGCCATAATCTGGTCTACAAGTGGAGTAATTTTTTTAATCTCTTTCTCGCTATGTGTACCAAATACTTTTTCGAAAATTCCCATTCTAAATTACACTCCTATCATCACAAATCGGATAAAGGTATTATTGGCAAATGATACCAGCCTTTCACCCATATCTAAACATATATGGATAACATTCTAACATTATTCCATGCAAAAGTAAAGGGCTGCCAAAATAACGGCAACCCTTCAAACTTATACCTTATTCATAATAACCGGCTTTCATATCTAGCATTCCGGTTCAATCAATCCATATGTATTACCTTTACGCTTATAAACTACATTTACCTCATCAGTTTCAGCATTACGGAATACAAAGAAACTATGTCCTAACAAATCCATTTGCACACAAGCCTCTTCCGGATCCATAGGTTTTACAGCAAATCTCTTACTACGAATAATGTTAATCTCATCATCATCAGGAATCTCTTCCTCAATAAATGACTTCTGTAAAAATGCTGCACTTTGTGCCTGGTCAATTAATTTCTTTTTATGTCTTGAAATCTGACGTTCCAATACTTCAGTTACAAGATCAATTGATACATACATATCATCACTAACCTGTTCTGCACGGATAATGTTGCCCTTGATTGGAATGGTAACCTCCATCTTCTGGCGATCCTTCTCAACAGAAAAAGTAACCTGAACCTCTGTATCCTCATTAAAATATTTTTCTAATCTGCCTAATTTCTCATATACACAGGACTTTAATCCTTCTGTTACCTCAATGTTTTTTCCGCTAATAATGTACTTCATAATCAGTCAACTCCTTCTCGTCATATTACAGTTTGCCTTACCCCATCTCCCACGAAGAATTCATATTGCAATTCTTGCATTCTCCGTATCAGCTAACTGTATTTTTATTATATCACATCTCTATTTTTTTTCAATGAAAACAAGTCTGTATTTTGATTTTTCATTGCATTCAAGCAAAGTGTCTGTCAATTTAAGCTTTTTTTCAACTTTTTTCGACATTAATTTTGTCAACCATTTTTAAAAAGAAGATTTTTTTCGTCATTTTGCACAGAACATTTTTTCGCTTTTAAGCGTATTTTTATTATGGTAAACCACCCATTTTTTTGTGGATAATGTGGATAACTCTGTTTATAAGTCCATTTTTCAAGGATTTTTTATTTTTTTAATGTTAATAACTTCCTCTTTTTTATCAGCTTTACATAATACATATAAAAATCATCAATTCTAACATCAATTTTTTTGTGCATTTTGTAAAATCAAAAATATATGTTCGGCAAAAGAATTGTCAGACATTAATTTTTATAATTAGCCAGTACATATTCCACTTCCATCTGTTGTTGTTTTGTCAAATTTTCATAATCATCCTCTAATGCTTTTGCCTCTTCATAGGAAATCAGATTTCTAAGTAAAACCTGATGATGTTCAACAGGAATATAGGACACTTTTTTACTATCATAAACAGACCGAAGTCCATAATATAATACTTGCTCATTATTTTTTGCAGGAAGCCTGGTTATCTCAGCAACCTTACATACGCCTAATGTTTCACTAAAAATAATATCTTTTTTTTCAAACATTTTCCCACTTCTCCAATAGTAAAATAATATTAATTAATATCAAAAAATCCATCTACAGTTCCAAAAACAGACAAAATCATCAAAACAGACACCTACATCTTGATTCATTTGCTATTTTATTTCTATATATAGTTTAGCACATTACAAATTACAAATTCAAGTAAGTTTTATGTTACTTTCATAAAAAAACGAACCACATTACTGTGATTCGTTTATAATATTTCCATATGCTTTATGACATTCCAAATCTTTTTCTTTATATCTGGCCATTTCACTAACTGTAACGATTTGAAATCCTCTCTCTTTCAACATGGGAACTAACAACTCCACCGCTTCAGCTGTGGAATCATAAATATCATGCATTAAAACAATGTCTCCATCCTTAACCTGAGTCATTACATTTTCAACCACCTGCTGGGCATTTCTGCTATTCCAATCTTCCGTATCAAGATTCCACAAAACCACAGGAACTTGAAGATCATTTAATACACTCTCATCATAAGCTCCAAAAGGAGGTCTTACCACAGTAGTATTTTCCCCTGTCGCTTTATTAACTGCACGATTAACCAAATCAATTTGTTCTTCTCTTCCCGCTGTATCAAGCTTTGTTAAATCTTTATGATTATACGTATGATTACCCAATTCACATCCTGCACCTGCAATTTGAGCCACAAGCTCCGGGTATTTTTCTGCATTGGTACCGGCCATAAAAAATGTAGCCCTGGAATAATTATCTTCTAACACCTTTAAAATTCTGCCGGTTGCATTTTCACTAGGACCGTCATCAAAGGTTAAAGCAACCATAGGAGCAGTAACATCAACTTCAGCCGGATTCGTGGCACCAAAGCTTTGGTAACGATATTTCGTAAGAAACATACCAACATCCCCTTTTTCTACATCCTCCTCAACAGCTACACCCTTATCAACAATTTCTTTATGGGTCAGTTCGAATAGCCAAATCCGAAACGGACTGCCTTTTGCAAACTGAGTGGCAAGAAGACAAAAAAGACAAGCAAAAATAACAAAAGTCGGATACAAAACAATGGGTTCTTTCATATGAATCCTGACGTATCTTATTAATTTTTTTATTTTCTTTCTGATTACCTTCTTATAAAACAGTTTAATTTTCCTAATGTATCTCATTTTCCTCATCCAAACAAGTAATTATGTAAACTTCTCATTTAGTATAGCACACTAAGAAAAAAACACTACTAATTTTTTCTTAAATCTTTCCTAAGAAATTGTTACTAAATTGTTACTATTAATGTATTATAACCTTCTTTCCGAAGTTGAATTTCCATTTTTTTCGCATCATCTATTGAATTGTATTCTCCAACAACAACAGCAAAATACGGGTCGCGTTCAATAATTTGAGCATCATATCCCTGACTTATTAAATTCAAATATTGATATCTGGCATTATCAAACCGTCGATACAAGCCAACCTGAACACCATACATAGGTCTTGAGTTTGTATCCGGCAAATCCACAGGATCATTTCCTCCCACCGCTTCTTCAATACCAGAAGCGATAGCAGCTACCAATTGGTTAAAATTCTGATCAAATAAAGCATTATCCTTATCAGAATCAATAAAACCGGCTTCAATTAAAATTGCCGGCATTTTCGTTCTTCTTAAAAATGCCAGATTAGGACGTTCTTCTACGCCTAAATCTTTAAATCCTGCACTTACCATTTTATTGTTTACAATATCTGCTAACTCTCCCGCTTTGCTATTTTTGTTATATACAAGAGTCTGAACTCCATTATAAAGATTAGGCGATGCAGCTGCATTTCGATGAAAAGAAATTGCATAATCACCACCACTTGCATTTGCAATCTGTGCCTTTGTTACAGGCTGTTGATAAATATCCTCTGTACGAGTAAAAAACACAGGAAATCCGTCCTGATTCAGCTGCTCTCCAACAGCAAGCGCAAGCTTTAGATTATCATTTTTTTCTAATCTGTCACCAAAACTGGCACCATTATCAAATCCCCCGTGTCCTGCATGTTATTTGCGTAAAACCTATTCATTTGTTTTAAAAAGGTTCAGTTCATCCGAAAAATTATAAACTATTTTAACTCGTTGATTCTCATATACATATATGACATGAATCATTTCTGCAACAATCGAACGATTTAACTTATCAATGGTTCTATACTTGAGTAATTTTTCCAACCATTCATCCCGAACTGTTTTCTTCTTTTCAAACGAATCATCAGAATAAAACTCTATTTGTTTTTTTATATTTTCTATTTTATCCAAATAATCACCTTTATAAATAAGAAACTCTTCTTTTGTCAAAACTCCATCCTTATAATCTTCATAGAGTGACTGTTGGATTCTCTCATATTTAGCAAGCTCCTTTTCAAGAAGCATGATCTGATTTTTTTTATCGTGAAATACTTTTTGTGGAACATTATTTTTTGCCAGTTCATCTAAGTCAGATATGCTTTGGATGATTTTTTTCAAATCATCCAATACAATTCGTTCTAAAATATCAAAACTAATAAAATGACTGGTACAATAATTTGTTCCATTCCTTTTATAATTACCACAGCAAAATCTAGGATAAGTTTTCCCGGCTTTCATATAAGTAATTTTGCTCATTGCATTATCACAATCTCCGCATCTAATAAACCCGGCAAAAATATGTTGTTTTGTGGTTAAATCTAATTCACGTGTATGTCGTTTCAATAAGTCTTGTGATTTATTCCATGTAGTTTCATCTATTATGGCCTCATGAGTATTTTTAACTACAATCCATTTTTCTTTATCTACAGACTTTTTTTTCATACCAACATTCTGTTTATGTTTTCCCTGTACCATATTTCCTATATACATTTCATTATGAAGAATACAATTAATTGTTGAATAAGACCATGTTACAGATTTTCCATTTCTTATATGTCCATTTTGATAAGATGAACCTTTTGTTTGTTTATATAAAGTTGGTGGTAATATTCCCTCGTCATTTAAGAGTCGTGCGATTTTTTGCTTTCCATATCCCTCTAAAAACAGGTTAAATATCCGACGGACAATTTGAGCTGAATAATCATCAATAACAAGTTTGTTTTTGTTATTCGGATCTTTGTTATATCCATAACAAGGAAATGCTCCTATATACTCTCCATCGTTCTGCTTTGTTTCTATTGTATAATGAATCTTCTTTGAAATGTCCCTTGCGTATTGCTCATTAAATATATTACGAATAGGAAGCATCATATCATATTCATTTCTATTACTGTCAATCCCGTCAGATATAGAAATAAAACGAATTTCATTTTGTGGAAAAAAACGTTCTAAGTATTTTCCGGAATCAATATAATCCCTTCCAAATCTCGACAAATCTTTTACAATAACACAATTAATCACTTGCTTTTCAATATCACTAATCATTCGTTTAAAATCCGGTCTGTTAAACGTTGTTCCTGAAAATCCATCATCGACATAGATATCTTTAACAAGTATATCCTCTTGTTTACTACTAAAGTCTAATAATAATTTGCGTTGATTTGTTACGCTGTCACTTTCCTCTTTATCACCATCCTCATCAGACAATCTAATATACAATCCTGCATTATAAAATTTAATATTATTACTCATTCTTCACCTTTTACTGTATCTGTATTATTATATCATACTAAATATCATTCGAGTAATCATTTTTTTCATTCTCCTGGTGAGTAATGATGATGTTTCTTATCATTTCAGATGTTGAAATTTTATTAAGAAACTCTCTTTCTATAATGTATTCTGATTTATCCATATGTAAACCCCCTATGGTATTTATAAAAGATATTCATCAATTAATGTAAAAATGCATTCTACAGACAGCCGGCAGGCTTACCAGTCGACTAACAGCAGTGGTTTTAACGATCCAATTTATAATCTCCCACCTACTTGTCCTTCCTCCCCGTTCCATTTGACGCGGTAATAATTAATTAGGTGATTCCTTACCTCTTATGCTGTCATCGCTCACCATCGTGCCAATAGAGTGGCTTAAATCGACATCCTTCATCAATTAATATTGATATATTAATAATAAAGGCTATGCATTCCGCTTATAGGTTTCCCTACACATAAGAGGATCATCTGTAGTTTGCTATGAAATTATCCATGATAATTTTTTTGTCAAGGTAGACTGTTCAGAAACCAATAACAAACAACAACATTGATTATTGATTACGAACACCAAATACATACTTACTCATACACACGTATGATGCGTATATATTCTTATGAATACATCTTGTTATATAAAAGGTGCATTCATAAGAACACAACGAAAAGCAAGGTTTTTATTTTCCAATCCATGCATATGAATTAATACCAAGTTTTTCGTATATTTTTGTTATATTTTGTTGACATTTTCACAAATATTGGATATTATTATGTCGAAAGCAAAAGCCTTGCCTTTTGCTTTCTTTTTTATGCATTGTGATAATACAAATCTATTATTACGAGGAGGTTCATAATGAACAAAGAAACACAGATTAATTCCGAAACAAAATACTGCTACATCAGAGTATCGGAAAAAAAGCAAAAAATTGATCGACAAATGGATTTTTTTACAGAATTAGGGATACCTAAAGAAAACATATTTGTTGATAAACAATCCGGCAAAGACTTCAATCGACCTGCTTATAAAAGATTGTTTCGAAAACTGAAATCCGGCGACACACTTTATATCAAAGAACTGGATCGACTTGGAAGAAATAAGGATGAAATCAAATCAGAGCTAAGCAAATTGCAAAACAAAAAAGTCCATGTTCGAATTGCAAATATTCCCACAACAATGAAGGACTTTGGAGAAGAAGACTGGATTCTAGATATGGTGAATAATATAATGGTTGAGGTTTTGGCAGCAGTAGCCGAACAGGAACGTTTAGTAAATCATCAACGTCAGGCCGAAGGAATTGCTGCTGCAAAGGCAAGAGGAGTTCATATGGGTAGACCTATTATCACATTGCCTGAAAACTTTGCTTATTATCACGAACAATGGAGAAATAAAAAAATGAAGCGTTCAGAAATCTTAGATGAATTAGGAATTGACGCAGTTAAATTTTACACTTATACAAGAAGCTACGAAAATCACTTAAAAAAGTGAAAAAATTAAAACACCTGTCAGCCCAGTAAATATAAGGGCTAGCGGGTTTTGTCCACCGGGTGGACAGAACAAAAAAGAGGTATCGAAAAAACGATGCCTCTTATTATTTCTACTAATCAACTTATTTTTTTCTTTCCGGTCTTTCATCTTTACAATTGTTGCCAGGTCAAGTATAATATTTGCATCGGCATATATAGGCCATTATATAATATCAACTATGTATTGTTTTACAATACACACATCAACTTGAACTATGCACTCGCATAGTTTTTTAAAACCCCAGTTTTAAAAAAGGGCATAAGGGAAACGTGATATCATGTGCCATGATATGTTAGGCAAAGCCTAACGTTTCAGTGATAGCAACTTTTAGGAAAATAGTCCATATTTATGGATATTTTACTTATTATTTCGCTGCGGTCAAATTCACAAAATGTTTAAATGCATTTAAACTATTTTTTCAAAAACATTGATTTTACATTATTGTACTATATCTACATCAATTAATATTTGTATCCATTGAAAAAAGTTTAATGAAACATTTAAAACGAATATTACGTAATCCTTATAATTTCTATGTTTTTTCCTATTCAACAGATTAACAATATTTTTAAAAGAAGGAGTTGATGTTTTATGCTAATTAGCATCAAAGATTTTGCCAAGGAAAAAAATGTTTCAGTTCAGGCTGTATATCAGCAAATCAAAAGACACCCGGAGCTGCATGTTCATATACGAAAAAAAAAGCATATCATGTATCTTGATGCCCATGCACAATATATATTATCCGGTCATGAAATTCCAAAAACAGTTTCCATAGAGGATTCAATTTCAAAATTTGATTTATTACAAACAATAGACCAACTAAATATAAAAATAGAAAAACTAGAAAAGGAAAATAACATCCTGGAAGAACAACTCAAAAAATACGACAATCTAATCTGCCAATTTAATCAAGAAAAAGGAAAAAATTAAAATGCCACTCTACCCAGCAAATACAAGGGCTAGCGGATTTTGTCCACCGGGTGGACAGAGTAAGAAAGGAGATAAGATATGAACATAATCATAAGAGATATAGACCCAGTAATTATTCAGGCAATAGATGAAAAAGCAAAACAGATACATGTTTCCAGACAGCAATATCTTTTACAACAGATAAATCGCATGGCAACTATAGATGTATTCCGTGAGGAACGAGATGAATACAGTACACTTGTTAAAAATATTGCTAAAATTGTTGGACAAAACACTGAACAATTAAATGATTTTACAAAGGCAGTTGAAGAATTAAAAAAAATGATAGAGGAGAGATAATTTAAAATGGAGAAACATATTAATTTATCGAATGAAGCAGAAATTATATTAAAAAAAATACAAAAAGAACATAATATATCATCTATAAATAAAACCATTGAATTTATCCTGTTGGATTATGAAAACAATCGGAACATATCACAAATTGTTTCTACTAAGGTTTCTGAAGATTTGTATAAAGTTTTAACCAGAATCCGTATTAGTACCAATGCAACGGATATCAACTCACAAGTTATGTTAGAAATGTTGAATTCTATTGTTTATCAATTTAATGTAAAACCAATGACTACTGAATTTAGCGAAACCACAACCTTATCTGTCTGCCGGAAATATGTAAAAGATAAAATTGCTACATTTAAGCAAAGAAAGGATTGGAAACATCATGAGTGATACAATTAATGCCGGCGTTGTTCTGGTAACCAAATTTGTAAGACCTCATAGTGCTGTTTTTTCAGGATATATTGATTACCTTGATAGAGATGAAGCAGTAAGAAATGATTATTCTGATAAATGGAATGGATATGTAGATTACATGGGAAATCCGGAAAAAACATCCGAATTGTTTACGGAAAATTCAGATAGTTTACAAAAAAGCGAAAAAAAACAATTGAAGAAGCTTTTTGAATCTGCTCAAGAAAACGAGAACCTAATGTGGCAGACCATTTTATCATTTGACAATCGATGGCTTGAGGAGCAGGGATTATATAAATCAGAGACAAATGATTTAGACGTAGATAAACTGAAAGAGCTTACCAGAAATTGTATGAGAAAAATGCTAAAAAAAGAAATGATTGAAGATTCTGCTATATGGTCCGCAGCAATCCACTACAACACAGATAATATTCATATACATATTGCAACTATCGAGCCTAATGAAACGCACCGGCCTATCAGAGATGATGGTGAACCTAAAGGTGTTTGGAAACAATCAACATTGGATATGGGAAAGGCTTCTGTTGTAAATGCGATTTTAATGCAACAAGAAGAAAATACTATTATCAATAATTTAATCCGTAATAATATTGTTGGTTCAAAGAAGGAACGACGCATTGCATATGATAAAGATCTTCGTCTCGCTTTTTTAAAAGTATATAATGAACTACCTCAGGATAAACGCTATTGGAATTATAATCATACAAATCTGGGTAACAAAACCCGGGCTGATTTAGATACACTATCGAAGTTATATATCCAAAAATATCATTCCTCCGAATATGAAGAATTACTAAAGGCTACTAAAATCCAACAAGATAAATATACAAAAGCCTATGGGGCAGGTACCAAAACATCTAACAATTATGCAACAAACAAAGAAAAAGAACTATACACAAGATTAGGTAATACGATTTTGAAAGAAATGAAAGAATATGATCAGGAAATGCATACACAATATTCACATCCTGGGACAAAAAACAGTGTAGATTTTGTAAATTACCATTTGAACGGTGAACTAAATAACAGAATAATCAAAGAAAATAATTTACAATCCGGTATTCATACTATGCAACATGCAATGCACAAAATCAATCAAGCTTTTAAAAAAGATATTCAGTCAATTAAAAATCAGATTGAAAATGAGAAGCTGGAACAAAGCATTAAACAAAAATCATTTCCTATTGAGTAAAAACAAAACCGTCCCTAGTATTACTACTGGAGACGGTTTATCTGATTTTTATTTGTCCCTGTAATGTGTTCCACACTGAATAATCTCTATATCATTTCCATCTATACGAAACACAATTCTATTTTTTTCATCAATCCGGACACTCCAATATCCTGCAAGATTTCCCTTTAAAGGTTCAGGTTTTCCTATACACCGATATCCATTTCTATCAATGTCGGTTAAAATTTTATTTATCCGTTTTAACGTTTTCTTATCCTGCTTCTGCCAATAAAGATACTCTTCCCATGCCTCATCCTGCCATAACTTTCTCATTCATCTACCTCAATCAATTCATGCTCTTGTAAAGTGCTTTTCCCAGAACGGACAGCCTCAACACGTCTTTCCAATTCTGTCATATTCTCTTTGCTATAAAATGGATCAGCTGACAATTCGAACGGAATCCTATTTTCTCTCACTACCGTTTTCAAGAAAATATTTATGGCAGTAGACATACTTAACCCAATATCATCTAGCGTTCTTTCTGCATTTCGCTTTACCTCATCATCAACTCGTAAACTAATCTGTGCCATTTTGTTCACCCCTTTCTTCTATTCATTATACATCAATTCACTTTATTTTTACAAGCATTATTATATACATTTGCTATTTTAATTAGTTATTTAAACATACTTATGTTTTATGATTAGTTTATAATATTATATTATTCGTTCCATCTACATACTATTCTACTATGGTAACATTATATTTTTTCTTTCAGGTTATTGTATAGATAGGGTGCAAAAGATTTATTCAAGGGAAAAAATACTGCCAATCAGTTTAAAAAAATCAGACAAAAATTTCTTCTTTTTCTTCAAATGACGGAATAAAACTCTCCGGATTTGTTTCAAAAATCTTCCAGATAACCTTCGTATATATTTTATAGAATCACCCGGTAAGTTCCATGAAACATGAAGGTTATTTCTTTTTATATTGTTTGCACAAAGATTTCCCATATCCCGACGCTGATCAGCAGACTTATTTTGTTTATTTTGTATGGATTCCATATTTCTATTATCATACATAATTCTGGTTAGTTTAATGGTAATCAATTCATGGGAACCTATTCGCTTAGACCGAACCAGAATAATACCCTTGTTTCTCAAGGAATTCAGGAGATGTATCATTGTTATTCTGCAGACTCCTATTGCATTAGAATATGCATCCAAATCATCATATATCAAGGCAGACTTATTTGCTCGATGAACAAAATATATCATTAGAAGCTTCTCATATTTCGACAAATCCATATTGTATATTTTTCTGATTTCCTCTAATTTGGATAATTCACAATTATTAGAGGATGAAGAAGATTTTGTTAGTAATTCATTTAATTCCCGGTTATCTTGATTTGAATACCTTTTATGTATTATTTTTTCTTCTTTTATACCTAAATTAAATTCATAACTATTTGATAATTGCTGATGATTGTAATACCGGTCTTTCCGGATAATATAACCTGCAGCTTCTAACTTACGCATATTATATTGTACAGTACGTTTACATACATTCATTGCCTTAGCTATTGTCTCAACTGCCGGGAAACACTGCTTCTGGTTGGATTTATATACCAGGTACTGCAAAAGAGCTACCGTGCTTTTTTTCAGTTCATCATCCTTATATGCTGCATCTAACAAATCAAATTTTGTTTCAAAAGTTTCCATTTGGTTTTCTCCGTTTCTATAAAATTTTCCAAATAACTCTTGTAAAACAAAATCACTTATGATATATTAATGATTGAACACTAAATATATACTTACAGCAACTTAGTTGTTACAGAGTTTTCGGAATTGACTCTAGTGACATTAAAAGGAACCCATGAGATGTGACATGGGTTCCTTTTATTTTTATTATTTAATTATCATTAATCAGCTATGGATATATTTTTTTTCATTTGCTGATTTTTTTGTTTTATTTGAGAGCTCATTTGTATTTGATTCTCAATATCAGTTAATTTACCTGAATCAATTTTACCAGCCTGTAGTTTCAAAATTTCTGCATCTGCAGGAGCAATATCCAGTTTTCGTATTTCTTCTTTCAGTTCGTCATTAGAATTCAGTAATAATTCCACTGATTCTATCAGCTGATTATCATTTTCCTGTGGATCCACAAATTCCATTAGCGGCCGCAACAAATTATCTTCGTTAAACTGTATTTGATCCTTATAATACTGTTTAGCAATACGCTTACACAAATCCGGATTCTGCTCTTTAACCTTATTATAAATAGATAAGTATACATCTTCTGTATTGAATTTATCTACTTTGTTAATATACGAACAAATTTCTCGATTTTGTCTGGTAATTACTTTGTACGTAATATCCATCTTTTCCGCATTTGTATCCAGTTGTAAAGCATCCATGTTCTTCTTAAAATCATATACAGACATATATGAGTCTTTTGGTAACTGAACCTGGTTGCTTTCCATAATCCGGATATATACTTCCTTCTGTTGCATTGGATTATGAAAGCGATTGATGGATTGATTGTTTGCTAATGCCTTAAAGTCTGCAAAACTCATACATACCTGATAATCTGCCTTCTTTAGCCGTCTATATAAATCATATGCTGATTCATCAGTTATTGGATTTCTCCAAATATTACCTATCAAATCTGTTGTGTATAAATAGGTTTTTTCCGGATTTCCAAAATCAACATATGCATATTTATCCTGGCATACATGACTTTCACTTATGGATTTAAATGCTTCTTGTAACGGTTCCGGTTGTTCTAGTGATGCAGCTGCTTCATCAACCATCTCACGATTTTTAAATATGTTCTCCTTGACATCTGATCTTACATATGCTATATTTTCATCAAAGTTGATGGAGACTACGCTTGAGGATGTTCCCTCTTGTGAGATAAATCCATCAATTTTTTTATTTATTGCAGCATTGACAGCTGGTAAATTATATATTATACTATCGTCATAGCTGATGAATGTGTTCTCTTTGGGCAATTGGAGCCCTATAGAATGAAGCATTTCATTAGCTTTTTTATTATTGCATGCAATTAAATTCCCTTGATTCAATTGTTTACTTATGTAATTTGTAAACTTTTCTTTTCCATACATAGATGTAATCTGATTCACTTCACAAAAAGCCATTTTTTTATCCAAATTAATTGAAATTATTATTTTATCATTATTTTTATCAACTAAATTAGATACGACAATAAGTGATGCATCATGACTTCCCTTTAGAATCATAACAGGATTTCTTAATTGTTCCGGTATTTGTTTAACTATATCACTGTCCAATTCATGCCCATGATAAACAGTCTCTTTTGAGGACATGCATTTTTTTATGGTAGAATAATTTATTGTTATTATTTTATTCAATTCAGCTCCTGCTAAAGCTAATGCATTTGAAGTTTTACCCACAATAATAGGGTGAGTTTTATCTAATGTGTTATTTAGATACATATCAATACTGTTTGAAAAATTAATATCATCCTTTTTATTTATTTCAACCAAATCATCATCTATTACATTGTCCCTGACATCTATCATGGGCTCTATGTTTTGACTTAATTCCCTGTACAAGTCTATTTGTTCATCCGAAACGAATGTATCCAGATAAACTGCATTATCCATAGAATCCTTTTGTAAAAGCATCTCTAAATCTTCTACATCCATGAGAAGATTTCTCTTATCTCCACTGAGTTCATTTTCATAATACAATTTTGCATCCAATTCGGAATCAAATTTGGTATCTGACAAACGAATCGCCGGATTATAATCATCCAGAATCACATCCGCAAGAAGAAACTTATCATTTTGCTTTACTATCGCATAATTTTTAAAACGCTCCATTAATCCATATTTATGTATCAGCTTATATGCATCTGTAATATTTTGAATTGATGTTACATTCGTCGTTAAAACAGGCAACGATGCACTATTGTATGCCCCTGTAGTTAACCTTTTATCCGGCGATGCACCAGTGGAATCCTCATACTCTGATATGGTCCATAACATATATTTTAGTGTATCCACAGCACGAAGTTCATCCAACAGCTCTTTCAAAACCCCCTGTTCTTTTTCTAATCGTTCACAATATTTATACGCCCTTTCAAAATTACCAGTTCGGAATACGTATTCATGTATTAATTCCCGGTTACTAGCTGATAAATCCTCCGTCATTAAGTTTAACCGGGCCATAAATTCCCGAGATGAATGATTACTCTTTTGTTCACCAAAATATCGATTAAGGTGCTTATATCGTTGTTGCTGTTCTTCTGTCAGCTTCACTTCAGCCTGATGTAACTCCTGAAGGATATCAAATTCCTTCTGCATTGTAAGACCTACATTAATCTTACTTTCCGGCAGACCATTACTAATTTGTTCTGCATAACCGGCTTCTAATGGAATTAATTCATTATCTGTTACCAAATAATAAATTGGTTTTTCCATCACATTCTGTTTTAGGGCTAATATAGAACCCTTCGGCATATCTAAGGATAAATATTCTCTACGAATCTGTTCCGGATAACGAATCAATAACTTAGCAATCTTTTCATCTAATAGCAGAACGTCCATTAATTCATATGTATCCTGAGAAGCTACCGTTTCTTTACGAATAACTCCCAACTTCGGAACAAAGGAATTACTAAGCCGAATTTCATCCGATATTTTACGATAACTTTCCATGTAATCATCCATTTTATTTTGTTCAGAAGATATTATAGCCGGTCTAATAAACTCACTGGTGTGTGTGCCATATGCGACATCCAGATTTGCCATATCTCTTATCAATTTTTGATTAAAACTTTTATCTGTATTTTTAGGCAAATGTGAATCCAGATAATAATTAATATCATCAATATAAACCTTAAATACCTTGGATTGCACACGGTCAATTAACTTTTCTAGCGTTACCTCATAAGGTCGTTCCTTATTAGCCTGCTCATCTTTATATTCATGAAAATGGTTATATAGATGCTCTCGTCTGGCCGGACTGATAGAAAGGCCTAATGATGTTTCCAGCATAATTGACATCACATCGGCTTCGCACTCCTTTTGTGCAGTTGTCATTTTGCTACGAACATCCACCGTATGTAAAATCCCATGTGCAATTTCGTGACACAGGGTACTTAACGCCTGGGTGGATTCAAGCCTGTCATTAATTCGAATTACTTTGTTTTGTGCATCACAAGAACCGTATAGACTTATGGACTTAAGATCCTCTACGATTACTTTAAATCCAAGGGTATCTTCAGCAAATTGCTTCATAGCCTCAAAGGCTTCCTGGTGAAATTCAGATGGAATTCCCATACTATACAAGGATGGGTAATCTTCTACCGGACAATTAGTTTGTGATATATCATAAAATGCAGCAACAAATTGGAATTTTCGAACAAATTGCATCTCCTTTAGGTTTCCCTTTTTTATCTCCTGACGTATCTGTTCCGTGTATTGATTCATATATATTTTTTCACCATTCTCACTTAGTACATATTTAGAAAATACCGGAACTCTTGCTACTAACGGTTCTTCTCCCTCTTTTACACGATATCCCATTGTATTAAATGCTTTGGCTGAAGCAACATATGTAATACCTCGATTCTGCTGCAACATTAACTGGATGTTCTTAACAGAATAATTATAGAACTTTGCAGCAAACGCAATATCTTCAATCATTGCGTCGGGATTTTCCTCATGTTCTTTTAAAATGTTGTCTATTTTTGAAACCCATTCCTTTCCGGATTCCTGAATATCAGAAACATCAATCTGACGTTTTACATCCGGAATATCATTTGAGGACAATAATATTTTATTACCCTGTTCTTTAACATTTTCCTTTAATTCTGTCGGCACATACCGTAACGCTTTACCGTTGCTGCTTACATAGGCTTCAACACATATATCCTCATTTTTATATTCATTTGGAATACTGCGAAGATTCATTCCATATTGTTTTACAGCTGCAAGGGC
>JBJENY010000005.1:0-28807 GCA_051880435.1 Lachnospiraceae bacterium | reverse complement strand
TGGCTAAAATAAAGGCTTTTTTGTGCAAAATTAATAAGAAAGTATAGAGAGTGAATTATGGAAGAAATTAATAAACAAATAGCAAATTCGGAATTTCATAATGTATATTTATTGTTTGGAGAAGAAGGTTATTTAAAAAAACAATATAGAGATAAGCTGACATATGCATTGATTGATAAAGAAGATACCATGAATTACAATTATTTTGAGGGAAATAAAATAAACCCTGTGGAAGTTTGTGATTTGGGAGATACCTTGCCATTTTTCTCAGAACGCAGAGTTCTTGTTATTGAGAATTCGGGATGGTTTAAAAAAGCACCGGAAGATATTGATAAAAGACTGGAGAGCTTTGAAGATACAACATATATTATATTTGTAGAAAATGAAGTAGATAAAAGAAACCGCTTGTACAAGTGGGTTTCAAAAAATGGTTATGCATCAGAAATGAAAACACCTGCAGGCTCTATGTTAGTAAAATGGGTTGAGAAGCAGTGTAAGGCAGAAGAAAAGAATATGGAAAAAGATACAATAAAGTATCTTGTAACTCATATGGGTGCAGACATGCTTATGCTTCATAATGAGCTAAACAAATTATTTGCGTATTGTGGTGACCGAACAGATATTACCTTAGAGGATGTTCAGGAGGTTTGTATTAGTCAGGCGGTTGATAAGCTTTACAAAATGATAGATGCCATTGGGGAGAAAAAACAGGATGTTGCCCTTGCTTTGTATCATGACTTATTAGTGTTAAGGGAACCTGCGATGCGAATTTTGTTTAATATAACTAATCATTTTAAATCATTAATGGAGCTTTCTGTTATGCCGGATAAAGGCTATCAATATAAAGAAATTGCCAGTCTTTGTGGAATACCGGAGTTTAATGTAAAGAAAAATAAAATGCAGGCATCAAGATATACCTATGAAGAATTACGCAGCATGGTGGAATTGTGTCAGCTGACAGATCAGAATATAAAAACCGGAAGGGTACAGGATATTGTTGGTGTGGAACTTTTGATTGTTGAATTTTCAAAATGATCAACTAAAATTATATTCTACTTGAAGTATAAAAGGTGGTAACAATGATTCATATAGGCATTTGTGATGACAATAATTGTGTTGTAGATACAATGTATCAGATGATTTATGATAAATGTTGTAGCTTAAAGGTATCTTTTCGGATAGAAAAAAGCCTGAATGGAGAAGACTTACTATTACAAATGAGTCAGAATGGTGTTTTTGACCTGGTTTTCTTGGATGTTTCCTTAGGAGAAGAAAATGGAATTGATATTGCTTCAAAAATGAAGGCCGTCAATCCATATTGTTATATTGTTTTTGTATCCGGTTATGATTGCTATTATAAAGATGCATTTAGTGTACAGCCGTTTCAATTTTTGGACAAACCGATTAAAGAATCAGAGGTTTACGGGATACTAGATGAAATTGTAAAAAGAGTAACGGATGATAAACAGGTGTTTTCCTTTGAATACAAATGGAAGCAATATCGGATTGGTCTGAATCAGATTTTATATTTTATCAGTGAACGAAGAGTGATAAAGCTATATACCAAGGATGGTTTGGTTTATGAGTTTTATGGAAAATTAAATGATATTGAGAATAGATTTGGCAAGTCCGGTGTCTTTTTAAGAATTCACCAATCATGCTTAATTAACATGCATTATATTACAATCCTAAAAAAGGATTGTGTTGTTATGCAAAACCGACAGATGTTCTCGATTAGTGTTAGAAAAAGACAAAAAGTAATGGAAGAATATATGTGTTTTATTGAAAAACAATAAAAAAATCATCGGCACACCAACCGATGATTTTTTTATTATAATATGTTATGTCTTATGCCATCTTGTTAACAGCAGCTGATAAACGAGAAATCTTTCTAGAAGCTGTATTCTTATGAAGAATTCCCTTTGAACATGCCTTGCTGATTTCTGATGTACAAACCTTTAACTGAGCTTCAGCAGCAGCCTTATCACCTGAAGCAACAGCCTGGTCAAACTTCTTAATAACTGTTTTTAACTTAGATTTTGCAGCTTTATTTCTAGCTGTCTTTGTTTCGATAACTTTAATTCTCTTCTTTGCAGATTTGATATTTGCCAAATCAGACACCTCCATTAAAAATATTGTTGTATATTTATGGTTTTACATTAAAACCAGACACGGTCAAATAACGTAAACATACTCGAATATAATACATAAATCCAAAGGTTCTGTCAATATTTAAATTAAAAAAATTTGTTTATTTATATTTTTGTTTTTCTTTTCCTTTTCGACAATATTTAGCAATTTTGGAAATATTAAAAAGAAATGAATAAAATATGTGTTATTGGATCATAATTAGATATCTCGAAGCGAAAGGAGACTAGGATATGCGGGGAAGAACGGACCTTGCGGTTGAGCTTAAGGAAGATATACAAACAAATGAGCCGATTGCCGGAGTGCATGTAATGACAAAGGATAACGGGGATTATGATATTAAGGAAGTACGTATTGTAGTGGAAAATGAACAGGGGGCGATGAATTTAGGCAAACCAATAGGAACTTATATTACATTAGAAAGTGAGTTGCTGCGAAAAGAAGATGAAAGCTTTCATCAGCCAATGATGGAAGTTCTTGCAAAGCATTTGCGACAGTTTATTGGAAATAAGAAAAAAATCATGGTGGCAGGATTAGGCAATCGGGACGTGACGCCTGATTGTCTTGGTCCTTTGGTTATTGATAATTTGTATATGACCAGACATTTGTTAAATGAAGGCATTATAACAAAAAGTGTAGAACTAAGTGGAATTGCACCCGGCGTTATGGCACAAACAGGAATGGAATCTGTAACAATATTAAAGGCACTGGCAAAGGAGGTGAAACCGGAACTGGTAATTGTAATAGATGCATTGGCTGCAAGAGATTCCAATCGATTAAATAAAACCATACAATTAGCTGATACAGGTATTACTCCGGGGTCCGGTGTTGGAAATCATAGAAATGCAATTAATAAAGAAAGTATTGGGGTACCGGTGCTAGCCATAGGCGTACCTACAGTTATTTCTGTTCCGACCATTGTAAATGATGCTATGGATAAAATTGTTGATGCCATTGGTAAACAGGGAGCAAAGCATGTATTTAAGAAATTTAATGAAGAGGAACGTTATCAGTTAGCATGCGAAATGATATCACCATATATGGAAAAAATGTTTGTGACACCTAAGGATATTGATGAGTCAGTAAAAAGGATTAGTTATACAATTTCTGAAGCAATTAACACAGCAGCATTAACGTAGCTTGTCATAAATAACGAAAAGTAGGAATAAAATGATACTATGGAAAAATATTATTCCCAAAGGGTATCATCAAAACAAAAATTAATTATGGTTAAACTCAGGCTGATTGCAGTAATTGCCTGTATGCTTTTATTACTTTGTTCAAAACCTGTATCAATAGAGGAACTGAAAAAATGTATATGGGAGCGGACAACATCTCTTGCGTTGCCGCTTCTTAACTATGAAAAGGAAAATGGAATGAAGCAGATTGATTATGCTACAGATTATGAAGTTCCGGATTGGTTTTATGAGGATGAAAATGCAGGGCAAAATACGGATCTTGCAATGGAAGAAAATCAGAATCCGGATACAAATAAAGTGGAAGCCATAACAAGACTGAATCAGTCTGTTTCCTGTGTTGGAGCCATAACCTTTCAAAGAGAACAGCTTGCGCAAAGGGATTTTTTGTTAAGCCATATTTTTGTGGTTGATGCAAATACAAGTATGTCCCAGGAGGAAACCAGCTTAGAAACACTTCTGGATACGGATATGTCTGTTGATTCTTTGGTATGTCAAAATAAGAAAGATATTGTGACTGCGGATCCTAAAATTTTGATATATCATACTCATGGTTCGGAGAGCTTTGTTGACAGCAGGCCTGGAAAAGTGGAGGATACAATTATTGGAGTAGGTGCTACTCTGGAAAGTATTTTAGAAAATAAATACGGTATTCCTGTTTATCATGATGAAACGTTATATGATGTAATAGATGGGAATCTGGATAGAAGTAAAGCCTATGAGAATGCCTATAATAATGTTAAAAAAATATTAGAAGATAATCCTTCTATAGAAGTAGTTATTGATTTACATCGGGATGGAATCGATGAAGAAAATAGACTGGTAACCAGTGTGAATGGTAAACAGACGGCTAAAATTATGTTTTTGAATGGTGTAAGCCGTTCCAATATTAATGGTGAGATTGCATATCTGGATAACCCAAATAAAAAAATGAATCTTGCTTTTTCTTTTCAAATGTATTTGAAGGGAAAGGAAAAATACGGTGATTATGTGAGAAAAATATACATACGCTCCTTACGTTATAATCTGCATTTAATGCCAAGAGCGACTCTGATAGAGGTAGGAGCACAGAATAATACGTTAGAAGAAGAGAAAAATGCAATGGAACCTTTAGCAGATATTTTGTATGAGGTGTTAACAACACAATCATGAAAAAGTCTCTTTTGTTGTTTTTGACGGTGTTACTGTTTTATGTTATAATTCAATGGATTGTGCATTTTAAGATTTGATTAGAAAATTTACCATTAGAATAGGAGAAAAGGTATGGCCCATATAGATCAAAGTCATATTAGAAATTTTTGTATTGTTGCGCATATTGACCATGGAAAATCAACCCTGGCAGATCGTATTATTGAAAAGACAGGTTTGCTTACCAGTCGGGAAATGCAGGCACAGGTGTTAGATAATATGGATTTGGAAAGAGAACGTGGTATCACCATTAAGGCACAGGCGGTACGTATTGTTTATAAGGCACCAGATGGGGAGGAGTATATTTTCAATTTAATTGATACTCCCGGTCATGTGGATTTTAACTATGAGGTTTCAAGAAGTCTGGCTGCCTGTGAAGGGGCTATTTTAGTTGTAGATGCAGCTCAGGGAATTGAAGCCCAGACATTAGCCAATGTGTATCTTGCTCTTGATAATGATTTGGAGGTTATGCCTGTTATAAATAAAATTGATTTGCCAAGTGCAGACCCTCTACGTGTTGTGAATGAAATTGAGGATGTAATTGGAATAGAAGCAGAGGATGCACCTAGAATATCAGCAAAAACAGGTCTTAATATTGAATCTGTTTTAGAGCAGATTGTGAAAAAAATTCCGGCACCATCCGGAGATGTGGATGGACCATTTAAGGCATTGATTTTTGATAGTAAGTACGATGCATATAAGGGTGTAATTATTTTTTGTAGAGTTTTTGATGGTGTGGTAAAAAAAGGAACCAAAATAAAAATGATGGCAACCGGTGCAACTGTCGAGGTTGTTGAAGTTGGTATTTTTGGTGCAGGTCAGTTTATTCCCCAGGAGGAACTGTCTGCGGGTATGGTTGGATATATTACAGCCAGTCTTAAGGATGTGAAGCAGACCCGGGTAGGTGATACGGTAACAGATGCGGACAATCCATGTGCCAAAGCATTACCCGGTTATAAAAAAGTAAATCCTATGGTTTACTGTGGGTTATATCCTGCAGACGGAGCAAAATATCCGGATCTTCGTGATGCATTAGAAAAACTTCAGTTAAATGATGCAGCGTTAAGCTATGAACCGGAAACCTCTATTGCATTAGGCTTTGGTTTTCGATGTGGATTTTTGGGATTACTTCATCTTGAAATTATCCAGGAAAGATTAGAAAGAGAATATGATCTGGATTTGGTTACGACAGCACCGGGGGTTGTATATCGAGTTCACAAAACCGATGGAGAGATGATAGAACTTACCAATCCAAGTAATCTGCCGGATCCTTCTAAGATTGATTATATGGAGGAGCCCTTTGTTAGTGCGGAAATCATGGTTACAAAGGATTATGTAGGTGCCATTATGCAGCTTTGTCAGGAACGAAGAGGTGTGTATAAGAGCATGGAATATATGGAAGAAACACGTGCCTTATTAAAGTATGAGCTGCCTCTTAATGAGATTATTTATGATTTCTTTGATGCCTTAAAATCCCGTTCAAGGGGTTATGCTTCCTTTGATTATGAAATGAGCGGATATGTTGCTTCTAAGCTTGTGAAGTTAGATATTCTCATTAATAAGGAAGAAGTGGATGCCCTTTCCTTTATTGTTCATGAGGATACGGCTTATGAACGGGGCAGAAAAATGTGTGAAAAGCTTAAGGGTGAAATTCCAAGACATTTATTTGAAATTCCAATCCAGGCCGCCATTGGTAATAAGATTATTGCCAGAGAAACTGTGAAAGCGTTGCGTAAGGATGTACTAGCAAAATGCTATGGTGGAGATATTTCTCGTAAGAAAAAGCTTCTTGAAAAACAAAAAGAAGGTAAAAAGCGAATGCGTCAGATTGGTAATGTAGAGATTCCACAGAAAGCATTTATGAGTGTTTTGAAATTAGATGAAGAATAATAATAAATGCATTGCTTAAGTAAGAAAACGGAAACGATATTTTTGTTTTCGTTTAAGACATGAATGTTTATGCAAAATGATTGTTTATGTGACATGAATGTTTATGCGAAATGAATGTTTGTATGAAATGAATGTTTGTATGAAATGAATGTTTGTATGAAATGAATGTTGTATAAAATGAATGTTTGTATAAAATGAATGTTTGTATAAGATTGTTCTTTGTTTAACAATATTCTTCATATAATATATGAATACGTAAGAATATAGAATTTGAGGGCAACGTATGTTGGATACAGATAGTAAAAGAGATTTAAGTTTATATGTTCATATTCCCTTTTGTAAGGCAAAGTGTAGTTATTGTGATTTCCTTTCCTTTGGCAATTGCAGTTTTACACAGCAAAAAGAATACATGAATGCATTATTAAAGGAAATTAGTGCGTATCAGGATGTGGCAGACGCGTATATCATTCGAACCATTTTTATTGGTGGTGGAACGCCTTCCTTTGTTGATTCAGAATGGATCGTTCAGATTATGGATCGGATTCATCAGGTGTTTCATGTAGACGAAAATGCTGAGGTTACCATAGAAGGTAATCCGGACAGTCTGACAATGGAACATTTGTCGGATTATAAAAAGGCAGGTATCAATCGACTAAGTATTGGCTTGCAAAGTGCAAATAATGAAAGTCTGAAGCGTTTGTCACGGGTACATAATTATGACCAGTTTGTGGCTGCTTATTTAAGTGCAAGACAGGTTGGATTTCAGAATATTAATGTAGATTTAATGGCTGCACTTCCCGGTGAAACAATAGAGGATTATATTCATACGCTGGCAAAGGTTGTTGAAATGGGACCGGAGCATATTTCTGCATATAGTTTAATTGTAGAGGATGGAACAGCTCTTAGTGAGGATGAAACATTACTTTCCATGATTCCTTCAGAGGAAGTGGACAGACAGATGTATTATCGAACAAAAAAACTGTTGAAAAATTGTGGATACAGTCGTTATGAGATATCAAATTACAGTAAACCCGGATTTGAATGCAAACATAATATGGTATATTGGACAGGTGGAGAGTATTTAGGAGTTGGACTGGGTGCGTCTTCCTGTTTGGATGTACAATTAGAAAATGGGTCATGGAAAAGAGTTCGTTTTCATGGCGTGGAAAATATGAATGAATATATTGGAAGATTTATTGATTGTTCTGGAGTCAGTGAAGATCAATATACAAATATGTTTCATACAATTGAAGATTTTTATGAGGATGGCTTTGAAGAAGATTTTGTTGAGACTTCTTATTATGCTGATTACTTATATGAATCTACAAAAGCGGCATCCGATAATTTGAAGGAATACAGGGAATTGGAAGCAAATGCATTGTTAGAATTTTTGAGAGATTATTATAAAGATCTGTATTTCTTAAAAAAGAATGACAGTATGGAAGAAATGATGTTTTTAGGCCTCCGTATGATGCAGGGTGTATCAAAATCGGAGTTTCAAAAGCGCTTTGGTGTGTCAATGGAACATATATATGGAAGGATCATTGATAAATATAAAAATAAAGGCTTGCTTTTAGAAGAGAATGGTCGTATCTTTTTAAGTGATGCCGGAATTGATGTAAGTAATGTAATCATGGCAGATTTTATGATATGATGCAGTCATTGTGGTTTGGTTGATTATTTTATTTTGAAATAGGGCTACCGCAATCTCACTGGCTTTAGACAATGGGTAGTTCACAATAATTATATAGAATGGAGAAGAAACATGGAGTTGTGGCGTAAATATATTACAATGCTTCGTGAGGACATGAAAGATGTTATGTCAAGAAGAGGCGGGTTGGATGAACTGAATAATTTTATTATGTTAGTAGGATTTGTTTTTATTGTTATTTCGCTACTGACACAAAAAGGGATTTTTACTATTTTAGGAGCATTATTTGTCGTTATCTGCTATTATAGGATGTTTTCAAAGAAATTAGAAAAACGTCATAAAGAAAATGATTTTTATATGCGCTATATGGGAACTGTTGTTAATTTTGTCAGATTACAAAAATTAAAGCTTAAAATGTTTGTGAAATCTAAAAAAGATAAAGAGTATGTTTATTTTGTTTGCAGTACATGTAGACAGGTGATTCGGGTTCCAAAGGGTAAGAATAAGGTTAGTATACGATGTCCAAAGTGTGGAGCAACATTTATTAAAAGAACCTAGAGATAGAAGATGTAGTGATTTTCTTAAAAAAAACACTACATTTTCTTTTTTTATGCCTTGACAATCTGAAGTGTGGGTGGTACTCTATACCTAGTGATTAGCACTCGAATATATTGAGTGCTAATAATAAAAGAATAAGCATAGTCTTATTAAGAAAGGAGTATGATGCATGGAATTGGATGAACGTAAGCTCAAAATATTGAAAGCAATTATTTCAAATTACCTGGAAACAGGCGAGCCGGTTGGTTCTAGAACCATTTCCAAGTATACGGACTTAAATCTTAGTTCTGCAACCATTCGTAATGAGATGGCTGATTTGGAAGAAATGGGGTTAATCATGCAGCCACATACTTCAGCAGGCAGGATTCCAACGGATAAAGGTTATCGTCTGTATGTAGACCAGATGATGATTGAAAAGGACACTGAGATGGAAGAAATGAAGACTCAGTTGCTTGACAGAGTTGATAAGATGGAATCTTTGCTAAAACAGGTTGCGAAAGTATTAGCATATAATACCAATTATGCAACATTAGTAACTGCACCACAGTATCAAAATGTTACATTAAAATTTATTCAATTATCACAGGTTAATTCCCGTCAATTACTGGCAGTAATTGTTGTAGATGGTAATGTGATTAAGAATAAGCTAATGGATGTGGAACGAGAGCTTGAAAATGATGAAGTTCTAAAATTAAATGTATTGTTAAATACATTTTTACAAGGGGCGTCATTACAGGATATTAATCTTGAAATGATTCAGACCATCAAGAATCAGGCTGGAGAGTTTGCCGATGTAATGGAACAGATATTCCAGGGAATTGTGGATACGATTCATGAAGCTGAAGAGGTTGATATTTATACAAGTGGAACAACGAATATGTTAAAGTATCCGGAACTTGGAAATGTGGAGCAGACAACAAAGCTGCTTGAAGCGTTAGAAGAAAAGCAGGGCTTGAATGCGTTGATTGACGGTTCAAGAGATGGAGAAAATGGTATCCAGGTTTATATAGGTGAGGAGATGCCGGGACAGGACATGAAGGATTTAAGTCTTGTAACCGCAACCTATGAATTAGCAGAAGGCGCAAAAGGAACTATTGGTATTATAGGACCGAAACGTATGGATTACAAAAAGGTTGTAAGCACCCTTAAGAATCTTACGGGTGAGCTAGATACAATATTTAAGAAAGATTAGAGGTGGCAAAGTGGAAGAAGAAAACAAGAAAAAAACTTCAAAAAAGACTTCGACTAAAAAAGAAAAAACCCCTGAAGATACAACCCAAGAAGTAGTAGAAGAAACTGTTGAAGAAGTTGCTGTTGAAACTGCTGAAGAAACAGTAGTGGAAACACAGGAAAACAAGGAAGTTGAAGATGCCGAAAAGAAACCGGTGAAAGGGAAAAAAGGCACACGTCGTGGTGGAAATAACAAAGCTTTAGAACTTGAATTAGAAAAGCAAAAGCAGTTAACAGAAGAAGCAAATGATAAATATAAAAGACTTCTTGCTGAATTTGAAAATGCCCGTACACGTAATGAGAAGGAATCAAAGCGTAATTATACAATTGGAGCGAAAGAGGTATTAGAAAAACTTCTTCCTGTTGTAGATAATTTTGAAAGAGCATTACAGGCGATTCCTGAAGAGGATAAAGAACGTGCTTTTGAACAGGGTGTAGATAAGATATACAAACAAATGATTGTTACAATGGAAGAGATTGGTGTAAAACCAATGAATGCCACTGGAACAGAATTTAATCCGGAACTTCATAATGCAGTAATGCATATAGAGGACGAAGAAGCCGGAGAGAATGTAGTAGTTGAAGAACTTCAAAAAGGATATATGTATAAAGATGAGGTTCTTCGCTATAGTATGGTTAAAGTTGCTAACTAAAGCAATTTAGAATATTAATAAAATGTTTATATTTATCTAGGAGGATAAGATTATGGGAAAGATTATTGGTATTGACTTAGGTACAACAAATTCATGTGTAGCTGTTATGGAAGGTGGTAAGCCTGTTGTTATTAATAACGCAGAAGGTGCAAGAACAACTCCATCAGTTGTAGCATTTACCAAGAGTGGTGAGCGTGTAGTTGGTGAACCTGCTAAGCGTCAGGCTGTAACAAATGCAGATAAGACTATCGCTTCTATTAAGAGACATATGGGTTCTGATTATAAGGTAACAATTGATGATAAGCAGTATTCACCACAACAGATTTCTGCTATGGTTCTTCAAAAGTTAAAAGCAGATGCTGAAAGTTATTTAGGTGAAACAGTTTCTGAGGCGGTTATTACAGTTCCGGCTTATTTCTCAGATTCACAAAGACAGGCAACAAAGGATGCAGGACGTATTGCAGGCTTAGATGTTAAACGTATTATCAACGAGCCAACAGCAGCAGCTCTTTCATATGGTTTGGATAATGAAAATGAGCAGAAGATTATGGTATACGACTTAGGTGGTGGTACATTCGATGTATCTATTATTGAAATTGGTGATGGCGTAATTGAAGTATTAGCAACTGCCGGTGATAATAAGCTTGGTGGTGATGACTTTGATGAGGTTATTACAAATTATATGTTAGATGAGTTTAAGAAAACAGAAGGTGTTGATTTATCAACAGATAAGATGGCTTTACAGAGATTAAAAGAAGCTGCAGAGAAGGCTAAGAAGGAGTTGTCATCTTCAACAACAACTAATATTAACCTTCCATTCATTACTGCTACAGCAGAGGGTCCAAAGCATTTTGATATGGATCTTTCAAGAGCAAAATTTGATGAATTAACAGCTCATTTAGTTGACCGTACAGCAACTCCTGTTCAGACAGCTTTAAAGGATGCAGGTCTTTCTGCTTCAGAGCTTGATAAGGTATTGTTAGTTGGTGGTTCTACTCGTATCATCGCTGTTCAGGAAAAGGTAAAACAATTAACCGGTAAAGAACCATTTAAGGGAATTAATCCTGATGAGTGTGTTGCAATCGGTGCTTCTATTCAGGGTGGTAAGCTTGCTGGTGATGCCGGTGCCGGTGAAATCTTACTTCTTGATGTAACTCCACTTTCACTTTCTATTGAAACAATGGGTGGTGTGGCAACAAGATTAATTGAAAGAAATACAACAATTCCTACAAAGAAGAGCCAGATTTTCTCAACTGCTCAGGATAATCAGGATGCAGTTGATATTAATATCTGCCAGGGTGAAAGACAGTTCGCAAGAGATAATAAGTCATTAGGACGTTTCCGTTTGGATGGTATTGCTCCTGCAAGACGTGGTGTTCCTCAGATTGAAGTAACATTTGATATTGATGCAAATGGTATTGTTAATGTATCTGCTAAGGATTTAGGAACAGGAAGAGAACAGCATATTACAATTACTGCAGGTTCTAACATGTCAGATGCTGATATCGAGCAGGCTATTAAGGATGCTGCTGAGTATGAAGCACAGGATAAGAAACGTAAAGAAGCTGTTGAAGCAAGAAATGATGCTGATGCAATGGTATTCCAGACAGAAAAAGCATTACAGGATGTTGGAGATAAATTATCCGGTGAGGATAAGACAAAGGTTGAGGCTGATTTACAGGCACTTAAGAGCTTGGTAGAAAGCACAGATCCTGAAAATATGAGTGATTATGATGTTGAGCAGTTAAAGAATGCAAAAGAGACATTAATGACAAGTGCTCAGAACTTATTTGCAAAATTATATGAGCAAAGTGCTCCTGGTGCTAATGCCGGTACAGGTACAGCAGGTCCTGCTGATTATTCAGAGGGTGATGTAGTTGATGGTGACTATACAGAAATCTAATTTCAAAAGAAACTAATTAATAATTCCTGCGGTTTTTCCTATGGGGAGGCCGTGGGATAATTCTAGATAAAGGTGAAAAAAATGGCGGAGACAAAAAGAGATTATTATGAGGTTCTTGGCGTAGCAAAAAATGCTTCAGATGCTGAACTGAAAAAAGCATATCGTCAGGTTGCAAAAAAATATCATCCGGATGTAAATCCCGGAGATGCAGAGGCTGAACAGAAGTTTAAAGAAGCTTCCGAAGCTTATAAAATTTTAAGTGATCCGGAATCCCGTGCTCGATATGATCAGTTTGGCCATGCTGCTTTTGATCCAAATGGAGGAATGGGTGGTCAGGGCTTTGGTTTTGACTTTAGTGATATGGGAGATATCTTCGGAGATATTTTTGGAGATATGTTCGGTGGAACAAGAACACGTCAGTCTAATGGACCAATGAAAGGTGCAAATATTAAGACTAGTGTTCGTGTTTCCTTTAATGAAGCAGTATTTGGTACGCAAAAAGAATTAGAGTTACCACTTAAGGACGAGTGTGTTGTATGTCATGGTACCGGTGCACAGCCTGGTCATATTCCTGAAACATGTGGAAAGTGTAATGGTAAAGGTCAGGTTGCATATACACAACAGTCTTTATTTGGTGTTGTACGTAATGTTCAGACTTGTCCGGATTGTAGTGGTACAGGTAAAGTAATTAAATATAAGTGTAATCAGTGTTCCGGTACAGGATATGTTAAGAGCAAGAAAAAAATTCAGATTGCTGTTATGGCAGGTATTGATAATGGTCAAAATATCCGTATTCGTGAGAAAGGTGAGCCGGGCGTAAATGGTGGTGCAAGAGGTGACTTACTGGTTACTGTTTTAGTAGACCGTCATCCGACATTCCAACGTCAGGAATATGATTTGTTCTCTACAGAGCCGATCACATTTACACAGGCGGCACTTGGTGGAACAATAACCATTAGTACAATTGATGGTCCAATGGATTATGAGATTAAACCGGGTACACAGACTGATACTAAGATTAAGTTAAAAGGTAAAGGTGTTCCTACATTACGAAATAAAAATGTACGTGGTGATCATTATGTTACATTAGTTGTTCAGGTTCCTGATAAGCTTACAGAGGAGCAGAAGAATATTCTTAACAGCTTTGATGAGGCAACCGGCTCTACAGCAAGAAGATCAACCGATTCTTCCGGTGATTTTAGCTTTAGTGGTCATAAGAAAAAGGGATTTGGAAAGAAAAAGTAAATATTTTTAATTGAGAGACAGTCATTTGGTTTTCCAAATGGCTGTTTTTAGTTTTGAGAAGGAGTAGAAGAGTAGAAGGGGTCAGACCCCTTTCATAAATATGAACTGGGAGTTAATAAAGATGAAAGGGGTCTGACCCCCTTGGACAGAATTTATCTTGACAGGTTACCTGTAGGTAACTATAATGAAAGGTGACTTTGAGGTAACTTTGCGAGGTGGATTATATGAAAACAAATCGGGAAGAAATATTAAAAGCGGCGTTAATTGTTTTTTCTAATAAAGGATTTGAAGGCGCGTTGCTTAGAGATATTGCTACATCTTTAAACATTACAAAACCGGCCCTATATAAGCATTTTGAAAGTAAGGAAGACCTTTGGAATGAAATGATTAATTATGTGGAGCGTTATTATCTGGAGCATATTAGTAATGTTTCTGATATTCGAATTCCTAAGGATTGGGAAGAGTTTAAAGCTCTTTCTTTAAAGCAGATTCAATTTACATTAAATGATGACATGGTAAAGTGTATACGACGACTGTTAACAAAGGAACAGTTTCGGGATGAAAAAATGTCTGCTTTATCAACAAAATATTTTATTACGAATAATGAGGAACGATATCAAAAAGTATTTGAAGGGATGATGGAAAAAGGGATATTAAAGCCGATGGATTCTAAAGTACTGGCTTTTCAATTTACAGCACCGGTTACAGTTATGATTCATTTTTGTGACCGTGAACCGGATAAGAAACAGGAAATTATGAAAAAAATAGAAACCCACATTAATCAGTTTGTTGCAGAACATAAAATATGAAAAGTATGAAAAGGGTCAGACCCCTTTCATAAATATGAACTGGAAGTTAATGAAGATGAAAGGGGTCTGACCCCTTGGACAAGGAGAATAAAACATGGAAGCAATTATAAAATTACAGGATGTATCAAAAGAATTTAAAGTATTAAATAGAAGAGAGGGTCTTAGGGGAAGTATACTAGATTTGTTTTCGAGAGATTACAATATAGTGAAAGCAGTAAGCCACGTTTCCATGGATATTATGCCTGGAGAAATTGTTGGTTACTTAGGACCTAATGGTGCGGGAAAATCAACTACGATTAAGATGATGACAGGTGTATTAAAGCCAACGAGTGGAACAATTCTTTGTAATGGTGTCGTTCCTTATGATAAAAGAAGTCAGAATGCGCAAAATATAGGTGTTGTATTTGGACAGCGGTCTCAGCTTTGGTGGGCACTTCCTGCCATTGAATCCTTTAAAATATTGAAGGACATTTATCAAGTGGATGATAAGGCATACAAGGATATGATGGATTTGTATGGGACAATGGTCGATATGGATAGCTTAATGCATAAGCCTGTAAGACAAATGTCTTTAGGGCAGAGAACATTATGTGATATTTTGGCTGCATTTTTACATAATCCCGGTGTTGTATTCTTAGATGAGCCAACCATTGGTCTGGATGTTGCCATGAAAGCAAAAATTCGTGAGTTAATTAAAACTTTAAACAAAGAAAAAAATACAACTGTTATTCTAACTACTCATGATATGGGGGATGTGGATGCATTATGTGAGCGAATTGTTATTATTGATAAAGGAACAATGCTTTATGATAATGATATTGCACATTTGACGGAGTTGTTTGGAGCATACCGTACATTAAGTCTTTCGTTATTAAAGAATGGAGAAAAAGTGTCAGATGATAAAATGCAGTCTTTGGCAGACAGTGTGAAAAATGCAGCTTGTCAGGTGTGTGCGCAAAAACAGGAAGCCTTCAATCAGGAAAGTATATCTGTTTCTATTTGTGATGATAAAATAGAAGTACTGGTAAATGAAGCTGTTGTCAGTGTAATGGAAGTGCTAAATGGAATTCAGAAAAAGCATACCATTTACGATATGCATTTGAAGGAAATCTCTACAGAGAGTGTAATTCGGAAGATTTATGAGGGAGGGATTTCATAATGTTATTAAAATATAAAAGTCTGTTAAAAGCAGGGATTATGGAGCAATTGCAGTTCCGACTTGCTACAGTATTAGTAATTGTAGGAAATTTATTATATCTACTACTTGTTTATTTTCTATGGAAAGCAATTTATGCATCTGCCGGTACAGATGTAGTAAATGGTATGACATTTTCTGATACAATGGTATACCTTGTGTTTGCCTCTGCATTATTTAATTTTATGGAAATGTGGTTAGTATGGGAGATGGGCAGGAATATTCAGGAAGGTAAAATTGTTATAGATTTATTAAGACCTATGTCCTACCGTTCTTTTTTATTTTTTGCCTTAGGTGGAAATTGTATTGTAAATTTTGTTTCTACTTTTTTGCCAACTGCAATTATTGTATATTTTGTATGTGATGGAGCTATTCATCTTGGTTTCAATATTTTATGGTTTGTTCTTAGTGTGATTTGTAGTCTGACTATTAACTTTTTTATTAACTTCATTATTGGAACTGTATGTATCTATACAGAATCAGTATGGGGAATCAATATTATGAAAGAGGTTGTTGTTGGTGTGTTAAGTGGTGCCACGGTACCCTTGGTTTTTTTCCCAGATGCACTAAGAAATGTTGTTATGTTTTTACCGTTTCAGGCAATTATTAACTCGCCTTTAGAGTTGTTGCTCCATGCTGAATATGGTGCAGAACAAATCATTAAAATATTAATGTTGCAGGTATTCTGGGTTGTAGTTTTAGGCGTATTAAGCGATGTATTCTTTAAGGTGTCAATTAAAAGAATAACTGTAAATGGAGGTTGATGGATGATGAAAAAACGTTCATTTTTATATTATGCAAAAATATATTTTAAAATTATTTCTCAGGATATTAAAAGTAAGATGAGTTATCGTTCTGATTTTATTATTTCCATGATTGGTATGATTGCAACTAATATTGCCGGATTATTTAGTTTCTGGTTAATCTTCCAGCGTTTTCCTTCCATTAACGGATGGACCTATCATGAAATGATGTTTTTGTATGGATTTTCCCTATTATCTGCAACACCGGCACAGTGTCTGTTTGATAATAACTGGAATCTGAGAATGCAGGTATATTCTGGAGATTTTATTAAATATTGCTTCAGACCTATTAATATTTTCTTTTACTTTATTTCCGAGATATTTGATGTAAAGGGATTAGGACAGTTTTTCTTTGGTATTTTTGCGGTAGCTTATGCATGGACGAAATTATCCATTCCGGTAACCATTCCTACTGTTTTACTGTTTGTTGTTGCGGTTATTTCGGCCTCTTTATTTGTTATTGCAATCTTAAATCTTGCTGCATCAGCATGCTTTTGGATTATGAATTCTTTTTTTGTACTTTCTCTTTCTAATCAGCTAAGGGATTTTGCAAAATATCCAATGAGTATTTTTAGTCCTGGATTAAAAATATTGTTTACCTTTATTATTCCTATTGGATATATGTCATATTATCCAAGCTTATTCTTTTTAAGACCGGAGGAAGTATCCTGGATTGTATGGGCAACGCCTTTATTTGGAATTTTATTTTTCTACTTAAGCTATAAGGTGTGGATGATGGGTGCCACAAGTTATTCCGGAACCGGAAGTTAAGATGTATTTGTGAACAAATTGTGAAAGGGGTCTGACCCCATTATGAACTGGAGTTAATGAAGATGAAAGGGGTCTGACCCTATGGGGAAACGAATATTAATTATAGAGGATAATAAAGAAATTAATGGTTTATTATCATCCTTTTTGTTGGAAAATGAATATGAAACAAGTCAGGCTTTCGATGGAATAGAAGCATCTGCCATGCTTTCAAACGATACATACGATTTAGTGTTAATGGATTTGATGTTGCCGTATAAAGGAGGAGATGCCCTGATTAAAGAATTAAGGGAACATTCTAATACACCGGTGATTGTGTTGTCTGCTAAGTCTATGATGGAAACCCGATTAGAGGTACTTCGGCTGGGAGCAGATGATTATATTATGAAGCCCTTTGATCTTGATGAAGTATTGGTACGTATGGAGGTTGTCCTTAGACGATGCAAAGATTGTAGTGCTCAGAACGAAGTTTCATTAAAACAAGATATCCTATCAGTCGGCTTACTTGAATTTCGCGAGGATAAACATCAGGTTACTTATGACGGGAAGAACGTTACATTAACTGCGAAGGAGATGCTTATATTAAAACAGTTGATGAAGAATCCGGATACAACCTTTTCAAAGGCCGATTTATATGAATTAGTCTGGAAGGATACATATTATTGTGAGGATAATACAATTAATGTTCATGTGAGTAATTTGCGGAATAAGCTTAAGAAAGCAACGGGAAAGGATTTTATTGACACAGTTTGGGGTATTGGATACCGGTTAAAACAGGAATAGGGTGGTTGACATAATGTTAAATGAATATTTATTAGGATTTTTATTCTTTATATGTCTGTTTCTATTAATATATCTTGTGGGTTATTTATTGTTGTTAAAAAAGAATATGCGGACCATCCAAAAGGAGTTAAAACTAACAAAAGAGAAGGAATATAACCGTCAGATTTCCATCACGCTTTTTGATAGGGATTTAACAAATTTAACAGTAGAATTAAATAAAAATCTGGATTACCAAAAAAATATGAAGTTAAAACAGGAGCTGGCAGAAAATACATTAAAGCAATCCATATCTGATATTGCTCATGATTTAAGAACACCACTTACTGTAATTAAAGGCAATTTACAAATGATAGAAAAAAAGGAAACATTATCACAAAATACATTGGATTATCTTCGGATTTGTCAGGAAAAAAGTGATGTGTTAAAAATTATGGTAGATGATTTCTTTGAACTTTCTGTTTTAGAAAGTGAACAGGAAGTGCCGGCTTTGGAAAAAACGGACCTTACCAGATTGCTTATGGAGTTTTTGATTACTCATGAAGGCGTGATAAAAGAACATAAACTGGAACTGAAACTTTCTCTGCCTCAAAAAAGTGTTTTTGTAAAGGCCAATGAAATGATGTTAAATAGAATGTTTGGAAACCTGCTTCGTAATATTATGAAATATGGTGAGAATTATTTTGCTGTTAAATTAATTGAAACTGAAATAGGAACCTGCAGGCTGATTTTTTCAAACCCCTTTGCTAAAAATCAGGATTTTGATGTAAATCGTTTATTTGACAGAACTTATAGAGGAAACCAGGCCCGTACAGAGGGTGGTGCCGGTCTTGGCCTTTCCATTGTAAAGCTTTTAGCTGACAAACAGAACATAAAAGTTTTTGCTGAAAATGAACAGGGAATGTTGTCAATCATAATGGAATTTATAGTTGATTATTAAAAAATATCTTGTTATAGCATAGTTACCTAAGCATTAAGGATTATGCTATGACCAAGATATTTTTTTATGTAATACTTTTTTAAAAATATTTAAGATTTTCTTTATATTTATCTGATACAATTGATTTTGTAAATGATAAAAGCGAAATGGAGGATTGTCATGTCACAGGTAATTATTGATGTAAAAGATTTGTCAAAACAATATATGGACCAGTTTGCAGTGAAGGATGCAAATTTTCAAATAAAAGAAGGTTCTATAGTAGGATTAATTGGACCCAATGGAGCAGGCAAAACTACTATTATGAAGATGTTAGGGGGATTGATTCATCCTACGAAAGGAAGTATTTCTATTTATGATAGTAAAACAGAGGATGATTTTGCAAAGGCAAGAAGCCGTATGAGCTTTATGATTGAAACACCTTATGCAAAAGAAAATATGACTGCAAAAGAAAACTTAGAAAAACAACGGTTACAAAAGGGAGTACCCAATAAAAGCAGAGTAGATGAGGTGTTAGAAATGGTTGGTCTTTCTGATACGGGGAAAAAAACTGTTAAAAACTTTTCCCTTGGTATGCGTCAGCGCCTTGGAATAGCCAATGCCCTGTTATCAAAGCCGGAGATACTGGTGTTAGATGAACCGATTAATGGCTTGGACCCGGAAGGAATTGTTGAAATTCGTGAGCTGTTGTTGAAGCTTAATGAAGAACAGCATATTACCATTGTAATTTCCTCCCATATATTAAGTGAGCTTTCATTATTATGTTCAGACTACATATTTATCAGCCATGGAATGATAAAAAAACAGTTGTCCGCAAATGAACTAAAGGAACAGTGCCGGGAGTTTTATCATATTCATACTAACAATGATACTTTGGCTGTGGCAATATTGCAGGAACAATTGGGTATTACAAAATTTTTTGTGGAAGAAGATGGCAGCATTTTGTTATATGAAAAATTAGAGCAGTTAGAAACTGTATCGAAGACACTGTTTGAAAATGGTGTCATTCCGGTCATGCTTTGTATGAATGAAGCCAATCTGGAACAATTTTACATGGATATGGTAGGTGATGAAGATAATGATTAATATTATTAAATCCATGAATTATCAAATTAGAAATGATATTTTTACTGTAGTTATTTTTCTAATTGCAATTGTGTTACAGTTTGCATCCTCATTTGTTGGTGAAGGAAACAGTATATTATCCTATACAGGAAGTGATTATATTGTGTATATGGGTCGGATGGTTCCTTTTGTTTGTTTTGTTCTTGGGTTACTGTTAACCTGTAAAATCTGTGGAGGAGATTTTTCTGACCGGACAATGAACTATGAAGTATTATCAGGACATACCAGATGGGAGTTGTACATGGGAAGAATTATCACTGCATGGATATGGTGTATTGGTGGT
Source organism: Lachnospiraceae bacterium (assembly GCA_051880435.1). Classification (GTDB taxonomy): domain Bacteria; phylum Bacillota; class Clostridia; order Lachnospirales; family Lachnospiraceae; genus CAG-590. Next base: position 8,445 of record JBJENY010000005.1, on the reverse strand, counting down.
TTTTTGGTGATTTGTGTACTTCCAATGATATTGTTTTCCGTTATGAATGGTTGGGGATATAGTGTTAATTTTGATTGGGGACTTATCCGATATGTTTTGCTATTTGTATTGCTGATGCGAATGGTTACGGGATTTGCAGTGCTCACATTTCTTGTAAAAAATAGTTATATTGCTATGGTATTAGGTTATGCATGGATGGGGGTTTCCTCAATCATATATTACATTTTAATGGAATTTTTTGGAGAACTGGTGTCTGTCTTTTTTACACTGATTGATATGGAAAAGATGTGTATTTTTGAAAATTATAAATACAGGATGATAGAGGGAAATAATGTTATGGTATTTGATGGTACTATACAGTCTGTTGTTGTAGTTGGGACGATTGCCTGGTCCGTTATTGTAATTCTGGTTTTATTGGGAATTGGATATCGGACAATTAAAAAACATGATTTCAAATAAAAGAGGAGGATGTCATGAAAAATATTATAAAAGCCCAGATTTATCAGTTAAAAAGAGATAAGCTTTTGAAAATAATATTTTTGGTAGTTTTGTTTATGCAGATAACAAATATATTTGGTTACGTAATGGGAGAACAAAATGTTACTGCTGACGTATATTTGATTCAAAATGGTGTTTATGTTTCATTACTGGCATTATTGTTTGGCATGTTATTTACAAGCCAGGTTTGCGGAAGTGATTTTGTAGATAAAACAACGAATTATGAATTGCTTTCCGGTCATAAAAGAAGTGAGGTTTATTTTGGACGGACGATTATTAGTGTGATTGGTGGTTTGCTTGGAACAATGCTTTTGCTGTTACTTCCGTTGTTGTTGTTTTCCCTGATTTATGGCTTTGGCAGTGAGATTACCATAAGCCAGGCAATGATTAGAATTGCATTATTTATTTTTCCGGCTTTTCGTATGATTTGCGAAATGATATTTTTTGTATATATTTTTAAAAATTCTTATTTCGCAATGATTATAAGTGGTTTGATTTTTTTTGTATCACAAAATCTTATGATGTTCTTAAAAAAGGTAGATTCCCTGTTTCTTGCGTCTACGAATATTACAGGATTGTTTTCTTTTGAAACATATCAAACCTATAGTGCTGTAACATTAGAGCAATACTATATTTATAATGGAAGCTTGACTGCGTCTTATGTTGCAGGAACAATTGTTTCGTCAATCGTGTTTGGCATGATATTTTTGTTACTTGGATATGTATTCTTTCAAAAGGATGATATCTGATTGTATGGGAGGATAATTATGGTTTATGGTGATTGGTTATATATTGGTTTAGAAATCGTTTCCGGTATTTTGTTATTTTTATTAGGGGATTATGCCGTAAAAAAATTAAATCCAAGATGGAAGCTTTGTTATTTGATTCCGGTACTTATTTCTATGATTTTTATTGCAATACTACAGTGGGAAACCTCCTTACTTGGAGTATATATAGGTTCCCTTGTTGTTATGGCAGGATTTTTTTGGGAGAAAGCAAATACTAGAAAAATATGCTCTTTGGTATTGTTAGCTGCTACGATTGGTTCCTGCATCTTTGCAAATATTTATGGTGGTTATCGGGCTCCGGATTATGTGAAAGATTTTAAAAAGGGTTTTCATAATATGAAAGCCCACTATGTTCTTTCTGATTACAAAAATATTAACTGGGATCAATTATATGATACATACTTACCTAGATTTAAGGAAGCCAACCGCAAGCATGACAAAATTGAAAATGCTATTGTGTGGCAGGATTTTTGTAATGAATTTTATGATGGACATGTAGGATTTATGGAAAGTGAGGAAACACAAAAGGCGGCATTAAGAAGAATTGCCGGAAATGATTATGGTATGTCTCTTATGACACTTTCAAATGGAAAAACTGTTGCAGTCAATGTTGCAGATAATATGGAAGCATTTATTTCTTCCTGTGAAAGCGATAATCCTAATAATCTGATAAAAAATGGAACGGAAGTGATAGCATGGAATCAGATGACCATAGATGAAGCAAAAAACAGTATCTCCCATCAATTTATGGCATTTCCTGATAAAGAAAATGAAGCCTTTTATTCTGCTTTGTTAGTTGCAGGAATTGGGAATGAGCAGGTAACAATAACGGTTTTAAAGGAAAATGGAGAACCTGTAGATGTGACATTGACTTCCCATGGAGATTATTACGACAGATTAATGGATACTCTGGCAGTCTTGAATCAGGGTGTGGAGGGTGATAATCTTTCTTTTAGCGAACCATCAAATAATACTGTCTGTCTTCGAATTAGTCAAATGATGTATGATAGCAAATCATACGAAAATGGTGATCATAGTCAGATGGAGGAGGAGTTAAGAGCAAAATTAAATCAGTATAAAGAAAAGGGGATAAAGCATTTAATAATTGATCTGCGAAGTAATGGTGGTGGTTCTCCTCAGTTTATTATGACAATTGGTAAACTGCTTGCACCAAAAGGACAGCATACCTACTGTAGGGAAGCTGTTTGGGATGACGTAAAGAAGGAATATCCGATTAGCTCTGATACAGGAAATTATATTCCGGGAGAGGCATTAACCTATGAAGGAGAAGGGCTATGGGAGGATGGAGACATTCTTCTATTAATTAATGCAGAATGCGTCAGTGCAGGAGATCATTTTATTATGATGATGAGCGAATTTGATAATGTTAAAACCATGGGATTTACAAAATCTATGAGTTCAGCACAGGCGGTGAATTCTGTATCCCTTGATTCCGGTATATTAATGTATTCCGGAGTGCCGGTATTAGATGAGAATAGCAATATTTTTGTTGACACAAATGAAAATCGGATTTCTTCGATTCCTCTGGATGAAAAAATATCCTTTGATGAAACAGCAGTGAATGCATTGTTTGACCGAAATCAGGATTTTATTTTAAACAAGGCAATTGAATATTGTGAACAAATTGTGAAAGGGGTCTGACCCCTTTCACAAAGAAATCATTTCCTTTAACTCATCCACACTAAATTCAAATTTGTTATTACAGAACTGACAGCCTACTTCAATTGGTTTTCCATCTGCAATCATTTCTTCAATATCTTTTCTTCCGATAGAAACAATGGCTTTATATACCCGTTCTTTTGAACAGTTACAATGATATTCAGGAATAATGGTATCGTTAATCTGAATGTCATATCCTGCAAACAACTTATTCATCATATCCTCAGGAGACATTCCCTGATTCATTAAGGATGTGATAGAAGTAAAGTCTTTTAAGCGATTTTCTAAGTCAGTTATTAAATCTTCTTCTGCAAAAGGTAATAATTGGATAATAAATCCTCCCGCATGGCGGACAGTATTATTTTTTTCCATTAATACACCTAGAGCAACAGAGGTAGGAATTTGTTCACTGGTTGCAAAATAATAGGTTAAATCTTCCGCAATTTCTCCGGTAATAAGATTAGACTGACCTACATAAGGTTCTTTTAATCCAATATCTTTAATTACACTTAATACACCTAAATCTACAGCCTTACCCACATCAAGTTTTCCTTTGTCGCTAGGTGGTAAAATGACATTAGGATTATTAGCATACCCCTTTACCTGCGCTTTGGAATTTGCCGTTACAGTTAATCCACCGATTGGACCGGAACATTGAATCTGTAATGTAAGGACATCGCTGTCATTTTTACACATACTACCCATAATGGAACCTGCGGTAAGGAGTCTTCCTAACGCAGCTGTAGCAACCGGGCTTGTATTGTGAATTGTTCTTGCAGTTTCAACAACCTGTTTTGTATAGGCACAAAAAAATCGAACCTGATTGTTCGCAGCAGTACCTCTTAAAATAATATCATTCATATTGTTCTCCGTTTGATTTATTTTTTTGCAATGACATAAATCCGTTCACTCTGATTTGTTGGCGGATTTTTTGTAAATGCGTCATATGCCGTTACATATTCTAACCCTGCCTGTGTTAATAAGTCAATCATTTTGGATAATTCATAGGCTTTTTGATGATGGGTTTCTTCAAATTTCTGAAAAAGTGAAGAATGTTTCTTTTTGATAAAAAGTGTTAAATCGTATTGATTTACATTATCCTCCTCAAAAAAACTGTTTTCCCAGATGTAACTACATTCTTCCCTGTGGTCACAAAATACCTGGTTTCCGAGAATATTCTGATAAAAATGTTTGGTTTTTAAATCAAAAATGAAAATGCCATCCGACTTTAAGTAATTATGAACCCCCTGAAAGGTTTCAAGCAGCTCGTCTTCATATAACAGGTAGTTCATACTGTCACATAGTGAATAAAAACAGTCATAAGTAAGATTTTCGTCTAGCATAAGCTGACACATGTTTTGTTGCAGAAATGTGATATTCTTTGTTTTGCCGATTTTCTTTTTTGCAATCGAAATCATATCCTTTGATAAATCAATACCGGTAACCTGATACCCTTTTTGAGATAGTAGTTTACATAATGTTCCTGTTCCGCATCCTAATTCTACTAAATGACCTTTTTCAATTTGATAATCCTTTAGTAATGTTATTAAATAATGGCTCCAATCCCCGTAAGGAATATTATCCATGAAGCGATCGTATACAGCAGCGAAACTTTCATAACTGACTGGCATAATGAAATCCTTTCTTTATGATTGTTGATTATGATTTATTAATAGCATTCTACATATTCACACAAAAAAATACAACCTTGAACGTGAATATTTCAAGGTTGTATCATTAACATAAATTTAGAAATCTAATTTGTCCTGATCTTCTAAAACGTCCGGATCTTCTGATACATCGGATAAACCTTCATTTTCATAAGCATCAACTGTTGTTTCTTCTGTGGTGCTATCCATGGAAGCAGAAGATATAGAAGGATTCACTACAATATCATCAAAAGAAGAAATGTCTTCATCATGAATTATTTCTTCTGTTGGATTCATCATTTCTTCTATATCGTCTGTGATATCACTCACAGTATCGTCATTCACGTTATTGGTAACATCGTCAGTTGTAGCATCATCACTAGTAGGTTTGCCAGTAGTAGTATCATCACTAGTAGCATCATCACTAGTAGCATCATCACTAGCAGGTTCATCAACAGCAGGTTCTTCACCAGTGGATTCAGATGCTGTATCGCTTATACTTTCCTCTGTATTGGCGGAAGTAATGGTAATAGAAGTATATTCACGATTATTTCTTGCGTCATCATCAAAGACCGCTGCATCATCAAAATCGTCATCATCAAAATTAAAATCATCCGGCTCTATGTCCTTATCCATCCAGTCAGCAATCTTTCCCGTAATAGATTGATAAATGCTGCTTTCTTTAATTTTATCCCTGTAAATGTAACAAACTCCGCCAATTGCGGTAACTGCGGTTGTAAAAGCAATAAATTTTCCAAATGATTTTTTTGCCATATGATATTCTCCTTTTTGTTTATTTTGGGATTGTACATATATACAAAATTCATCCCAATATAGATATTATTCTAATACCTAAAGGCTAAAAATGCAATTAATTTTTTGTTAAAATTATACAAAAACTATATGTAATTATAACGAAAGTGAAATAAAATCCCGTTGTAAAAAAATATTAGTTGTGCTATTATATCAATAGTATGTGTTGATTTTATTTAATTCATACAACCAAGAGGAATTATGGACTGTTAGGAGGTTTTAAAATGCAGAATTTACCGGCAAATATTACTCGGAGTAGTGATACAAATATTATCTCTATTGCAGCGTCTTCTAATAAAGGTATGTTGATTCGTTTTCTGAATGAGCAGGTTGAAGAAGGCTTTTATGCAATGGTTATTGACTATTTAAAGGATCGTAACTTTGATCTGAATACGATGATGGTTGATGATGATGTGAAAGCCCAGTGTACAAAACTTTATGAATTAAGTGAGTTTGTAGACGAGCATATCAAAAGAGCAGGAAAGTATGAAATTGAAGAGTGGATTGAGCCATTATTCAAGTTTGTATATGGAGATATTGATCCAACAGATACAGACGCCATAATTAATACTACAGGAATTTATCGTTATAGTATTTGGCTGCTTTATCTATACCAGTTAGACCATTTCCCAGAGGCTATGCGTTTGATTGGAGAAAGAGTAGCGCCTCTTTTGATAAATACATGTTATCAAATTGCAGATGCAGATGATCGTCCTGCTTCATATGACAAGGCTGTTATGGGATATATGGATCTTATTAATGTTGTAATGGAGATGGATTTACCACCTTCTGCATCAAATTCAGAATCATATTTGAACAACTTAGAAGTATTATATGATTATTTTGTTGAAGACACACATGTAGGCAACGATTATAAGATTCAGTTTAGTATGGGTATGTTTAATTCTTATATTCGAAAAAAGGATTATAACAAAGCATTTGAATTCTATGGACTTAATGCTGAGTATGTACCTGTAGATAATATGATGGTTTATGATAATTTTAAGGAATTAATCCGCAATTGTAATAGTACACAGTATACGAATGTACTTAGCAGATCTATTATTTCTGCAATTTCAAAGCAGGATATTTATAACAAACGAATTGATACTTTGTTAGTTGAAGTTTCTGCGTTTGTAAAGAAGGTTTGCCGTTATATTGAAGATGAGCCTACAATGAAGAAAAATATGCAGGTACTTGGTACAGGTTCATCATTAAGTGATAAAAGCAATGTATTTGAAGGATTATATGAATATAATCTTGTATTCCATGAATGTGGAATTAAGCAGATGATTAATCAGGATTTATCAACCCGTTCATGGGAAGAAAAGTATGAGATTCTTGATTTGTTATACACTACATTGAATGTTGTATTTGATGGTTATAATGTATATGAGATTTCTAATAAGATTGAGCATCAGTATGTTGAGCTTACATGGATTGGAAATTATGTTAATGCAAATCCATCCATGTTAAAGTTATTCTTTAGTATTAAAGAAAAGATTAAAGCCTTTAAGATTCGTAAGGATACCATTATTGAGAAGAGTAAGACCAATATTGAAATCAAAGAATTACTAGAGGATCGTCAAAAACATCTGGTATTCCTGGCAGCTGAGGATTTAATTAAGAATGGATTAAATAATAAGGATATCCGTATTATTAGTAATACATATAATCAAGACCGTGCAAAGAAGATGTTCCATGAAACCTTCAATAAGATTAATCTGCCATCAAAATATGGAACAAAACAGGAATCATCCGGTGGTGGAATGTTTGGATTTGGCAAGTCTTCAAACAACAGTAATAATGAGTTAAATAAATTATTTGCAAACTCTCAGATTGAAGATTTGTTATGCAAGTCTGAGTGGTTATGGCAGCAGTATCAGGAAAAGGGTAAGGACAAACAGACAGAAGAAGAGGTTACATATAGTGTTGCCTGCCTGATTAAAGTTGTGGAATTACTAATTGTCCGTAAAAAGCCATCTTCTCCGGCATCTGCTCCTGCTCCAAATAAGAAGGTTATTATTACAAAAACCGGTAAGGTAATTGAGTTATCTGATGAGTCGGATGATCAGTCAGTAACAAGTAGGAATAATGAACCATCAGTTATCGAGCATATTCATAATATTCAGAACATTTTGAAGGATACAAGTCCTGATAATGTTGCATATGTTAAGTCATATATTGAAGATTTGGTTAATCTGTTAATGCAGAATAAGTTTGACCGTGATACATTACTTTCATTGTTTGATGCTGATGAAATTCGTACAAAAACATTACAGACTATTAAAAAGTTGTCTATAGATTTAACAATGTAATAAAAGTCACTGATATTCATAAAAAGAGAGATGTTTGGTCTCTCTTTTTTGTTGCAATCATATATAAGAAGTGATATCATACACAACAAGAGGGATTTTAATTTTTAGTATATGGAGAGGATATTTATGAAAAAGAATAATTTTGGATTTTCTATGGTTGAATTAATTATTGTGATTGCAATTATGGCAATTTTAGCAGCGGCCTTAGCACCGGTGTTAATTAAGTATATTAACAAGGCTCGTATTAGTTCCGATATTGATGCAGGAAAGGCTATTGCAACTGCAATTATGACTGTCATTGCAGATGGTGGTGATTTTGATGACCATGCAGTGAGCTATGATACGCCACATGAGGTGAATGATATGAAGGATGACACATTTAAGAAGGAAGTGTTTCGGGTAGCAGGAATTCAGTCGGCTACTATTACAGGAAAGTCAAAAAAAGATGCATTAGGTGCAGCGATTAATGATCAAATTTTTTATTATACATTGGATGTGAATAAAAATTTTGTGGCAGTATATTATGGTGGTACTGATGCCGATCATCAAATTTATCCCGCAATGGGAAAATGTTTATCAGGAAAGCAGTAATTAGAGACATCATATTTTTTAATCGTATATTAATAAAAAGACCTTCCGGTTGTGTGATATGATTCCCCTTAAGTAGACACGGTAAATAACCAAAATCTACTTAAGGGG
>JBJENY010000004.1:0-29014 GCA_051880435.1 Lachnospiraceae bacterium | reverse complement strand
CCCACGTATCTAGCTTGGAAGGCTAGTGTTCTACCATTGAACTACACCCGCATGTAAGTTGAAAGTCGGGGTGACAGGATTCGAACCTGCGACCTCTTGATCCCAAATCAAGCGCTCTAGCCAAGCTGAGCCACACCCCGTGTTCTCACGGTGTCATCACTGACGCATTGACTACTATAACAAAATGATTTTGACTTGTCAACCGTTTTTTTATTTTATTTCCTCTGTGCTCACTACTCGAACAGCACGTTGAATATATTAGCAAATAAAATATGTTTTGTAAAGTATTTTTTTTGATTTTTTGTAATTTTTTTTAATTCCAAAAATTATCTTTGTATTTGCAAGCTGTTTAACCATCTAATTGGTATTCATTATTTGGGTGAACGAACTATTTCCTCAACAATGCACCTCGGTCTGCCCTTAATTTCATCATAAATTTTTGCAAGATAATATCCAATCACTCCAAGGCTCATCATAATCATACTTCCCGTAATCAATAACAGCAAAATAACAGTAGTAAAACCTTCCAATGCATGACCAGACGCCCACTTAATCAATGACTGTATTCCAACAATAACTGCAAAAATAAAGAAAAGAAAGCCTGTAAGGGAAATCAATTGCATAGGTGCTGTTGTAAAGGCAGTAATACTTCCTACTGCATATTTTATCAGTGACTTAATAGACCACTTTGTAACTCCTGCCTGACGTTCTTTGACATCAAATTCAACAACCGTACTTTTAAATCCCAGCCACGAAGACAATGCTCTAAAAAATATATTCCGTTCCGACAAACGAATATATTCATTTACCACCTTTCGATCCAGCATTTTGAAATCAGAGGAATGGTACATCTCAATTCCTGTTGCCTTACTAATTAATGCATAAAATAATTTTGCAAAACCTTTATAGAGAAAATTTTCTTTTCCTCTCGAACGTTTCACACCTTCTATTATTTCAAAACCTTGTTCCCATAATTCATACATTTGAAGCAATGTTTCCGGTGGATGTTGCAAATCACAATCCATCACAGCACACACATCTCCTGTAGCATGCTCCAGCCCTGAAAAAATAGCAGATTCTTTACCGAAATTTCTTGAAAAGGAAACTCCTATAATTTTTGCATCGCGAACATCATTAGCAAGCTTCTGAATTACTTCAAAGCTACGGTCCTTTGATCCATCATTCACATATACAAGTTCGAATTCAATCTCCTTAGGAGCTAATACCTCTTTAATCGCCTGATATGCACGTTCAATATTCTGTTCTTCATTATAAACCGGCAATATAATTGATAGCATTATTATTTCCCTTCTTTTAAAATAGCAACATTACAAAAGGAATCACCACTCATGCAGTGATTCCTTCATGTAAAAAAATTCATAAAATAATTAGTTTTCTTCTGTCACAGCCTTAACTACAACAGGCTCTTCATCATCGAAAAAATCATCATCAAAATCATCATCGAAATCATCATCGAAATCATCAAGATAATCTGGTGTTAAATACTTATATACACAAACTGCAATAGCTGCAACGGCTGTAATCACACCAATAGTTGCAAAAATCCAAAGAGCACGTCTTGTTGTTTTCTCCTGTGGATCTTCTCGCTTCATTAATTCCTGAATCTTAGCTACACTAATTAAATCATCAATATTTTTCATTTTAAATACCTTCCTTTCCCAATATAATATTATTCTTAAGCAACAGTAGTATATCACAAATTTATTAATAATACTATATTGAAATCATAATTTCTTTAACTTTGCAAAAGATGCAAACATCCTTTTCACACCATAGTTTTCAAAATCAACCGTAACTTCGTAATCTTTTCCACCGGAAATCAAATTTGTAACAACACCTGTTCCAAACTTAGTATGGGAAACAGTATCCCCGATTCCATAATCAATCTCAAGCTTTTCAACTTTAAATTCTTTACCAAAAGAAGATATGCCTCCTTGATAAGCATATGGTTTTGCACTCACACTGGCACTGCGATTTGCCAGACTTTGCATTGCTTTTGCAGAGGCATCAGCCTGTCGTCTTATAGCCAATGCACCATCTCCATTTTTTTTAATAACAGATTCGGGTATTTCATTAACAAATCTGGAAATTGGATTATACTGTGTATTTCCGTGCATCATTCGTTGTCTTGCTGCACTTAAATATAACCGTTTCATTGCTCTTGTAATCCCAACATAACACAGTCTGCGTTCTTCCTCAATTGCATCAGGATCTTCAGAATTAAGTGACATTGCACTTGGAAACAGCCGATCCTCCATACCTCCTAAAAACACTACAGGGAACTCCAAACCCTTTGCACTATGTAATGTCATAAGCAATACTTTTTCTTCTGATTGTTCTATTGAATCCACTTCTGCTACTAACGCAATCTCTTCCAATAAACCTGACAAGGTTGCCTCATCTGTCTCTTCTTCGTATTTTACAATTTTATTTTTCAATTCATTTAAATTTTCAATTCGTCCCTTAGACTCCTCTGTATTTTCTGCTATTAATGCTTCCAGATACCCTGTTTTTTGTAATATCTCTTCATATAAATCACCAAGGGACATGCCCAGATTTAATTCATCCCTCAAATCATATATCAAATTGGTAAATCCTTCTACCTTTGAAACGCCACGGCTTAAACCGGGAATATTAGCAACCTCGAACATTGCATCTAAAAGACTGATACCGTAATTATCAGCATAATTCTGAATCTTCTCAACGGTACTTGCCCCAATACCTCTTTTGGGAACATTAATAATTCTACGAACAGCTAAATTATCTCTGCTATTATCCACAACCTTCAGATAACAGATCATATCTTTTATCTCTTTCCGACCATAGAAGTTCTGCCCTCCAATAATTTTGTATGGAATATTATTCATTAACAGCTTCTCTTCAAATATACGCGACTGTGCATTGGTACGATATAATATTGCAAAATCGTTATATCCAAAACCATCTTCACTTTGTAATTGAAGCATTGTATGAATCACTCCGTCTGCTTCCCTGTATTCTGTATCATAAAGAGAAAAAGAAATCTTTTCTCCCTCTTCATGTTCTGTCCAAAGCGCCTTTGATTTTCTGCCCTCATTATTAGAAATCACTCCATTTGCAGCACACAAAATATTCTTGGTTGAACGATAATTTTGTTCTAATTTGATTACTTTTGCTTCAGGATATTCATTTTCAAAATTTAAAATATTATAAATATTGGCGCCTCTGAATTTATAAATAGACTGGTCATCATCACCAACCACACACAAATTACGGTACTTTGCCGCCAATTGCTTAACAAACAGAAACTGAATATGGTTTGTATCCTGATACTCATCTACCATAATATAACGAAATCGTTCCTGATAGCTGTCTAATATTTCCGGGAAAAATTGAAATAATTCTACTGTTTTATATAATAAATCGTCAAAATCTAATGCATTATTTTGTTTTAAAGTTTTCTGATATTCCTGATACACTCTTGCAATCTGCATTTTACGATAGTTTCCACTTGCTTCTTTGTCATATTCATCCGGAGAAATAAATCTTTCTTTTGCACGGGAAATTTCTGCCATTACACTTTTTTCAGAATACTGCTTGGGATCCATATTCAATTTTTTCAAAATGCCTTTTATTGTAGACTTTTGATCATCACTATCATATATCGTAAAATGATTATCAAATTCCAAATTATGAATATATCTTCTAAGTATACGTACACATAATGAATGAAACGTAGAAACCCACACACCATCAGCGCCCCATTCAACAATTCTATCTACTCTGTCCCGCATCTCTTCAGCTGCTTTGTTTGTAAATGTAATTGCTAAAATTTGATAGGGATCAACACCCTTTTCCTTAATTAAATATGCTATTCTATGGGTAAGAGCTTTTGTTTTTCCACTCCCTGCACCTGCAAGCATAAGAACAGGACCTTCTGTCGTAATCACCGCTTCCTGTTGTTTGTCATTCAAATTCATCTCCATGGTAAAAAACTTCCTTTCATCTGCCAACAAATTATTGGTCTAAACTAGCAAAATTAAATCTAATCACTTATATAAAAATGCGATACAACTAATATTAATCATCAAACAGTTGACTCTTTTTCTCTTGTCAAGTCAGTATAACATACCCCCCTGCCAAACAAAAGCAAAAAAACACAAAAAATATTGCAATCTAGTTTTTAAAACTATATACTGTTACATAGATAACACTAAATAAGGTATTATTACTTGCCGCAGAAAGGAAAACATATGAATACAATTAATTTTCAAGAATTCAAGGAAGCAATCAATAATTGGATTAAACTGGATTATATTGAACCAGAGGATATTCCTTCCATTGAGCTATATATGGACCAGGTAACTACATTTATGGATAAACAGTTAGCAGGAAACAAAAGAGACCCGGAAGATAAAATTCTCACAAAAACAATGATTAATAATTATTCAAAGAATGATTTGTTGCCACCATCAAATAAAAAAAGATATTCAAAGGACCATATTATATTATTAATATATATCTATTATCTAAAAAACTTCTTGTCTATCGGCGACATACAAAGCTTGCTGGAACCTATGACCCATTCTTACTTCCAATCAGAAAATGGTATTGGAATGCTAGAAATATATAAAGATTTATTTGCTTTAGAAAAACAATATGGCATTAAAGTAAGAGAAAGTATTCAGGAAGTTTACGAAATCGCAGAAAATAATTTTCCTATTGATGATGATTATTTAAAGACTTTTGCAATGATCACAATGTTAAGTTACGATATATATGAGAAGAAACAAATCATAGAGCGATTGGTGGACTCTCTTCGGGAAAACTATACAGTTGAGGACACAGCATTAGAGGAACGTTTAGCGAAGGAACAGCAAAAACAAAAAGATAAAGTCGCAAAAGAAATCGCAAAAAAGAAGGAAAAAGAAGCAAAAATACGGGAAAAAGCTGCAAAAAAGGTCAGCAAACCATTATAATTTTTCAATATTATATATGTTAAAAAGCAGTTCAAATGAACTGCTTTTTGTATTATTGCATACTTTTCATTCTTGAAAAAACCATCTCATAACCATCTTTACCATAATTCAAAGAACGATTCACGCGAGAAATAGTAGCTGTGGATGCACCTGTTTTTTCTGCCACTTCCATATAAGTATGTCCTTCTTTTAACATCTTTGCAACTTCAAATCTTTGTGCTAAAGACAATAATTCATTAACTGTACATACATCTTCAAAAAAATCAAAACATTCTTCTTCGTTCTCTAATGTAAGAATGGCCTCAAACAAACCACGAACAGCATCTGTTCTAACACTTTTACCCATAACAAAACTCCTATTCCAATGGTTTTCCTGCAAAAGCAAACCATTATCTACTTTTTCAAGTCATTATTTATAATAAAAGACTCTAATAATAATACATTTCCACAACATCACTGTAAAAATTTACAGCGCTAAAGTATTATTATTATAATACAGTCTAATTATGAATGCAAGTAAGTTTGGGATTATAATTTTCCGTTTTCCGGAATCCAAACAGAAACAGTTTCCCGGTTTACATAAAAATCTCCAAATCCTCCGTCATCTATTTTAACATTATATTTTGCATTCCCTAATGCGTCTTTAAAGAACTGACCTGCAAATTGCTTTCCAATATACATATGCTTACTTCCACCGGTATTATCTGACAATACAACCGCCATTCCAGAGTTTTTGTGTTCTTCATCACCTTCTCTCGTCCAGCCAACAACATTGTAATCATCAAAATAATCATGCTGCACACCATAAGCAAATTTTTTACGGAGCTTCATCATTTTATTAAGCATGGTTTTCTTTGCTTTCACCTTATCGTGTGGAATTCCATAATAGTCACCATAAAAGACGCAAGGATAACCGGCTTCCCGAAGTAAAATTATGGCATAAGCATGAGGCTTGAACCAATCCTCCACCCAGGACTCTAACGCCTGTCCAGGCTGTGTATCATGATTATCTACAAAGGTAACTGCATGCATTGGGTGGCGCTGTACCAATGTATTATTTAAGATTGTTGCCATATTGTAATCTCCATGAGCTTTTGACGCATCATGAAAATGTAAGTGGAGCGGCACATCAAATAAAGACATTTCATAATTCACATTTGCAAGATATCGATCCAAATGTTCCACATCCCAATGCCAGTATTCTCCAACAGCAAACAAATCCTTTCCGGTAATTTCTCTCATGCTTGGAAGCCAGTCTTTATAAAAATAATAACCTATGTGTTTTACCGCATCTAAACGCAATCCATTCACGCCGGTCATATTCAGATACCATTCACCCCAACGATAAAGTTCATCCTTAACCTCCGGATTATCAAAATCAATGTCGGCTCCCATCAGATAATCATAATTACCATTTTCGTCATCAACCGCTTCTTCCCAGGATTTACCTGCAAACTTAAAAATAGCATTTCTCGTCTGCTTCTGATCCCAGTCTATTCCATCGAAATGGGTCCAATTCCACTTAAAATCAGAGTATTTGTTCTTTCGACCGGGGAATGTAAACTTAGTCCAGCCAAGAATAGTTTTCTCATCTCCAACCATCTGGTTACGGCTGACACAATTAAACTCTTCCGCCTGAATTAACTCCGTTTCATCTGCTCCAATCTTATGATTTAATACAATATCCCCATAAATATCAATACCGCTTTTTTGTAAAGCCGCAACCATTTCTATGTACTCTTTTTTTGTGCCATACTTAGTTGGAATACTACCTTTTTGATTAAACTCTCCAAGGTCGTATAAATCATAAACACCATATCCTACATCCTTGTCTCCCCCGGCACCTTTATATGCAGGTGGAACCCACATTGCAGATACACCTAATGCTTTTAATTTCGGTGCTTCTTCCATCATTTTTTTCCATAAACTATGATTTTCCGGCATGTACCATTCAAAATACTGCATCATCAACCCATTATTTTTCATAATCGGCTCCTCCTATTTCAATCATTACATTCTGATGATTCAAGAACGTATCACATCCAATTAAAAAATAGTATAGCAAATACCGATTGCTGTCGCAAGGAAATTATATCCTAAACAAAAGCAGACAGCAACAATACAATTCTTATACCTCCAATGACACCAATCAGTCTTTTTCTTCATAAAATATATCATACGAAAGTTTGAAGGAGAATCCAATTGGAGCCTTGTTACAACATGAACACTTCTTACAAAAGAAGCTGTCAAAATAAAATGAATACCGATTGCCGTCCTCCAATGAAACCGGAGCCACGGAATCGAAATAATGATAATAATTACTGCCGGATAAACATGGGCAATAGGAATCGTCCATATGAAAAACCAATGGACTGCAAATGCAAACCCCCATACGAAAAACCAATGCCACCAATGGACTGCAAATGCAAAACCCCATATGAAAAACAATGCCACAAACATGACGATATGGAAAAATTGGGTTGTGATTTTCCACCGGTTATGTCTTATGTTCCATGGCAACAATGGGGGGATTTATATGAGCCGGAATGTGCCTTACGGGAAGGCACCATATTCAAGGAGTTAAATTATATTTTTTGCGGAGTGAGGTGTTAAGCATGGAGCATATGTGTAAAGAAGAGTTAAAAAAGCTTATCCAAACCAGCAACTTTGCAATTATAGAATTGGCAATGTATTTAGATACTCATCCTGATTGTGACTGTGCGCTGGAGAAATACCACAAATTCCACAAAATATTTGATGATGCAGTGGAATGCTATGAAAGACGATTTGAACCTCTTACTATTTATGGAGCATTTGACAAGGATTATTGGACCTGGGTAAACAAACCATGGCCATGGCAAAAGGAGTGTGATTAGTTATGTGGACCTATATGAAAATGTTAGAATATCCGGTAAATATCAAAACAACAGATGCAAAGCTTGCTATGGCAATCATGAGCCAGTTAGGAGGACCTAATGGAGAAAAAGGAGCTGCCACAAGATATCTGTCTCAACGCTATGCCATGCCAAACAACAAAGTAATTGGTGCATTAACAGACATCGGCACTGAAGAATTAGGTCATGAAGAAATGATTGCAACCATTGTTACCCAGTTAACCAAAAATTTAACTATGGATGAAATCGAAAAATCCGGTTTCTATCAATACTATGTAGATCATACAACAGGAATCTGGCCACAAAATGCCGCCGGCGTCCCATTTAGTACTGCTTCATTGCAGTCAACCGGAGATCCAATCGCAGATCTTCATGAAGATATGGCTGCTGAACAAAAAGCGCGTATTACCTACGATAATATTCTTCGTTTGTGTAAGGATAATCCTGACGTTTATGATGCAATCAAATTCCTTAGAGCAAGAGAAATGGTACACTTCCAAAGATTTGGAGAAAGTCTTCGTCTTATTCAGGATGATTTAGACTCCAAAAACTTCTACGCCTTTAATCCAGCCTTTGACAAAAAAGCAACCTGTTTATAATACATTCAATATATAACAAAACTAAGCTCCAGCAGAAATGTTGGAGCTATTTTTTACACCATATCTGCATTTCATGAATATACTATCTAAAAAGTGTTTGGAGTATTTATGCCAAAAAGAAAAATATTTAAAGGAGTTCTGGCATCTTCTATGGCTATTATGTTTGTTCTTGCCGCCTGCGTCGGATGCCACAAAGAAGAAACAAATCTAAAAAAGGTTACCATGACTGAGGTTGCACATTCCATCTTCTACGCACCTCAATATGTAGCAATTGAAAAGGGCTATTTTGAAGAAGAGGGCATTGACTTAGAATTAGTAAATGGTTTTGGTGCTGATAAAGTAATGTCTGCTGTTGTAGCAGGAGAAACCGACATTGGATTTTGTGGGGCCGAGGCATCCATTTATTTATATGCAGAAGGTGCCTCAAACTATGTTGTAAATTTCGCACAATTAACTCAGCGTGCCGGAAACTTTTTAGTTTCCAGAAAACCAATTGATAACTTTAGTTGGGATATGTTAAAAGGAAAAAATGTTTTGGGCGGGCGCAAAGGTGGTATGCCTGAAATGGTATTCGAATACATCCTTGAGAAAAATGACATTGATCCAAAAACTGATTTATCTATTGACCAAAGTATTGATTTTGGTAGTACTGCTGCTGCATTTTCCGGCGGGCAAGGGGATTTTACAATCGAATTTGAACCTTCTGCAACTGCATTAGAAACAGCAGGGGAAGGTTATGTTGTTGCTTCTTTAGGAGTAGATTCCGGTTATGTTCCTTATACATCTTACTGTGTCACTAAGGATTATATGGAAGAAAATGAAGAAACCATACAGGGCTTTACCAATGCGTTACAAAAAGGTATGGACTACGTAAATACTCATACACCTGCCCAAATCGCAGAAGTAATCGCTCCACAATTCGAAGATTTTGATATTGAAACAATAGAAAAAATTGTAGACCGATATTATCAACAGGACACCTGGAAAAACAATTTAGTATTTGAAGAAAGCAGCTTTGATTTGTTACAAAACATTTTAATCGGAGCCGGAGAATTAGACAGTAACGTCCCATATAATAATCTGGTCGATAACCGATTTGCAAAAGAAGCTGATTCCAAATAATATACAAAATATTCATGTACAGACATTGTCAACATTCCATTAAAATTCACGATATCAACCACTAAAAAAGTGAAAAAGGAAGGGCCTAAGCCCTTCCAAATTCACGTTATTACTTTTCTAAAAATAAAACAGCCAGCATTCCGGGACCTGTATGACTTCCTATAATAGGACCGATTTTTGTTGTAATAATTTCTTTTACAGCTGTTTTCTCCAGAATTTTCTTTTTAAATTCATCAGCACGTTCTTGCGCATCCCCATGAGCTACAAAAATAGTTAATTGTGATTCATCCATTGTTTCATTTATTTTGCTAATCATATAATCAATGGCTTTTTTATTACCTCTAACCTTATTTTCTGTATAAAGAGCTCCTTTTTCGTCTACACTAATGATTGGTTTTATTTTTAATGCACTTCCAAGCATTGCTTCCGCAAAGGATAATCTTCCGCCTCTTTGCAAATGAAACAAATCATCAACGGTAAACCAATGAGCAATACGACCGCGATTTGCCAATGCCCAATCACATAGTTCCTCAAAGGATAGTCCTTTTTCTTTCTCTAATGCTAACAAATATACAAAATAGCCCTGTCCGGCAGAAGCACACAACGAATCAATCACAACAATTTTTCTATCAGGAAAATTCTCAAGAAGCATATCCTTCGCCAATAATGCCGATTGATAGGTACCGCTTAACCCTGACGTGAAACAAATATATAAAATATCTTTTCCTTCTTCTAAAATTGGAGTCATAAATTCAACATATGTCATAGGATTAATCTGCGATGTCGTTGATGTTTTTCCATCCTTTAAAGCCTGATAAAATTCCTCATTAGACATATTTCTTTCGTCGGGGTAATGCAAATATTCTGTCCCCTCCAAATTAAACATCATAGGTACAACTTTAATATCAAACTTTTTAACCAAATCAACAGGTAAATCAAGGGTTGCATCACTAACTAAAACGAAACTCATCCCATCCTCCTTCTTAATATTATGTTAATTTACTCTTCTTTTTCAGGTATCAAATCATCTAAAATACGATACAATGTATTTACATCTACCGGTTTGGAAAGATGAGTTTGCATACCTGCTTTTTTTGATTCTTCAACATCTCCGTCATAGGTATTTGCCATTAGTCCAACAATAGGAATGGTTTCTCCATCCTCTTTTCCTGAAATACGAATACACTTTGTGGCCTCTCTACCATCCATATACGGCATATTAATATCCATTAAAATTGCGTCATATGTCCCCACTGGATTTGAAATAAACTGAATAACTGCTTTCTTTCCATTATCTACAGCATCTACTTCAAATCCTACAACTTCTAATACGGCACGAAGAGCATCCTGACTCATTTCACTATCCTCCGCCATAAGAATACGTCTTCCGGAGTAATCTCTGGCTACAGAAGATTTTCTTCTTTTTACTGATTTCTTTTGATCCTCTGCAATTTCAAAAGGTAACGTAAAATCTAAATGTGTTCCTGCACCATCAACAAAAACACTAATTTGTCCTCCCATTAAATTAATCAGTTTTGCAGCAAGGGATAAGTCAAAATGTTGTTCTTCAATGGTTTCCAAAGAATCATTCGTATAACCAAAAATACACTCTTTCATCTTGTCTGTCAAACCACTTCCGGTATCATCTATAATAAATCGTATATATGCTTTCTTTTTATCAGTAGCAATTTGTTTTGCACTAAGAGTAACAGACCCTGCAACAGGTGTATTTGCAACAGCATTACTCATCAAATAATAAACAGCCTGTTGTAACCGAATTTCATCTCCAATTAACTGATTGTTCTGGCTATTCATTTCAACGGAAAACAAAATATTTTTCTTTATCACAGCATCCCGCATTACAACTTTAATACGATTTAAAAAGCTATCCAGTCTAAATGGCTGTTGATTAATGATAATCGAATCATTATCTACTTTTACAGCATCTAATAATTCATCCATTACCTGCATCATATGCTCAGAATAATCGTCAATATTATTTAAACATTCCAGTAACCGATCTTCATCTTTATAAACCTGTCTTGCCACACTGGACATACTAATAATCCCACTCATTGGGGTTCTGATTTCATGAGAAATATTTGCAAGAATTTGTCCCTTTAATTCTGCAGCAGAACGGGCAGCTAAAATAGTCTCCCTCATTTTTCGCTCTTCTTCTATTTTAGTACTTCGTAATTGCTCAACATCCCGGAAAAAAATATATACTGTTATATCCTTATTTGTATTCTGTTCAAAAATAATCTGACCATTCATGCAATGATACTCTCCCTCATGGGTTCTGTATCGAAAATCAATTTCCTTGTTTCTTGTTCCACTCATATACGCATTATGTAAAAAATTAACATCAAAACATTCTAAGAATTTTTGCTTATCATCAATGTGAACCTTAGATAACCATTTTAATACAAAATCTCTACTATAAGATTTCTGATTATTAATATCTGTAGCAAAAAAATCGTGGAACCGGTCCTTGCGAATTTCAACTGCAATCATATCCTTGTACAGTTCCCGCATTGCAAAAATCAATTTTTTCCCCTGAACCTGTCTTTGATGTACTATGTCATCATCACGAGTTTCCTGTAAAGTTAACACGCTCGCATAACTATTATCCGTTTTTCTTACTTTCATTGCCCCTACTAAGAAAGACTTCTCCAGATAAGGAAGGTATAAATCACGTTCAACAATATCCTGCCCCTCTAACATATACAAAGGATTATCATTTTTTATTGTTTTTTCTCCCCAAAAAGAAGTAAAAACATTATCTCCTGTTTTGATATTGGGAAAACGGGTTTTCGCATATTCATTACAATAAGAAATGCGGTATTCCTGATCAACCATATACAAAGCGGTTTTTGTCATATTGCAAGAAATACGAAACAGACTTTCCTCACTCTCTCCTACCACAGCATTAAAATAATCTTTACATAGCATTTCATTCATCAGTTTAAAAATAACATGAACATCTTCTACTGTTTCATCGGACAAATCATTTATTTCATTCCATGCAATTACAATATATCCAATAATCAGACCATGATTTGTCATTTGATATTCCACAACAGATTCATAACCATTACCATGATACATCTTTTTTTCTTCCGCCGATAGCACAGTCGTTGCCCTTGCAACAAACATTTCATTATCTTCAAAATGATACCAGCCTTCAATATTATGAATATACTCCTCCAAACTACATAATGTTCTTTCCGGAGTACGGTCCCATTCAAACTCAATCTTCGGTTCCATATAACCTTCTTCATAATGAATAACAAACAAACTATCAATACTAAGTTCATTTATAAAGTGCTCAATCGTTCGCTCAATTCCTTTATCAACACTTGAACTGTGTAATAAATTTTCTACTACGCCTGCATCTAATAACCCCATTCTCGAACCTCTCTTTTAATAAAAAACGATAATTTTACGTGTGTTTCAAAGCAAAATCGTATAATTATCCAAAACTATATTGCATCATAAAATAATTTTGTTTCATCCAAAACAGTATATCCGGCATCATCTAATCTAACAATTATTACATTACAGTTTTTTTGTAAGCCGCCGCTCCAGAACCGGTCAATTCCATGTTTTTTAATATGACACATCAGTGCCTTATTTATGGCACCATGAGCCACAATCATAATTCTTTCACAAGAATTTCTCTCCGGCTCAATCTTTTCTTCCAAAAATTCCTTTCCTCTGATACACAAGTCCTCTAACGTTTCCCCCCGCTCCGGAGCAACATACAGGTCAGGCCGTTCAAAAAAATAATGAAATGGATCAGCTTCATCAGCTAATAATTTTGAAAAATTTTTACCTTCATTCACGCCAAAACACAATTCTTTTAAACGCTCATCTTTAATAATCGGAATATTTCTATGACCTCGAATCAGACAGGCTGTTTCATATGCCCGAATCAAAGGTGAAGAATATATTTTATCAAAAGTAACCCCTTCTAAAGCTTGTCCTGTTTTTCCGGCTAACAATCTTCCCTTTTCGTTTAATTCAATATCTTCACTACCCTGCAAAAGCTTTTTTGAATTCCATATCGTTTCTCCATGTCGTACAATATATAATTCCATTTTAAACTCCTTCAATATTTTCTATCTGCCAATCAATTGGTGTAAGACCATGTTCTTCTAAAAATGCATTTGCCTGGCTAAAATGCTTACATCCAAAAAATCCTCTATATGCTGACAAAGGACTTGGATGAGGTGCCTTCAAAATCAAATGATTTGGATTATTTAATTTAGCTGCCTTATTCTGTGCAGGTTTCCCCCAAAGCAAAAACACAATAGGACGATCCTCTTTATTCAAAATATCCATCACGGCATCCGTAAATTGTTCCCAACCGATACCCTGGTGGGAATTTGCCTGATGTGCACGTACTGTTAACACACTATTTAATAATAGAACACCTTGTTTCGCCCATTTTACTAAATAACCGTTATTCGGAATATAACAGCCAAGATCATCTTCTAATTCCTTATAAATATTTACTAACGATGGTGGTATTTCCACATCTGGTTTCACGCTAAAACAAAGTCCGTGAGCCTGTCCGTCGTTATGATACGGATCCTGACCAATAATAACACACTTAACATCCTTTAATGGTGTTAAATGAAATGCATTAAATATATCATCTGCAGGTGGAAATATTTTTTTCCCACTGGCATATTCTTCATTAACCTTTTGATACAATACTCTATAATAATCTTTTTTATATTCCGGTTTTAGTTTCTCATCCCAGTCATTTGTAATCATCGACATATTTCATCCTCCTACTATGCACAAAGTGTTTTGTATAACATATCCAATTTACATAATTACTTGTCATAACTCGTTAACATAATCAGCAAATATAGCAAGTCAATAAAACTAATCGTATCTTCAGCCCATATATTGTTAACATAATCTATTTTTCATAATTTATTAACATAAAATCTTTTCATAATATATTTACATAATTATTTGACATAATAAGTATCCATAATATATTAACATAAAATATTAACATAAAATATTAACATAATTAGTATACGTAACATATTAACATAATCATTTCAACATATATAATTAGTAAAATATATAGTCATCTAGTATACATAACTTCTAAACATAAACCAATTAATCATTTAATATCACAAGAATATCTCCTGCAATATAAGTTACATCCTGTTCCTTTGGATACAGAGCAACCGGCTCATCTCCGGCATTTAGTTCATCTACCTTATTAGCACCAACATAAAATTCTTCCATTGTAATAGCTCCTTTTTTTCGTCCATTACAATCATATAGCTGATAACAGTCTAAGATGCCTCCCTTACCAATTGCTACACTACCTAAAAGCTTCTTATATTCTTTCCCATTATAGTTTTCCATATATGCATCATTAATATAGCATAGAAACTTAGCCTGCTGGTGTAATTGATATACGCGTTCATAATGTTGCTTTTTCAAATCATTTCTCTTTTTAAACATAGGAATAATTCCTTTTCACTTAAACAATATTGAATCAGGTTACTATCACACAACAAAAACCTTAACCTACAAATTCTGCTCCTTCACGGTTACTTCGCCTTCAAATAGCACGCCATGCATACCGGCCTGTATGGCAGCATCAACATTAACCTGACGATCATCAAAAAATAAACACTGATTTGCATCTAAATGATAACGTTCACATAACAAACGGTAAATTGCCACATCCGGCTTACGTATTTTTTCAACAGCTGACACAATATAACCATCTACTAATTCAAAAAAACGAAATGTATGCCAATGAAGCTTATACATCTCAAGGGGATAATTTGACAAAAGAAAAATCTTGTATCCCTTATTCTTTAACTCCTTTATCATTTGATATGCGTAATCGTATTCTTCCACAAAAGAATCTGCGTGTTCCCAAAACAAACGAACCTCTTTTTCATAATGAGGCATACGACTAATAAATATTTGAATTGCATCCTCTTGTAAAATGGTACCTTCATCTAATTGGTCCCACACATCCGTTAAAACCATATTCTTTTCAAAAGCATCTACAATCTCTGCAGAAAAGCCTAACATATCACAGGTTTTCTTCCAGCAAAAATCAATTAATACATTTCCTACATCAAACACAATGTTTTTTATTTTTTTATCCATAGTAATCCTCTATTCATCCATATTATTCATCCATATTATTCATCCATATTATTCATTCACATTTAATCCAATTCATACAATCTAATCTATACAATTTAATTCATATAATTTATTTCATACAATTAGTCCAAAAAAATAATCTATAAAATTAATCCATACAATTAATCCAAAAATTATAATTCATATAATCTTTATTCATATTATTTAATTGATATTTTTAACGTTCGCCTCAAAATCACGAATAATCCTTCTGGCCTCAAGTTCATTTTCTGCCATTTTTATCATGGTTATCACTCTTTGCAAATCCTTTGCCTGTTGCTCCGGTAAAGCTGCCAGTGACTGTTCTAAGTTATAAACAAAATCTTCTATTCGTTCAGAAAAAACCAATTCTATAAACTCAGGATAAAACTTCATTTCCATGGAAAAACCACAGCCGGGCCATTCATAGTCCGTGCTATTCTTTGCTAGTTCCCTGGCTCTCCCAATCATCATATGGGCTAATGGGGTTCTATTAATAAAATCATCTACTGTGACACCAAAAGACTTCATGTCTCTTCGGTCAACAAAACAAGAAATTTGATACAACTGATTTTCTTCTATATGCATGTTATCACCTAATTTCAAATTTAATTATTATTTTAATTATAACAGTATTTTTATCATTCACAAGGAATTATTAACACAAAGAATGATGGATACAAAAATCAAGATGCAACACTAAAAACATCAAAGGACACGATCTCTATCATTATCCTGATATAAAGTACGATATTTCCCCGGTGTCATTCCTGTTATTTTACCAAAGGTTCTAATAAATGCACTTTGTGAGGAAAATCCCAGGGATAGTGCTATTTCCATATAGGAAAAATCCGAATAAGTCAACATATTTTTAGCGGCATTCACCCTTGCATTCATAATAAATTCTTTAAAGGATATTCCCACTTCCTTAGAAAATAATTTAGATAGATAGGTGGGATGAATCTTCAAATAATCTGCAACCATTTCTACTGTCAGTTTATCTGACAAATGGTCATATATATAATCAATACACTTTCTAATATGTACGGAAATGACATTTTCCTTTTGTACATCCCTCATTCTTGTTGCATAATCTACCTGCATCTGCCCAATCATATCTATTATTTGTTCTATATCATTACACTTATCAGCACGTTGAATATAAATATCACTTAACGTATATGCAAGGTCATGACTCATTCCATATTCTACACATACCCTTGAGGTCAGTGCAACTGCAATAATAAAATGATATCGGACGTTTTTCACAGGGTCATCCGAAAGCTGACCTTTTCCATAAAAATAATTTTTCTTTATTTCAACAAAATTTTTTTTAACCTGCTCAACATCACCTGAACCAATCACCTTATATTTTTCAAATTCCTTACTAAAAGGAACCCTTTTAAATCCTTCTTCCCGCTGCAAATATAGCCGGTAATTCAAATCACGATTGGTATTCATTATCATTACCCCCCTTCATGGGAAATCATTATCTTCCATAAAACATTTATACCATATTTTGAATATAATTGCCATAATTTTGATATAAACAAATCCCATAAATACCTATACTCTCAAGGAATCATTTGATACGAAAAATGATATCAATCATATAAAAAGGAGGTTATCCCTATGGCACAAACTTACGATTTAACCCAAGGAAACTACAAAACACAAATACTTCATTTTTTCTTTCCAATGTTTTTAACAAACATGCTACAACAAATTTACACCATTGCAGATACAGCAATAGTGGGAAAAGGATTAGGCGATAATCCTCTGGCGGCAGTTGGCAATATGTCCTCCCTTTGTTTTTTAATCATTGGCTTTTCCATTGGATTAACAAATGGATTTACGATTATGACAGCTCAGTATTTTGGAGCAGGAAACAGAGATAAATTAAGACACTCCATAGCTTCTGCTATTTTGCTTGCTTTTTGTATCACTGTATTACTAACAAGCTTTAGCATTATCTTTTTAAAACGAATTTTAATAAAGCTGCAAACACCGGAATTAATATTATCAGATAGTCTTACCTATGGATACATTATATTTGGCGGGCTTGCAGTTAACATTTTATATAATTTATGTGCAAGTATTCTACGAGCATTAGGCGATAGCAAAACGCCTTTTTATGCTATTATGGTTTCAACTGTATTTAATATTGTCTTTGACTATGTATGTGTGTTTGTATTTAAAACAGGTGTAGAAGGTCCTGCCATTGTAACAGTAGCAGCACAATTTGTTTCTGCCTGCATTTGTTTAAACAAACTAAGAAAAATAGAAATCATTCATATGACACCAAAGGATTTCAAAAACAATAAAGAAATGATTGCCGGATTATTAAAAAACGGAATTCCAATGGCATTAATGAACTCCATTACCGCAATCGGATGTATGACCGTTCAATATTTTGTAAACGGAATGGGTGTTGTTTATACCTCTGCTTATTCCGCATGCAGCAAATATATCAACCTATTTATGCAACCGGCCTGCACTGCAGGAAATACAATGTCATCCTTTACAAGCCAAAACTACGGAGCAAAAAGATATGACCGTATTGTAAGTGGTATGCGGGTTTGTCTTGTTATCGCCTTAATATCTTATATTGTATTGGGTTCTGTTATGATTTGCTTTTCAAAAGAATTAGCAGGATTCATGCTTAACGGTTCCAAGCAAATTGACCTGGCATCCCAATATTTAATTAAATGCGGATTTATGATTTTTGCCGTCGACTTCCTCTTTATCTTCAGAAGCGGCTGTCAGGGTATGGGGAAACCTATGATTCCTATGATTTCAGGAGTGTTGGAAATGGTACTTCGTGTATTTGTCATTGCAGTCTTTACAGGCATCGTAGGATTTCCTGCAACTGCATATGCAGAGATTGCTGCATGGATTGGTGCATTGTTATTAAACGGAGCTGCATTTATATATTATATCAAGCAAAAAACTTCCTTTGACATGAAGAATTTCGTAACGAAAAGAAATGTGGCAAAGCATAGTAATGCATAAAATATGATTTATGTTATCCTTAACAAAATCCTAAAACAACATTTGTTAATTCTTCATATGGCACCGAATGAAAATAATATAATGACGCATACTACTCATAAATAAAAAGAAACAGAGGTATTATTTATGAATCAAAACGTTACATCCAGTCTTCCACTTGCAGCCATGGATGATATTCCAACACCTAACCAGGATGCAGTTTCTATAACAGGACTGGTAAAAGAAAGCGGCCGTATCACCGGATATCAGTTATCAGATAATAGAATTGTAAACAAAGAAGAAGGCGTTTCTTTAGCAAAGGCAGGTCAAATAAAAGGCGTGGGAATTGCCCATAACAAGGATACAGAATATCTTAAATCCATTCCTGACGATTCAGAGAGTAATAATTTATCTTCTCTTCCAACAGTCAGCACTTCAAAACTAAATTAATAAATGGAAATAAAGATATACTAAAAAGAGTGGTTTGATGCAGCCACTCTTTTTCAATGTAACATCTTAGGAAACAAACACCAAGTCCATTCCCGGAAAGAAACTCTTTGAACATAAAAAAACTTTTTATCTTTTACTTGCATTTTAACAAGAAAAGAAGTATTATACTTTTCAACAAGTAGTTTTTAATACTATATGACGTGTGTATTGATATATTTATATCGTAATGCATATACTAAAAACAACTAAATGATATAAACCAGTAAACCCTATTTTCATTAATAATCTGAAAGGAGCGGTCCATATGAACAAATATATTAAAGATCCCGGTAGTGCAATTACACATTTTATTGGTATGATTCTGGCAATCCTTGCATCCATTCCATTACTATTTATGGCATCACAAGAGGAACAGTCTGTTTACGTATTTTCTCTTGGTATTTTTGCCATTAGTATGATTTTGTTGTACGGAGCAAGTACCATTTATCATACACTGGATTTATCAAAAAAAATTAATACCATATTGAAAAAAATTGATCATATGATGATATTTGTACTCATTGCAGGAAGCTACACACCAATTTGTCTGTTAGTTTTAGACCGGCATACCGGTATCATACTCCTTTCCATTGTATGGGGTATTGCTCTTGCAGGTATCTTAATCAAAGCATTTTGGGTATACTGTCCAAAATGGGTATCCTCAATCCTTTATATCAGCATGGGATGGACCTGTGTTTTGGCATTTGGAAAAATCATTGGAGGATTAACCCATGCCGAATTTGCATGGTTACTGGCAGGTGGTATTATTTATACAATCGGAGGTATTATTTACGCATTAAAGCTTCCTATTTTCAATAACAAACATAAAAACTTTGGTTCTCATGAAATATTCCATTTATTTGTTATGGGAGGAAGCTTCTGTCACTTTATTGTTATGTTTTCTCTTTTATAACATTTCAAAATACCACCATTTATCAATTATCTACTTAATGATAATTAAATTATGGTGGTATTTTTATGTTTCACAATGAATTTTGTTCCTCTGAAGAATCACCATCCATTTGACTATCCTGATTCGGTGCTATATCACCCGGTCTGCCATCCATCTGGTCATCCTGATTTTGCATCCTGTTACCCGGTCTGCCATTCATCTGTCCATCTTGATTTGGCATCCAATCTTCCGACTGCTCATTCATAGGTCCCCGACGGTCCTGCTTTCCTCCTCCGAGATGTCCACCCATACCGCCATTACCATAAATGAGACTATCCATTGTAATCTCCTGGGTACAACTACCAGCGGTTAATGTATAGCTGTTCCCTTCTGTTATTTCCGGACAACTAATAACAACACATGAATACTCCTTATCTGCATTCCACGATATCAATTCCTTATCATTACTATCTGCCAAAGAAATGGTACTTCCTGCGGTTTGTGAATCAAAGCTTACCAACATAGCCCCCTGGGTAGAGGATGTGCCAAAATTTTGTGCCATATCAAAAGAACCGGCAGCTATGAATATTCCACCTGTAATCTGACCTTCTCCATTATAATCCAAAGCACCATTTCCACCATTTACAGGACCCGAAACGTAGGTTGTTCCTCCGGAAACAAACAAATCTCCATTAGAATCAAGTCCATCACCATAAGCATTAACATGTAAGGAACCCCCTGCAATGTGAATATAAGCGCCTTCTTCTGTGGCAAACATATCGCCACCGCCTTTTCCAAATCCACTGCTGTCATTTCCACCAGCCGCATTCAATCCATCATCACTGGCAGCTATATTTATTTCTCCTCCAGTTATATCAATGGAAAGTCCCTCTAATCCTTCATAACTTTCTGTTACATGAATACTTCCACCT
Source organism: Lachnospiraceae bacterium (assembly GCA_051880435.1). Lineage (GTDB taxonomy): Bacteria > Bacillota > Clostridia > Lachnospirales > Lachnospiraceae > CAG-590. Next base: position 7,936 of record JBJENY010000004.1, on the reverse strand, counting down.
GTTATGGTAAGTGCCGCATCTGCATGCATACCATCATCATCTGCAGCAATCTCCATGGTTCCACCTGCGATATAAATAAATCCTAAAGTACTGTCATCATCATTGGACGCATGAATTCCATCCTTGCCTGATACAATATGATAGGTTCCCTCTGCAATCCGTACACTATCCTTTCCGGAAAGTCCATGCTTCTTAGCTGTGATATCATAGATTCCGCTTGTTAAAACCAAATCATCCTTCGACACAATTCCATGCCCTTCATTTCCCTGAATCGTCAGTGTTCCGGCACCATTTAAAGTCAAATCATCTTTAGAAAAAATTACCCCATCAATATTGTTATCATCAATCGCCGTATAGGTTCCACCATTTGTCAACTGATTTCTTGAATCAGCTGCGGTTGTAATAAACACCTTATCTGCCGAACGAACATAAATAGCTGCAGATTCCTTACTGGTAATGTCTACTCCATTTAATACAAGCCTTACCTTATCCGTATCATCAACTGCAACAATTACCATTCCATCTGATAAGGAACCGGATAAAATATAGGTCCCCTCCTTCGTAATCGTAATTGTGTTACCATCCACTAAAACAGAATTTGAAGTACTCACACTTTCATTATCTGCAAGGGTAACCTTAATACTGTTTTCTTCATCATAACCAATTTCTTTATCCCGGTCTGTAAACATTTCGGATGCATCCACCTCCGATACAGACTCCGGAGATGCTGTTGTTGTCTCATTATCTGACGAATTTTTCTGATTATCCTTTGCACTTGTCAAATTTGCCCTACTGCATCCGGTTAAAAACACCATACATAGCAATACGAATACAATCCTCATTTTTTGTTTCATGTTTAACACCTGCCATTTCTATTTTATAACTCCATATTTATATTTTCCTGTCTCGATACAGTAATTTCCAGATTTCCATTTCTACACCGGATATCATTAATCATATTTTGTTCTTCCTTTGCATTTATCAGCTTAATATTGTAGGTTAACCGGAACAAGCTTCCCATATTCGTAGTTTTTACTTTCACAAGCTCACATTCCTTTGTATATTTTTCAAAAATACAATCAAATACCTCTGTGTAATCCAAATCCTCGGGAATTGTAATATTTAAGGTTTTATAAAGGCTCATATCTTTTTGCTGTCCAAAATCCAGCTGATTATATATCATTGTGACACCCCCTAACAGAATTGCCACAAGAAATGCATATCCGATATATCCCATTCCAACAACCAGACCGGTTCCCATTGCAAGAAAAATTGCACCGATTTCCTTTGCCGTACCGGGCACAGACCGAAAACGAACAAGACTAAAAGCTCCCGCCACCGCTACACCTGCTCCAACATTTCCATTTACCATCATAATCACAACACATACAATGGCAGGAAGCAGGGCAAGGGTAATCACAAAGCTTTTTGTATAACGACTTCTCCACATATAACTTCCCGCTAACATCAGACCTATTAGCAAAGAGCCTCCTATGCAAATCAAGAAATCAGACAAAGCAATTACATTTGTCAAATCTGTATCAAAAACCCCTTTCAATATTGTACTAAACATGTTGTATTCCTCCTTGTAATTCTTTTTCTTTATTTTGCATCTGCAAATATGCAGTTCCGTACTTTGAAAATGAAGTTTTGTATATATGATTTTTTGAAAGCACCTCACTCATCCAAAGGGGAATCCCTCCGGAGGTTTTGATTTCCATTAACGTCTGCCCATTTTCAAGAATGGGATTTCCATACACTTCACTTTCCAAAGATAGATCATTGGTACGATATAAAATATTATTATCGAAGGTTACACGAAAATCACTTTTTTCCAAGGTATAATAAGCTTCCCTTTCATAGGATAGAAAAACCACAGGATGAAGGGTTTCATAATACTCCCAAAAATACTGTATTTCCTTACCAATCTGAGTATCATCCAAGATAGGTTTTCCCCTACCAAAGCATTTCATTACCTCTGCTTGCGAACATACCAGCCTCCGTTTATACACTACATGCTGATATTTTTTCTTAAGTTCCACAAAGACGGGGGTATCTTCTTTTGCCTGCTGATAACTTCTGACCCTTAGTTTTTCTTTATAGACAGGTTTTTCCAGCGAGCGCCGAATAAGCCGATATGTATCGGTATCAAAGTAAAGATTTCGTATGATCGTCCTTCCATATTCGTCCAGCTTCATATATCCTTCCATACATTGTAAAACTCGTTCCTTTTGTTGTTGATTCAGCATAAATTTCAATTCATAACGTTGAAAGGTTTTCTGATCAGTCATCTTATCACTCCCAGCATTCTTATTATGTCTATCACAATAACACCTATACCTTAAATGAACTTAAAAACGATAATAAGTTTATATGATTGAACGCAAAAAAAGCGCAACAGACATCATCTGTTACGCATATATAATAGAATTATATTAAAACAATAGGAAGCTTAACCATAATACATAATGTCCTTTCATTTTCCATATCAGCACTAATCTTTCCCTTATGTGCCTCTACTGTTGCTGCTGCAATGGATAGTCCAAGACCATAGCCTCCCGTCTGGGAATTTCTGGAATCATCTGTCCGATAAAACCGGTCAAACAAATGTCCAAGCTGTTCACGGTCAATATACTCTGCTGTGTTATTAACAGTTAACTTCACCCACTTTTTTTCCTTTTCTAAGGCAATCACAATCTTTCCTTCATCAGGAGTATATTTTACTGCATTATCCAAAAGAATTGACACAAGACGAATCAAAGATTTTTCATCTCCATGTACGGAAACCATCGGAGTTATGTTAACCAGCAAAGTTTTATTCTGTGTTTTTGCCAAGGTTTGATAGGTATTGGCCGTTTCTTCCACCAAATCAGAAAAGGGAAGGTCAACCATCACATACTCCTGCCTGCCTTCTTCCATACGGGACAACATAATCAAATCATTTGTTAACCCTGCCAGCCGTTTACTCTGTGCTTTAATGTCATTTAACCACTCATTGGATTCCCCAATATCCATTGCCAGTACTTCCACATCTGCATCAATGATTGCAAGAGGTGTTTTTAACTCATGTCCGGCATCCGTAATAAAACGTCTCTGTTTTTCATAATTTTCTAAAAAAGGTCTGGTAATATAGGAAGAGAGAAAGACCATTAAAACAAATACTGCAACTAATCCCAAAGTAGTCACTTCAAGACCTGTTATTAGTAAATTATTAAAATTAGACAATTCCCGTTTTCTGTTTAAGAAAATAATTCTTACTTCATCATCACCTGCTTCTTTCACAAGATAACGATATTCCTCCATAAAACCTTTTTCTTTTCCACTCTCCCATACTCTCTTTGCATATTCCATAGCCGTAGACGTATCAACAGAAGCAATCTTTCCGGTGTCTGTTGTCATGACCGTTCCATCCCGCTTCAACAAAACAGAAAAAAATCTGGATTCATATGGCATTTCTGCAGACATTTCATTCTTTTTATCAAAAGGCTTTTTTTCCTCCGAATTTGCCGTCCTGTCATTCTCCGGTTGTTCTGTCATCTCTTTTTCCGGTTCAAACAAATCCATTTTGGGAAATTTACCGTCATTTTGTTCCAAAATTTCCAAAACCCGGTCTGCATCTGTGGCAATTTTATAATAATTCAAGAAGCCTACAATCCCCTCAATTACAATTAATACCAACAGTAATGATAACATAGCGGTAATTACTAATTTTTTTCTTAATTTTTTTATCATGCTTACTCCATTCCGCTGTTACATCAAACATGCGCAGCTTTATCTACACTTCCTATGGTTACTTCTCTTCCAGGGAATATCCTGCATTTCTTGTTGCTTTTATCTGGATATTCGCATTTAATGCAGTTAATTTTTTTCTTAGATATGAAATATATACCCATACCACATTTAACTCCGCCTCACTGTCATAGCCCCATATTTTTTCAAAAAATCCCTCTGAAGAAATCAGATGATGAGGATGACTCATTAAAAGCTCCAACATCTGAAATTCTTTATTTGCCAACTGAAAGCTTCCGGTTGGGGAAGAAAGCTCAAAGGTTGCACGATTTAAGGTTATATTCCCGAATTGAAGCTTGGAATCTGTTTGTGTTGTCTGTGTCCTTGTTATGGCACGAATTCTTGCCAGCAACTCCTTTGCATCAAAGGGCTTTGTTAAATAATCATTTGCTCCCGAATCCAGCCCTAACACCTTATCATCCACCTGGGATTTTGCTGTAAGCATTAGTACCGGAATGGTACTTCCTCTTTTTCTTATTTCTTTTAATACCGTAATTCCGTCTATTTTCGGCATCATAATGTCTAAAATCACACAATCATAATTATCTGCATCCAGATAATCCAACGCAGTCTGTCCATCATAAACTGCATCTACAGAATAATGATTTCTTTCCAAAATTGTAGTAAGGGCCTTTGATAACGCCTTTTCATCCTCAGCAAAAAGTATCCGCATAATTATCCTTTCTGTTTCCATAATGGTTTATAGGTTCCTGTTTTTACATCGTTCAAATGTCTGTAATAGTATTATCTTTCAATTTCATACTCTTCAGGTGTCATACCATCTCTCCAATAAGGTGCTTCTTTAACTTTAGGACTATCCAATTTATTTCTTCTTCCATTAATAATCACTTTTTCTCGTACTATGCAACCAAAATGCTATCATGCATTACGCCTATTATTTTTGTTACTATTGCAACATTCGTTCCAAACAAATCAATTATGTTATATGAGTCAAATGGAGCTTTTTCAATCAAATCTTCCGCTTGTATATCACCATTTTCTCTTACATAATCAATTATAGAACGAACAAATTCTTGTTGAACCGAATTAAGCACATTATCACCCAGAAAATCTCCAAACTTTTCATTTATTGCATTCTGATCTACTCCAACAATCGAACGAATAAATGCAGCAAGATTTTCAATATCAGTTGACCTCTGGTAGTCTTCTATTGTTCCTAACTCACACCATAATATTCTCTCTAACTCTTTTAAATCTGTAGCATCAATTTTCTCAAGGTTCTGAATTTTTTTAATCGTTTTATTATCAGAGTGTTTAAGTAGATAATCTATTACTTTTTCTTTATATGTTCGAATATCTATTAAAGAACCTTTATAATCCACGGTCTCAACCTCATCAGGGGTATCAATATTGACCGGTTGTACCCCTGGTGGTAAATATATCAAAAGATTTCTCACTTCTTCACGATATAATTCCATTTTATCCATCGTCGGTTTTGTCCAGAATTCAACACTAACCAAATCCTTTAATATATCAGCTTTTTCAAAAACTGCAGGTCTTCCTGCTGCATAATCCAACAAATACTTTGCGATCTTTCGTACTCTTTCAACTTGTTTTGAAACAGAACCGATTCCACCTGTAGCCAAAATCGAAAGTTCTATCTGAAGCATATGCATATCAAATCTTAATGCACCCTTATTTTCATCTACATCGTTATCAATTAATTTAGATAAATGCAGTTGTATTTCTTTTTTCGAAAGCGGTGCAATTACATTCCATCTGTCATAATCCAAATATTTATCAACAAATGGCATTTCTTCACGTACCGCAATTCGAGTGGAACTATCTTTTATTTTCTTTGCCTTAGAATACAATTCAGTCTTTAATTTATCATAATAAACCTTACAAATCTTGTCTGATTGTCTTTCAAAACTTTGCAACTCCACCAAAATATCAAGTTTTATATCAAACAATCGCTGCGTTAAACTCTTTCCATTGCAATTTTCAAATCCATCTGGATGCTCATCAAAAAAAGCAAAATTATCAAAATAATCAAAAATCAAAAAGAACTTCTTATCCTCCCCATCAATCAACTCAGGGCATAATCTTGTTCCTCTACCTATCATTTGAACAAATTTAATATGCGATTTTACCGGCTTAAAAAATACTAAATTCAATACTTCCGGTACATCAATTCCAGTGTCCAGCATATCAACGGAAACAGCTATCCTAAAATTAGGTTGTTCTTCAAAATCGGTTATCAACTGATTTGCATTTTTAACTTTATTATCAACAAGTTGACAATAGTCATCACCATAATTTGGAAAAATCTCCCTAAATGTATTAACAATCATTTCTGCATGTTTGTGATTATAAGCAAAGATTATGGATTTACCAATCAACTGTCCGTCCTCAACCTTCATACCATTTGTCATCAAATCTTCCAACACTTTTGCACATGTATTTCTGTTATAAATCAATTTAAATATTTTACTTTTAGGTATCAAATAATCATCTTCTGGTTCCTCTTCGTCAACGAGCACAGAATCCACTTTTTTCTTATCATCCTCAGACAAACTACCATACTTTATTCCAGAACTTAATAGCTTCGTTGTTCGACCTTCTACCTTATAATGGACTAGAAATTTATCCTTTACTGCTTCATCGAGTTTATACTCAAAATGCGGCTCTCCAGACTCACAACCAAATAATTTATACGTATCTGCATCTACCTCTTCTCTAGGAGTTGCTGTTAATCCTACTAATAACGCATCAAAATATGAAAAAATGGAACCATATTTATTAAAAATAGATCTATGTGCTTCATCGACAATAATCAAATCGAATCGTCCGCAGGTATACTCTTTATCTTCTGCATCAATATAATTTATCATCGTTTGATGAGTAGAAAAAATAACCCGAGCATTTGGTTCATTTGCTAGCTTTTTATTTGATAGTACCTGATAACTCATATCCGGCAATATTTTCTTAAAATTCTTAAAAGCCTGCTCTACTAAACTGGTTCTATCTGCTAAGAATAACACATTTTTTATCCACTCATTATCGAGCAAAGTTTTCACCAACGAAATAGAAGTTCTTGTTTTTCCTGTTCCAGTAGCCATTACTAAAAGGGTTCTTCTATATTTATCATTAAATCTTTCACATACCTTTGTAATGGCTTGTAACTGATAAGGACGACCGGCAATACTCCTATCAACAACAGCCGTATTAATATCCTTGCGTTTTCTTCTTTGTATCATATAATCTAATTCTTCAAGAGAATGAAATCCAATCACTAATCTATCTGGATATAGTCCATCTATCACATGCGTTTCATAACCATTAGTGTAATACAATACCGGTACATAACCATATTGTTCTTTCATACATGCTCCGTATTCCTTTACTTGTTTTACACCCTTTGTTATCTCCTCACTTGTTTTCTTTGCTTCGACAATTGCAAGCGGTTTTCCATCATTTCCATATAATACATAATCACAAAATCCAATTCCAGATGCATTTTCCAAACCCTTTACTGGAATTTCACTACATGCTTTTCCGGGGAATACGGTGCCTGATGCTACTTCAATACCACCTGCAATAACAGTTTTTCCTGTAGGTTCTATTACATCCCAACCAGCTTCTTCTAAATACAAATCAATATATATTTTGCGCGTTTCTGCCTCACTCATATATTGGGGCAAAACAATATCAGAAAGAGTATCCGGTTGTTCTTCTTTTTTAATAACATATCGAACAAAAAAAATAATGTTATCCTTTGCAATCTGTGCCTGTTTCTTTTTTACCTTTATGTTATGCAAAGCATTCATTCCTACTTTTCTAACATAATGAATAGAATCAATTAACTCCTTACAATTCACATAATTGGTAATTGTAGGACTATCAATTATTTCTAGCATACTTGCATTTACCGGATATTTTTTCATTTCCTTATAATAAATATATCTAAGTAAAACCTCTAGGAGTTTACGAGCAGTTGATGCTATTTCCTCTGGTTTTGTCAATTTATCTATCTTCTGACAAATATTCCTGATTTCGTCGTATTCTTTTCTATTTGGTATAAAATCAAAACTACTCATTTTTATCCTCTCTTTCATGATATTTATTATACAACTTTTGATTTGTCGACTTGGTGGACGAATGTCGAAAACTCCTGCTGCAGTTC
>JBJENY010000003.1:0-29200 GCA_051880435.1 Lachnospiraceae bacterium | reverse complement strand
GGTTGTTTTGTTGTTTAATCTTTATTTGATTGTCATTGTTCTTGTTGCTGTTTTTTCGCTTATCAGCGCCGCAACAGTGATAATATTATCACAAGGTTTTTTCAGTGTCAACATCTTTTTTTTATTTTTTTCGACTTTTTTCACATGCAAAAAAATACCGCAATATATGGTGTTTTTTTAGTACAAAGCACTATCTCTTGGCACATCATTTACAATAATTTCCAGGCCTTTTTATAAATAGTTTTATTTGTCTATTATTTCTTTATGTATTGAATCAATCGAACAACTCCATTTATCAGATTATACAATCCAATAAACATAAAAATAACGAATACAATTAGTATCATCCAATCTCCTCGTTGAATTACTGAAATCAAATCAAATCCAAATGCAACCAAAGAGATTGTTGCCACGAAAATTAATCCCAATAAGATTTCATTTATAATGGAACCTATTTCATCTATCGTATATACAGTATCCTTAATTTTCTCTATCTTATCTCCATGTTCACCTATAAACATATCTACTTGTTGACGTTCTTCTTTTGTCAACTCTCTTTCTTCCTCATTCGTATCTTCAACAATTTTACATTCCTTACCTGTTACAAGTGTATAGATTCCGTACAACACCAAACATATTCCCACCAGACCAAGTAAAACTGCAAATAGAAGAAAAATCAGCTCTGTTCCAATCAAATACATTACATATGCGACACCGAATCCAAGCACTGCAAAGATAATCCCCATAAAGATAACACCGAATTTATTATTCAAATCCTGCTTATCCGATGAATCCATCTTACCATCTCCCTCAAGAAATATAATCTAATACTTCTGCAATATTACTTACGCCAATCAACTTCATTCCGGGAATTGTTTCCAGTCCTTCACAATTAATTTTAGGTAAAATACAAGTAGTAAATCCCATCTTATAAGATTCCTTTACCCTTTGGGCTGCCATTGATACACCCCTTACTTCTCCGGTCAATCCTACCTCTCCAAAAATAATTGTTTGGGGATCCACTACTACATTTTTAAAGCTGGAAACTAACGCAACTATAATACCTAAATCGATAGCAGGTTCATTTAATCTCATACCACCTGCCAAATTCACATATGCATCACACCCTGATAACATCATACCGGCTCTTTTTTCCAAAACTGCCATTAATAAATTCACACGATTGTAATCAATACCCACTGAGGTTCGTCTTGGCAAATTAAAATTAGTCTGACATACAAGTGCCTGGATTTCAATTAACAATGGTCTTGTTCCTTCCATAGAACATACAACAACGGAACCGGATGCATCAACCGGTCGTCCATTTAACATTACCTGGGAAGGATTTTCTACTTCATACAAACCGGTATCCTTCATTTCAAAAACGCCCATTTCATTCGTGGAACCAAAACGATTTTTAACCCCTCTGAGGATACGGTATACAGCATTCTTTTCACCTTCAAAATATAGCACCGTATCAACCATATGCTCCAAGGTTCGTGGTCCCGCTACCGTGCCTTCCTTTGTAACATGTCCTACAATAAAGATTGCAACATTTAACTGCTTGGCAATTCGCATCAGACGACCTGTCACTTCCCTTACCTGGGATACACTTCCTGCACCACTTGAAACTTCTTCTAAATACATGGTTTGAATGGAATCAATGATTACAACCTCCGGGCTATTTTTTGAGATTGCGCCTTCGATACTGCCTAAATTGGTTTCACTTAGCAACAGCATATCTTTTGTAAAACCCCCAAGACGGTCTGCCCTTAATTTAATTTGTTGTAAGGATTCCTCACCTGATACATAAAGCACCTTATTACCATTATTTGTTAAGTTACGGCATACCTGTAACAATAACGTAGATTTTCCAATCCCCGGATCACCGCCTACTAAAATTAGAGAACCTTTCACAATTCCTCCACCTAATACACGGTCTAATTCTTTCATGCCTGTGCCAAAACGTGGATCTTCTTTTGTAGATACATCTAAAATGCTAGTAGGCGTTGCTGCCTCCACCTTTAGGGAACGCTTATCAACGCCTACTATCTTTTCTTCTACGAATGTATTCCAGCTTTTACAACCGGGACACTGTCCCAGCCACTTTGAAGATTCATATCCACATTCCTGGCAAAAATAAACCTGCTTATTTTTTGCCATAAATACATTCCTTTCTTATTGATTATCAAATTCATGTTCCAAGTAATCCCAATTCTTATAAATTAGAATTACCCCAAAAATAATACCAGTCATTATAAATCAAATGCATTTTTCGGACAATTCCAATTCTTACAAATCAGATTCACCAAATTAATTCTTAAGACATATCCATCAGATTCACCTAAAAAATACGATACCATATCCATCAGATTCCTCTAATAAACAATGCCCTTCCGAAATAATTATCTCTTCTCAATCTTAATGGTTGATACCTGACCCGGATTCAACTCAACACTAAGATTCAATTTGCCACCTAAATTAGTCTTTACCAAACCGGTATCATTACCGTCAATGATAACCAAATATTCCTGACCAGCCTCTAACTCTAATGTAATCTGAGAATCCTCTAAACCTTCTACATTAAAAGTAACTGTATCATCAGAAGCCACAAAATCATGAACAGCAGTTCCCGGAACAGATTCATATACAAAAGAACCATTCTTCTCTAACTTAGTAATCTCGTTAAATGTCTTTACTTTATATTTATCCCCTTTAAAGTCAAATCCATCCAATTTGGTTTTAGAAGGTAATTCAAAATTACCAAAATTAAGTGCTCCATTTTCTTCCTTGATCAATTCTGTAACAACTGCCATGATCTTATCCTCCTGTATCTTTGTAATCTGCCATATCAGCATTCCTTAATCTCTTATAAATGTAACCCCTTACACTTACAAAATAATGTTGTATCACATACCATTAGTATACAATAGATAGGGTATTTATGCCAGTATATTTTTATGAAAATACTGTGATAAATTTCTCTTATTTTTTCTCTATTGTTTAAAAATATAGTAACCTTCTCATTATTTTACTACCTTAAAAGTAACCGTTTCTTTGGCAACCCCTAAACGAACCTTATCACCGACTTTTATATTTCCGGCAAGAATCTCTTCTGCCATTTTATCTTCAATTTCATTTTGAATCGCACGACGAAGGGGTCTTGCACCATACTTTTTGTCATATCCTTTTTCAAAAATGTAATTCTTCACTGCTGCGCCATACTTAATCTCGATTTGCATCTGTTCCTTTACACGTTTTGCAAAAATACCCAATAGCAAATCAGCAATATCCTTAATTTCCTCTTCCGTTAATGCATGGAACACAATCATATCGTCAATTCGATTTAAAAACTCCGGTTTAAAAAGACGCTTTACTTCCTCCATTACACCACTTTTCATAGTTTCATGGGTTTTTTCTTCAGAATTATCACTTAAAAAGCCTAAGGTTTTTGGTTCCATAATTCTGGAAGCCCCGGCATTACTGGTCATAATAATAATCGTATTTTTAAAATCAACTTTTCGACCCTGGGCATCTGTTACATGTCCATCATCTAAAATCTGTAATAATACATTAAAAATGTCTACATGTGCTTTTTCAATCTCATCAAATAATATAACAGAATATGGATTTTTTCTTACCTGCTCACTTAACTGTCCACCTTCTTCAAAACCTACATATCCCGGAGGGGAACCAATCATTTTAGACACACTGTGCTTTTCCATATACTCAGACATATCAACTCTGATTAAAGCCTTTTCATCACCAAAAACGGCTTCCGCCAAAGCTTTCGAAAGCTCTGTCTTACCAACACCGGTAGGTCCCAAAAACAGGAAGGAACCAATAGGGCGCTTCGGATCCTTTAGTCCTACACGACCTCTCTTAATCGCCTTTGCCACAGCTTCAACGGCTTCATTTTGACCAATCACACGTTTGTGAAGCGTATCCTCTAAACGAAGCAAACGTTTAGATTCCGCCTCTTTCAATCGACTAACCGGAATTTTAGTCCATTCTGCCACAACAGAGGCGATATCATCTTCATCTAAGGAAATGTTCTTACTATGTCTTGCCCCATCTCTTTTCTTTGTCAATTTATTTAATTTATCTTCTAAAACAGAGATTTCTTCCTTAATACTATGAGCGGTCTCAAAATCATTATCTATAAAGGCCATATCTAAAGCGTTATTTAATTCCGTCAACTGACCTTCCACTTCTTTCATTTGTGGTGTCACCTTACTAACAGATAACTTCTTTTTAGCCGCAGCCTCATCCATTAAATCAATGGCTTTATCCGGCAGAAATCTGTCATTTAAATACCGCTGTGCCAATTTCACACTGGCAACAATTGCTTCGTCTGAAATTGTAATTCCATGATGGTATTCATAACAGGGTCTTAAACCTGTTAATATTGCAATCGCTTCTTCTTCCGTAGGCTCATGAACCGTAACAGGTTGAAAACGACGCTCTAATGCTGCATCCTTTTCAATATATTTACGATATTCTGCTGTAGTGGTTGCACCAATCATTTGAATTTCTCCCCGGGACAGGGCAGGCTTTAAAATGTTCGAAGCGTCAATCGCACCCTCTGCTCCACCGGCTCCAATAATGGTATGAAGCTCATCTACAAAAAGAATAACATTACCCACAGACACCACTTCATGGATTAATTTCTTAATACGTTCTTCAAACTCACCTCTGTATTTTGAACCGGCAACCATACCGGACATATCAAGAGATAACAATCGTTTTCCCAAAACTGTATCAGGAACATCTCCGGACACAATCATCTGGGCAAGCCCTTCTACAATGGCAGTTTTACCAACGCCGGGTTCACCTACAAGACATGGATTGTTTTTCATTCTTCGGCTTAAAATCTGAACGACACGCTGCATTTCAGAGGTTCTGCCAACAACAGGATCCAGCCTTCCTTCTTTTGCCAGCTTCGTAAAATCCCTGGTATATTGATCCAACGTAGGTGTCTGGGACTTACCCTTTTTTTCTTTTGATTTGATATTATTCAATTCACCCTTTACAACCATAGGATCTAATTCCATTGCTGTTAATACATCTGAATAAAGCTTTGATATATTAACATTCATTGCTGTTAACAAACGGAATGCAACACTGTCAGGATGTTTTATGATTGCAATTAGTAAATGTTCCGTTCCTACTAAGTCTGACTTATATTTTGCAGCTTCTTTTTGTGCCAAATCCAAAATGTCCTGACATCTTTTTGAAAAATCAGCTTTATTCGCCAAAGCAACATTCGTATCATTCATCATTAACTGACTAATGATAGCTTCCACCCGGTCTTCTTCAATCCCACATTTTAATAAAACTGCAGAAGCCAATCCTGTATATTCTCTGACCAGGCCATACAACAAATGTTCACTTCCAACATATTCCTGCTTTAACTGACGAGCTATTTTTTTTGCATACTTTAGTGCGTTATCTGCACTTTTCGTATAGTTTTTACTCATTATTAGTCTCCAATCACTCTATATTTTTACAGAAAGGGACTGTAATGTAATCACAGTCCCCCAACATTTGTATTATATCCATTTTATTTTGCATCATCAATGGCCTTACCAATATCGTTTCTCATATACTTATTTTCAAAATCAATCCATTTGGTAGCCTCATATGCATTTGCTCTTGCTTCAATCAAATCATTTCCTTTTGCCGTAACACCAAGAACACGTCCGCCATTGGTTACTACTTTTCCATCCTGAAGCTTTGAACCTGCATGGAACACGTAATATCCATCTTTATCTATAAAATTATCTAATCCTTTAATTTCAAATCCCTTTTCATAAGAAACAGGATAACCATCTGATGCAAGTACGACACATACCGCAGCGTTATCTTCAAATTGAAGATCAATGGTATCCAGTTTTCCATCAATACAGGCTTCCATTACATCAATGATATCATTTTTCATACGAGGAAGAACAACCTGTGCTTCAGGGTCACCAAAGCGGGCATTAAACTCCAATACCTTGGTACCTTTTTCTGTAATCATAAGACCTGTAAATAATACACCTACAAAATCTCTCCCTTCTGCTTTCATAGCAGCCATGGTCTTTTTGTAAATTTCTTCCTGGCAAAAATCATCAATTTCCTTTGTATAGAAAGGACTTGGAGAAAATGTTCCCATTCCGCCGGTATTTAATCCCTGGTCTCCATCCTTTGCGCGCTTATGATCCTGTGCGGAAGTCATCGTCTTAATTGTTGTCCCATCACAAAATGCAAGTACGGATACCTCGCGGCCTGTCATAAACTCTTCAATTACCATCTTGTTTCCGGCATTACCAAAATGCTTATCCAGCATAATTTCCTTCACACCGGCTTTCGCTTCTTCTAAATCATTGCAAATCAAAACACCTTTTCCAAGAGCCAAACCATCTGCTTTTAATACAATTGGAAAATCTGCTGTTTCTAAATAAGCAAGGGCCTTGTCTGCATCATCGAAGGTCTCATATGCTGCAGTTGGAATATTATATTTTTTCATTAAATCCTTAGAGAAGGCTTTTGACCCTTCAATAATTGCTGCATTTTTACGTGGTCCAAAAACTTTCATGCCAGCTGCCTCAAATGCATCTACACATCCCGCAACTAATGGGTCATCCGGACCAACAATAACAAAATCAATCTCTTTTTCTTTTGCAAAAGAAACTAATTTATCAAAATCCATAACGGAAATATCTACACACTCTGCCAGCTTAGCAATTCCTGCATTACCGGGTGCAGCATAAATTTTTGATACTCTTTTACTTTTTGCAACGCAAGTTGCAATTGCATGCTCTCTACCACCACTACCAATAATTAATACTTTCATGTCATTCCTCCTGCACATTATGTAAACTATTATTCCTTTATTACGGTTCTACCATCTACCACTGTAACCTTACCATTTGCAATCAAATCAATGGCACGCGGCAACAATATCCACTCAGCCTGTTCCATTACCCGTTGTTGTAACAGCTTCGGAGTATCACCTTCCTGCACTTCCACTGCCTTTTGTAAAATAATGGGGCCTGTATCTGTTCCCTTATCAACAAAATGAACCGTTGCACCAACCACCTTGACACCACGGGAAAGTGCCGCTTCATGAACCTTTAATCCATAATATCCTGTTCCACAAAAAGACGGAATTAAGGATGGATGAATGTTAATAATTTTATTTTCATATTTTTCAATCATTTCCGGCGGAATCACTACCAGAAATCCTGCTAAAACAATCAAATCAACAGATAAGGAATCAACCGTTTCGATTAATGCCTTATTAAAATCAGCTCTTGATTCAAAGTTTTTAGGCGAAACTACAATATCTTTAATACCTGCCTGCTTGGCGCGTTCTAAAGCATACACGCCTTCGTTATTACTGATTACAGCTACAAGCTCTGTATTTGTAATACTTCCGGACTTTACTGCATCAATAATTGCCTGAAGGTTTGTACCCCCACCGGATACCATAACTGCTACTCTTAACATATATTATACCTTCTTTACTATATCTTAAATAAATCTATACAATTACTATATTGTATCAAACAAAAACTTAAAAAGCATACCTAAAACTATTAAATACAAAATTATGCTAAATAAAAGTCTGCTTATACTAAATTAACTTAACGCCCTTTTCTCCGGCTTCCACTTTACCAACAACCCATGCTTTATCGCCGGTTGCCTCTAATGCCTTGATTGTCTTATCAACATCAGCAGGGTCAATTGCCAATACCATACCAAGACCCATATTAAATGTATTATACATCATATGCTCTTCGATATCCCCTTTTTTCGCCATCAAGTCAAAAATTGGTG
This sequence comes from Lachnospiraceae bacterium, assembly GCA_051880435.1. GTDB lineage: Bacteria > Bacillota > Clostridia > Lachnospirales > Lachnospiraceae > CAG-590. The sequence continues at coordinate 21,376 of JBJENY010000003.1, read as the reverse complement.
GAACCTCATAAGAGTCTTTTTCAACTACAGCCAAAATTCCTTCCGGTAACATTCTTGGAATATTCTCGTAAAAACCTCCACCTGTAATGTGTGAACATCCTTTAATTGTAACACCGGCGTTCTTCACACTACGAAGTGCTTTTACATAAATTCTTGTAGGCTCAAGTAATGCTTCACCAAGGGTTTTACCTAACTCATCATAATAGGTATCTAAGGATTCCTTTGTCATTTCAAATACTTTACGAACTAAAGAAAATCCATTGCTGTGCACACCACTTGATGCAATACCTACTAATACATCCCCGGGCTTTATGTTATCTCCCGTAATTAAATCCTTACGGTCAACAACACCTACTGTAAATCCGGCCAAATCATAATCATCCTCCGGCATTAATCCGGGATGTTCTGCTGTTTCACCACCAATTAATGCTGCATCGGACTGCTTACAGCCTTCTGCTACGCCTTTCACAATGGTAGCAATTTTTTCCGGATAATTCTTACCGCATGCAATATAATCAAGGAAAAATAATGGTTCACCACCTGCACATGCTACATCATTTACACACATGGCAACTGCATCAATACCAATTGTATCGTGCTTATCCATAATCATGGCAAGCTTAACCTTTGTACCACATCCGTCTGTTCCTGATAATAATACAGGGTCATCCATATTCTTTATCTTACTTAAGGAAAAAGCACCTGAAAAACCTCCAAGACCGCCTAATACTTCCGGTCTCATTGTTTCCTTAACATATTCTTTCATAAGTTCTACTGACTTGTATCCCGCTTCAATATCTACGCCAGCCTTCTTGTAATCCATATCTTTTTCCTCCTAAAATCTTGTATTTTTGAGATGATTCCCAATCCTTTTATGTTATAAAATGTATTCACATCTAAAATCAAATCACTTTTTAGTAATTCATCCCAGACAGAGACATTATATTAAAATTACCATTCTTTGTAAAGAAATATCCATTAATCCTCTGTAAACTCTTCAAGAAATTCTTTAAAGTCTCTTCTTGCACCTTCTATGGCACTGTCATCTCTTGTGTCTAATACCTTTTCAAACTGACGAAGGGCATATTCAACCTGCATACGTTCTTTTCCAATGCTTTCTTCGTAAAGTCGTTCACCCTTTAATAAAAGAAGCTTATTTTCTTCCTTTTCTCTTGGATGAATTTTCAAGTATGACAAGGCCTCCATACGTTCTTTTATTTCTTCCTCCGTCATATCGGTAGCATTTGTCTTAATGATTTGCTTCGTCACTTCTCCGGTAGATACAACTTTAATCTCTACTTCTAATATGGAATTCACATCATAGGTATATGTGACATCCACAGCTTCCTTACCGGCCTCAGCCTTTGGCACTTTAATCCGAATCTCTCCAAGACACACATTATTAGCTGCAAATCTGCTTTCTCCCTGCAATACTTTACAGCGAATCTGGGTCTGATTGTCATTTACTGTATAAAGACGTTCTGTCCTGCTTGCCGGAATCGTAGTATTCCGTTCAATAATCGGACAAAAATGTCCATCTTCAAATCTGCCATTATCCTTTTCTAACACAACCTCTGTACCAAGGGTAAAAGGACATACATCTGTTAAAATGACTTCTTTAATGCTATCCTTTCTTTCCTTCATTGCACCTTGTACCGCTGCACCAAGTGCAACTGCTTCATCAGGATTAATAGAGGTATCCGGCAAATTATGAAATAACTTACCAACAAACTTACGAATAAAAGATAATTTTGTGGCACCACCAACCAAGACAACACGGTCGATGTCCTTCAGACGAACATTGGCATCTGCCAGACTTCTTTTAATCGGCTGGCGAATCTTATCCAGTAACTCATCACACTTTGCCTCATATTCATCAATAGATAAATCCATTTCATACACTTGATCCCCCAGCTTGCAGGACATTTTCGATACACGATTATCAGAAAAACCTACCTTGCAGTTTTCTGCCTGTTTTGTAATATGCCGTTGCTCCTTATCAGTTAAGCTATCCCTGTCAATCTCTTTGTTTTTATCATAAAATATCTGTTCAATAATTCTGGTAAAATCTTCTCCGCCAAGGAAATTATCTCCTGCAACAGCCCGAACTTCTATTATGGAATCAAACAATTCCAGGATAGATACATCAAAAGTTCCTCCACCTAAGTCAAACACAAGGAACTTACCATTTTCCCGATTCTGATATAATCCATATGCAATTGCGGCTGCAGTTGGCTCACTAATAATACGCTCAACCTTAAGCCCTGCTAACTCACCGGCCCGTTTCGTTGCCTTTCTTCTTTCATCATTAAAATAAGCAGGTACACTAATTACAGCCTCTGTCACTTCTTCCTGCAAAAAGTATTCCGCATCCTCTTTTAATGCTTTTAATACAAGTGCTGATAATTCTTCCGGCAAAAACTTTTTTCCGGATAGTTCATACACTTTTTCACTACCCATACTACGTTTGAATACGGCTGCTGAGCTTTCAGGGTATAAAAGCATCCTCTCTTTTGCAGTTTCTCCAATATACACCTGACCATCCTCATCTACACTTACTACAGATGGCGTCAGATTCTTACCTAAACGATTAGGGATAATCTTAGGACCATCTTCTGTATAGTAGGCTGCCAGACTATTTGTTGTTCCTAAATCAATTCCTATTATCATAATGTTCCTCTATTCTAAAATATATTCCTTTTCCATCATTTCCAAAAAACGGAAATAAAACAGTCACAAAAATCGACTCCGTCAAATCATAACACAAAACCACAGAAATATCAAAATATCTGTGGTTGTTTATGTTTCTTTTCAGTTTTCCGGTTAACAAACCCGGAAATGCAAAATATAGCAAGGATTGTTTACATTGATTTTAATTGTTCGTTCACCTTTTTTAAATGGTTTTCGGCACTTGGGTACTTTCCCTTTATTTCTATTGCTTTTTCATAGAAACATTTTGCTTCCTGCAGTCTTTTGTTTAATTCTGCAATCAGACCCATGCCAAAATAGTATTCAAAACAATCACAGCTGATACACATTACACAGAGCTTACAATCAGGGATTCTGGCAAGATATTCACATGCTCTTTCTGTATCGCCCCTGCATATATTCATAATAGCAAAATTGTATGCATGCATTGGAACATATCGTTTGTCAGCAAATAATTCCTCTTCCGGTCCTTCTGATTCAAATAACTGTTCAAAGTAGCGTTTCACATATTTTTTTGCCTGTTCCCGCTCTCCTAATTCAAACAAAACCGTAACATAAGCAAAAAGAATCAGTTTTTCGTTTGTATAACCCCGTTTTTTTCCGATTCGGAATAATTTATCGCCAAACTGCTTTGCACTTTTATAATCTCCCTGATCCCGATAATATTCAATAATATTATCAATCTTAGCAGGGTAACGATTTCCTTTATATTTTGACAATAATTTCATTGCCTTTTTCACATACTGGTTTCCTAATTTGTAATTACCGCTTTCTGAGCAAAGCTTTATAATATCACAGCAGGCCTCAAGGGAATTATTGATAAAATTGTTATCGGTTCTTTTACCCCCATCAAGTTCAAGAAAAGCCTCCGGAATTCGTTCAAATAATGCAACTGCTTTTTCATAATTTCCCATCTTTGCATATAAATTAGCTACTTCCTCCATAAACCCTACTCGGTTTGGCCAGATTTCCATGACTTTCTCATATAAAGCAATTGCCTCTTCGTATCGTTTCTGTATGGTAAAGCATTCTGCCAGATTAATGTATGGCAAAGCCTCATAATCAGGTCGCATTTCAATAACCTTTTCTAATGGTTCTATGGCCTCATCAAGTCTACGAAGCTTAAGCAGGGCACACCCTAAATTATTATAAGCATAAAATGCATCCGAATCTAAGGAAATCGCTTTTTTACAATCAGCCACAGCGCTTTCTAACTCATATAAATCAATCAAAAGATTGCCTCGTTCCACATAGCCTTCGGCAGATTCATTAAGAGCAATAAAACGTGTTGCATATTCAATACCTATTTTTACTTTTTCTAAATCTCTTTCCCGGTTACTTAAAAAGCTGTATATATACATTAATCTGCGAATAGCCTGCTCATTATTCTCCTCTTCCTTTAACACCTGTTTGTAGGTTGCAATGGCATCATCATATTTTTTTGCACGCTCATATCCGCCACCTAATCGAATACGGTAGTATGAATTATTCCGATTCAACGCAACAAGCTTTTTATAAATGTCCAATGCTTCTTCGAAATTTTTTTCTCTGCTTAAAACATCCGCTTTCAACATAAGCATAGAACAATTATCAGGATGCTCTTCTAAATAACTATTCACAATCCTCAAAGTCATGCTGATGTCATCCAAATCCCAATACAAAATAGCATACTCTCTTTCAAGGTCCGCAAAATCTTCTATATCTGTAATTTGGTCCGGTTCCGTATTCTCCAAAGCCTCCGAAACAGTCTTTTTTCCATAAACACTTTCTCTGAGTTTTTCCATCATTTCAAGTGCTTTTTTCGTATTCTCTTCACTAAACTCCTTATAATGAAGAATACGAATTTCATCTAGCTGTAAGGTATCACTTTCCAAGCCTTCTTCCTTTGCATCAGCAATTACGGATTCCATATCTTCAAACTGGTCAAAGGCATAAAATACTTCTGCCGCAAGTAAATAAGGGTTTACATATGCAGGATATAATTCCTTACAGGCAAAATAATCATCAATCACCTCTTTTGCATACTTTAGTTCAAAGTTTGCCTTTTGACGATGTACATAAGCAGGGAAAAATCCTCTGTCTTCTTCTATAATTTCTGTACAGATTTTAATACAGTCTTCATATTTTTTTGCTTCCAAACAAAATCTTGCCAACTGTTCTTTGTAAGAAAGGCGAACAAGTAAATTTTGTTCATTGGAAATTGCCTGATTCAAATATTTTGTTCCTAACTGAAAAGCTTTTTCTTTGTCTTCTTTAGTGGCAGCATCTTTAAAATCAATCTCTACTGCACAAATTCCCAAGGAAAACATAGCCAGAGAATACCTGTTTTTTTTCCTTTGGGCTTCTTTACTGCCATCATCTACTGCCTCCTCAATTAAAGCAAGCCATTTTTTTGCCAAAGGATAAGCACTTTCATAGTTTTCATTGGCAAGATATAATCTGCAACGTAAATTCACATAATCATATTCTTCTGATTCTTCTAAAGAATCCATTAACTGAATACCTTCTTCGAATTTCTTTTGCTGATAATAACACCAGCCAAGCTTATAGCAAACGTCCTTGTCCAATTCCTGTTCCAAGCTTTCACTATATTGTTTAACCAAGGTTTCATTAATTTCATCTAAGAGTGCCAAACATTTTGTATTCTGAACCTGCTCCTCTAACACATCCTCAACCAGTTCCTTTGCCTCTTCCAGATTTCCCATACGATAGATACAGTTTGCTTTGCCAATTGAAGCATTCAGATTATCCGGGTCCTTTTCAATCAAGGTATCATATATTTCCAGTGCCTTATTATGCATATCATTTGCAACCAAAGCATCTGCATATACCCGTTCCACATAATCGTTATCAGAAAATTCAAAATCCATTTCTTCCATAATAGAAAGGGCTTCTTTGTTATATTCTAAACCATTTTCTTCCTTTGCCTTTTTCAAATCATATTCAGCTTCCTCTACCAAAGCAAATGGATGACTGATATCAAAACGTTTTAATTCTTTTATGATGCCGGCACAAGTTTCCAAATCAGGCTGCTCAATACAGGATTTCAGTTGATATAAAAGATTCATATATTCATCTGCGCGGTCATCCAGTTTTCCTTCAAACAGGCTGTAATCAAAGAAATCCTGATTTTCAATTTGCCATTTAACATACTCTAAATAATTTTCAGGGAAATGCTCCAACAGCTGGGTATAATTTTCTCTATAATGGAAACGATTATCTATCATAATCCAGATGCTTTGTGGCAAAAAGTTATGAGACATAAAATATACAAGCAGCTTTTCAGAAGCCTCAATTTCCGTATCCAGATCATCACACACCGGATCATTTAATAATGTTTTCCAACTTGACTCCTGTCTTCTTAATGCCACATCCTGATATACCCGGTCAACACGTTCCAGCCATTTATCCACTTCTGTCATTTTCCCTTGTGGTACTTCTGTTTCCTCTGTTTCAATTTCTTCAGGTAAAGCGGCATATTCCATTGCCTCTTCATATGCCCGACGTAATTCTTTAAAACCTTCTTCATCATCTTCCGGGTTTACATAACGCAGTTTTTCACGATATGCAGCTTTAATCATATCCTCATTTTTCGTTTTTTCAATCTCCAGAATTTTCCAAATCATACAATATACCTCATTTCTTAATATCTATTTTATAATCGTATCATGACATCCTGCAAACACAGAATAGAAACACTTCGTACAAAAACATGATACAAACACGTTAAACAAGCACATAATGCAAAGACAGACACAATCACGAGAAACAAATATATGCTACAAAATTTCATAAGTAATTCTTATTTTAACATATATATACAATTCTCTCAAATGATTCTGTAAAGATTAAGGATTTCAAATCATTTGTCAATTCATAAACTTTCCATTGTTTGCCCTTGATTTTTCATACAAAATCAACTATTCTATTGTGTATCAAAAGGTAAGTTAATTACCCAAATAAACAATGTGAGGTAAAAAACATGAATGAAATGAAACCGATTAAAGAGGGTAAAGTACGGGAGATTTATGATAACGGCGATAGCTTAATAATGGTAGCAACCGACCGTATCAGTTGTTTTGATGTTATTTTAAAGAATATCATTTCAAAAAAAGGTACTGTTTTAACACAGATGTCTAAGTTTTGGTTTGATTTAACAAAAGATATTCTTCCTAACCATATGATTTCTGCAGACGTGAAAGATATGCCTGAATATTTCCAGCAGGATAAATTCGATGGAAACAGTATGATGTGTAAGAAATTAGAAATGCTTCCTATCGAATGCATTGTTCGCGGCTACATCACAGGTAGTGGCTGGGCAAGCTACAAAGAAAACGGAACTGTATGTGGTATCACACTTCCGGAAGGCTTACAGGAATCAGATAAGCTTCCTGAACCAATCTACACCCCTTCCACAAAAGCAGAAATTGGCGACCATGACGAAAACATTTCTTTTGAAAGAAGTATTGAAGTATTAGAAAAGCAATTTCCGGGCAAGGGTCAGGAATATGCCGAAAAGCTTCGTGATTATACAATTGCACTTTACAAAAAATGTGCTGATTACGCATTAGAAAAAGGAATTATTATTGCAGATACCAAATTCGAATTTGGTTTAGATGAGGATGGAAATATTGTAATCGGTGATGAAATGTTAACACCTGACAGCTCCCGTTTCTGGCCAGCAAAAGGATATGAACCGGGACATGGTCAGCCTTCCTTTGATAAGCAATTTGCAAGAGACTGGCTAAAAGAAAACGAAGGAAAGCACGATTGGGAATTACCGGAAGATATTGCACAAAAGACAATTGACAAATATTTAGAAGCATACGAGCTTCTTACCGGAACTCCTTTAAACTAATCAATTCCAATAACAGATGAAACCAATAAAAACGGATGAACTGATTTTTCTGAAATCAATTCATCCGTTTCAATTATTCAAAGTTATTATTTTCTTTTTATAACTTTATCTAAAATCTCTTTCCTTATATTCCAATTTATGATTGGAATTTTGCAATCACTTCTTCATTTGCTTTCATGGCATTTTCTTCCATTTCCTTACGCTCTGCAAGAAGCTTTTCTCTAACCTCTTTATGATTTACACCAATTATTTGAAGGGCCAGATATGCCGCATTTTTACTTCCGTTAATGGCAACGGTTGCTACAGGAATTCCTGATGGCATTTGAACAATAGAATATAATGCATCCATACCATCTAATACAGAACCCGATAATGGAACGCCAATAACAGGAAGCACCGTTTGAGAAGCTACAACACCGGGAAGTGCTGCTGCCATACCGGCTGCTGTAATAATAACTTCTGTTCCATTATCGTTACATTCATGAATAAACTCAGACAAACCTAAATGCGCTCTGTGAGCAGACAAACAACGAACATTCACCTCTACGCCATAATCCTTTAAAATGCCTACTGCCGGTTCCACTTTTCCTAAATCACTTGTAGAACCCATAATAATTGCTACTTTCATACAAAACCTCCATATGTTTTCTGTTTCTTCTATCACATCTGTATCAGAACTTGTTATTCTGTTTCTTCTATCACATCTGTATCAGAATAGCTTTCCGTTGTTTCAGATACTTCTTCCGTCGTATTCTCTTCTGTTTCTTCTGCATCGCCTTGTACTTCTTCTGCACTGGTTTGTGTTTCTTCTGTTTCCGATGTTCCGGTGGTCACTTCTTCTATTGTAATTATATTTTCTTCACCGGCATCTTCTGTTGTCACTTCTTCCGGCAAATCGCCCTTAATTACACAAATCGTATAGGTATTTACATTACCTGACAAAGCAGTAACTACAATCTTAATCAGATTCTCACCTTCCACTAATGTGTCAGGCATATCCACCTCTATAACACTATCCTCATCTATGGCAAACGCAGAAATACTAATGGTCTGGACATCCATTCCCACATACATTTCGTAATTTAACTGATTCGGCGAAAAAGCCTGGGTTAAATCACCGGGTGCCACAATCAAATCAGAAAGTCTGGCGTCCTCCGCAACATTTTCATTAATGCCAATTTCCATACTATATTCAGCAGATGGAACAGAAATATAATCCAAATCCTCAAAATCAATCAAATAGACATCTGTGAGATTGATATATGCAGCTCCCACATCAATGGTACGAAATGTTAAATAATATTCTTTTTGCTTTGTTTCCTCTCCAAAAACATCTTTGATTTCTACAATTCCATTATCACCGGTAATGATATCATTTTCAGGAACAAATGTAAGCAATGTAGGATCATAGGATACATATGCATCAATAGAATAAAGATTAACATCACTGTCTAATAATACTTTTACCGTTATTTCCTGTTCCTTTTTCACATTTTCAGGAATCTCCATATACATTCTCGCCGCTCTTGCATAAGTCTTTTTTGCAGCAATGCCAACAAAAAGTCCTAACACCAGAACAAAGGCTAATAATATTGCTATTTTTTTCTTCATGCAATTCTTCCTTTCTTCTCAATCATTTACGGGTAATCTGTACTGTATAAGACTGGGTTTTTCCATTTTGTGCTTTTCCTGTTATTGTAATAACTTTTGTCGTACCTGATGCTCCTAATGTATAGGTTCCGGTTCCAGAAATCGTTGTAAACCGGCTAATCGCTGTAGCACTAATCACGACACTGGAAACCTCTTTTGGCACAACAATTGTATATGCATTATTGGATAAAAATCCAGTAGTATCCGGCTTTGAGAAGGTCGGTGTCAAGCCATAACTAGTTCCATTATTTTTCACGGTAATGGAAGCAAGATATGGGTTTGGATTTCCTGCTGATGCCGGTAAATCGCAAGGTTTACTTGGCATATTATTATATACAGGAATATAAAAGACCATTTCTTCATTTAATATTCCTAAGCTGTTATATGCACTTCTTGTAGTTCTTCCCTCCGAATATGGAGCCTGTACATTCGTCATATATTGATGGGTATACAACTTAGATGGATCTGTTGGATGTACATTAAATTTTTGCAGATATAATGTGTTTTGTCCAACGTTAATATAGTTTGATGCAATATATTGTGCTCCACCTACAATGGATTTGTACGGATTTGTCCAAGGTTTTCCATAGGAAGTTCCGGTCCGCGCCCAGTTAAGTCCCTGAGCAACTGCATTCGTCCCATCAAACGCACCAATATTATAAAAGTTATAAATGCCTTCATATCCGGGATAAGTTCCACTTGTTGAGTTTGATCCATTCAAACCAACTTCCTGTTTACATCTTGTTGCAAGGAAATATGGGCTGGCCTTTGATTTTACACCTGCATCCATAAATGCCTGCTTATAAGAACCGGTTACTGTTGTATTGGTTGCAGAATCTACCACACTATAATTTCCTCGCATAAAAGTATTACTCAAAATACTTTGTACAACTGTCGGCTTTTGAGAACTATCATATGCCAATGCTTCAAATTGGAAAATATCCGTACTGTTAAGGAAGTTACGAGGATCCATATAGTGAGCAATTACTTTTGAATCAGCGCTGTACCAGTTATATCCATCTTTTACAACATAACTGTCTGTTGCCCAGTTATAAGCTCCCGATGCTGTAGATAAATAACTAAACGGAGCCAGGGAACAAGTTCCCCTTGGGTAATTACTTTGAATCACATTTCGTCCTACAATACTTTCATTTGCCACAGCTGCAGACCAGTCAAGGTTTGTATTCACTGCTACAAATTTCCATTTTGGATATGTTTTATGTAAGCTAATTAACTGTGTCTGATAACTTGCCGGGAACTTCTTTAACAATGTTTCAAATGCCACATTGTCAATATCCGGCGTTTCTTCTGTGTTATTATTACCATTTTCCGGAGGCAGTGTACCAATGGTTATATATTGCTTTGCAGCAAATCCCACGATTGTTTTTCCATTATAGGTAAGTCTAATTTTGTACCAGTCTCCAGTGGTGGCAAGTACTGTTACAACTGTTTTATAAGGAATTGTAGCTAACACATTTCCGGATGTACTGGCAGCATCTCGAACACGCAAATAGGTTGTTACACTGCTGTTTACGTAAGCCGCCTGCTCCGTTGTATTAACAATAGGAGGTGTCGTTGGTGTAGTTGAAGAACCTGAATCAGGATTTCCTAATGTAATATACTGTTTTGCTACATATCCTGTTACGGTTTTTCCACCATAGGTCACTGTAATTTTATACCAGTCGTCCTTTGTTTCAAGCACAGTAACTTTTGTTTTTGTTGGAATTGTTAACAAAATTGCACTTTGTACACTAGGAGCATATCTCACATTCAACGCTGTTGTAACATTAGAATTCACATATCCTGGTGTACCTGCTGTTTCGTTTCCTATTACCAGACCCATATTTCGAAATCCCCATCGTATTTCATATGTAATCGGAGATGAAGGATTACTATTACTATTACTATTACTGTTACTACTGCCGGATGAACCGGTGGTTGTAGTACCGACTTTTATATATGCCGCAGAAGCATATCCTGATTTTGTTTTTCCGTTTTCTGTTATTGTAATGGCATACCAGCCACCGGTCATACCTGTAAGGGTTACCTGATTACCCTTATATAATTTTGCAATACTCTCCGCAGATGTGCTGGGGGATTTTCTCATATTCAAATAAGAACCCTCTTTCACATCTACTGTTCCTTTTACAGAAGCCGCTTTTTTCACATAGCTGGCAAAAATATATCCGGTACAAGCCGTTCCATTGACCTTAGTTGAAACCTTATACCAATCTTCTCCATTATTGTTACAGAGTCCTAAAATTGTTACACTTGTATTGGCCGGTACAACCCCATAGGATTGATACGCTGTTCCTGCTTGTTTCCGTACATTCACTGCAGTTGTAGTTGTACCGGGATAAGTAACAACAGAACTACAGGTGGTAGCCGCTTGCACAGGCAGGGAATACTGAGGTGCCATTACAAGGGACATGGATACAGCCGTAGCTGCTGCTATTATTTTTAGCTTTCCCCAAAATTTTTTTCTCATATTGTTTCCCCTATTTTTCATCATTTGCTTTCTCGTTGAAATTTACATAATATGACTACATAATATAGTGACATAATACAATAAAATAACGAAAATAGCAATAAAAAAAAGCAGATTTCCATATTTTGTTAATCTGCTTTATTACTTAAATGATAGCAAAAACGTCATTTGGTTTACATAACTAATTATTTTGTGCTGCTATTTTTTCAGCAAGATCATTTAAATAGACCCACCGATTCATTTTCTCTTCCAACTGCTGTTCTAATTTATGTTTTTCTTCTGACAATTGCTGTAATTTTGTATAATCACTGGAAACTAGTGACATTTCTTCATCTATTTGTTCTATTTCAGACTCTAGGATTTCTATTTCCTTATCTATGCCTTCATATTCTCTTTGCTCCTGATAAGAAAATTTTAATTTCTTTTCCTTTGTTTTCCATCCATCCTTCTTTCCCTGGTTTTTCTTTTCCTCTAAGTAAAGACTATCGTTTTGAAAGCTTTCAAAAAAAGTACCTTTTGCAATTGCTTTTTCCATATAGGTGGTATAGTCCCCTTCGTACTGAACAATCCTGCCCTCTCCTTCAAAAGCAAAAATGCGATTCACAATTTGATCAAGGAAATAACGATCATGAGAAACAACAATTACAATGCCCTCAAAGGAATCTAAGTAATCCTCTAAAATAGTAAGGGTTGCAATATCCAAATCATTGGTAGGCTCGTCTAGTATTAAAACATTGGGAGCTGTCATTAATATTTTTAATAAATATAATCTTCTTCGTTCACCACCGGATAATTTTCCAATTGGATTATACTGAATCTCCGGTGTAAATAAAAATCTTTCACACATTTGCGATGCCGAAGTCATACCTTTGCCGGTTTTAATATACTCTGCCACATTTTTAATGCAGTCAATTACCCGCTCTTCCTCGTTAAATTCCTGCACCATTTGGGAAAAATATCCAATCCGAACCGTATCTCCCATTACCACAGAACCGGAATCCGGAGTTTCTAATCCCATAATTAATTTTAGTAATGTAGTCTTTCCACAACCATTTTCACCCACAATACCAATCCGCTCATTTCGAATGGTATAATAAGTAAAGTCATGAATAATGACTCTGTCTCCAAAAGACTTTGATAAATGCTCTATTTCTATGGTCTTTTTCCCGAGTCTGGAAGCAAGGGAATCTATCTCAACCCTTTGTTCAAGTTCCGGTGCCTTCATATTGTTTAATTCTTCAAAACGCTCTAATCTGGCTTTTTGCTTTGTAGACCTGGCCTGTGCACCTCTCCTTACCCACTCTAACTCTGTTCTCAGTGTGTTTTGAGCCTTATGATAAGCCGATAATTCCTCTTCCATACGTTGCTGTTTTAATTCTAAAAATCCGGAATAATTTGCGTCATAAGAATATATTTTTCCTTTATCAATTTCTACAATTTTGTTTGTAACCCGGTCAAGAAAATATCTGTCATGGGTTACCATAAGTAAAACCCCCTGATATTTTTTCAAATAATCTTCCAGCCACAGAACCATCCGATTATCCAAATGATTTGTGGGCTCATCTAAAATCAGGATTTGGGAAGGAAATAATAAGGTTCTTGCCAATGCAACACGCTTTTTTTCTCCTCCGGACAAATCTGCAAGCTTTACATCATAATTCGTAATATAAAGCTTTTTCAATATGGATTTTGCCTGTCCCTCAACACTCCAGCTTGCATTAGGACTCACTTTATCTCTCATAACATATTCTATTATCGTATCTTCCGGTTCATATTCTATTGCTTGTGCCAAATAAGCAATATCTGCCTGTCTGTTTTTAATAATTGCTCCATCATCCGGGGTCAAAATACCTGCAATCAATTTTAAAAAGGTGCTTTTCCCACATCCATTGACTCCAACAATACCGACCTTATCACCTTCATTGATTCCCAGATTCACCTGCTTTAACAGACACTTATCCCCATAGGTTTTTGACAGATTTTCTATATTTAAAATGTTCATGTATCTATTATCCTTTATTTGTACAATATTTACTAACCAAAGCCTGTTCCTTCGGTCTTACATAAGCCTTTATATAAACACCATTTTCTTCATATTGCTCTTCTAACAGTTTACCATAGGTTCGAATATCATTTATTAATCCTGACTCTTTATAAGGCAGTAACCCTTCCACATACACCTGATTGTTTTGCAAAATCTCTTCTATTGCATTTAACAAACCATCAAAACCAATCTCCTGTTTTGCAGATACCATAACAGTTGCATCTGCTCTCAAATCCTTTAAGGTTTCTTCTCCTTGTAAGCAATCAATTTTATTAAAAACGGTAATGAGAGGCTTGTCTTCCGTTTCTAACTGATGTAAGGTTTCATATACCGCATACATCTGCCGGTCCATATCAGGATTAGAAGCATCAACTACATGCAAGATGATATCACAATATTTTGCCTCCTCCAAAGTTGAACGAAATGCCTGAATTAAATGATGGGGCAATTTAGAAATAAAACCCACCGTATCAGTTAACATAACATTTTGTCCATCCGGCAATTTTAAAGATTTCGTTGTAGGGTCTAAGGTTGCGAACAACATATCTTCTGATAAAACATCTGACTTCGTCAAATGATTTAACAAGGTTGATTTTCCTGCATTGGTATATCCAACAATACAAATAACCGGACTGGAATTGTTCATTCGTCGCTTTCTCTGTGTCTGACGATGCTTCTTCACATCCTCCAACTCTCTTTTCAGCTTAGAAATCTGTTCTCTTATCAAACGACGGTCCATTTCAAGTTTCTTCTCACCGGGTCCTCTTGTTCCAATTCCACCACCAAGCTTTGACAGAGAATCTCTTAATCCCACTAACATGGTGGCATTATACTTTAACTGGGCTAATTCTACCTGGATTTTACCTTCTTTTGTATTTGCCCTTGCAGCAAAAATATCCAAAATAATCATGGTACGATCCATAACCTTCACATTTAACAGACTTGAAAGATTCTTCATTTGTCCCGGTGTTAACTCCGTATCGCAAACAATGCCTGTAGCATCCAGTGCCGCAAGCATTGTTTGTAATTCCTCTATTTTTCCGGAACCCAAATAGGTTCCCGGATTTGGATATTCCAGATTTTGTTCTAACACACCAAGTGTAGTAGCGCCTGCCGTTTTCACTAATTCTTTCAGTTCCTCCAAGGAGGCATTTCCCTCACGGTCAAAACGGTCATGTACAGCCACTAAAACAACTTTTTCTTTTTCATTTTCATTCATATGAAACTTTGACATATTTTCCTAACCTACTCTTTTGATCTTCTTGTAAAAAGAAGGTCATATTCATTTTTCCCATCCACATCGCCGGGATACAACTCCACAAACGTGGATGCCTTTTCAAAAGCAGTATTATAATCATTTAATTTTTCATAATAAACAATTTCATCAAACAAAAGCTCCTTCATACTGGTTTCTTCCCCAGTAGCAATACCTTTTTGAATATAATCATACGCCTCATCTAATTTATCCTGATCCAGTGCAATTGCAGCATATTGTGCGTACATAAAACCATTCATCTCATTGTTTCGTAAAAAAACATTGTAATAAAGCTGCATGTTTTCTGTATCACCAATCTGCCCGTAACAGCTTCCTACATATAATACTAATTCACTATATCCGGACTCATAGGCATCTAACAAAATGGGCAGTGCTTCTCTATATTCCTTCCATTCGTATAACTGCAAACCATACGCAATATTTTGTAATTCCTTCAGGCCTTCCACTTCTTTATAATCATTCCAGATATATATTTTGTTATATTCTGCGCAGGCATTTCCATATTGACCTTCATGAATATAACAATCTGCCAGATAAAACCTTACGTCATTATCAAGAAATTCCAAAAATGGCACAGTAGGCTTTAGTGCTTCATGAAACAAGTCAATGGCTCCCTTATAATCCTCCTGTTCATATAAGGATAATGCCTTACTGCGCATACTGCACTTTATTCCAAAAATGACACCATATGACAGAATTATTAATACAAATATTGCAACCAACATTTTTACAATATTGCCTAGTGTCACTTTTTTCTTTTTCTTCACAACCGGTTTTTTCTGATAATTGGGTATTTCATAAATACCATACTTATCTTTTTTATTTCGTCTACGTGGACTCATAATGTATCTCTCTTATCTTTTAATTTTTTCTAAACTCTAAAAGCTCTAAGCCTTCATTGTGCTCTAATACTGTATTAATGGTCCATTGGTTTGTAAATAATAACAATGGATTACCCTTCATATCCTTAACCTTTTTCACCTCATTCACACGTTTTAAGGAATTAACATCTGTACTGGGGTCTTTAATCCAACGGATAAAGTTATATGGAAGGGGTTCTAATTTGATTTCACAGCCGTATTCATTTTCCAAACGGTATTTTAATACTTCAAACTGTAGTACACCTACAACACCTACAATAATCTCTGACATACCAGCGGTGTATTCCTGGAAAATCTGAATGGCACCTTCCTGGGCAATCTGTGTAACACCTTGTACAAACTGTTTTCTCTTCATTGTATTCAGCTGTACTACACGACAAAAATGCTCAGGAGCAAAGGTAGGAATACCTTCATATTCAAACTTTTTACCCGGTTGACATAATGTATCTCCAATAGAGAAAATACCGGGATCAAATACACCAATCACATCTCCTGCGTATGCCTCTTCTACAATCTTTCTCTCCTGTGCCATCAATTGCTGTGGCTGGGATAATTTTAGTTTTCTCTTACTTTGTACATGATATACATCCTTTGAGGCATCAAACTTTCCGGAGCAAATCCGCATAAATGCAATACGGTCTCGATGTG
The DNA here is from genome assembly GCA_051880435.1 of Lachnospiraceae bacterium. Taxonomy (GTDB): domain Bacteria; phylum Bacillota; class Clostridia; order Lachnospirales; family Lachnospiraceae; genus CAG-590. The sequence goes on along the minus strand of JBJENY010000003.1, from coordinate 4,822 downwards.
CCTTATTCATATTGGCCTGAATCTTAAATACAAATGCAGAAAATGCATCATCCATAGGATCAATTGGTCCTTCATTAGACATTCTTGGAAGTGGCGAGCTTGTCATTTTTAAGAAATGATTTAAAAAGGTTTCCACACCAAAGGTATTAAGAGCAGAACCAAAGAAAACAGGAGTTAATTCTCCCCGGTTTACCCGTTCCTGATCAAACTCTTCACTAGCACCGTCAAGAAGCTCAATTTCATCCATTAACTGTTGATATAACAAGTCACCAATATCCTCTTGTAACGCTTTATCATCAATAGAGTAATCCTTCTCTTCCGCCTTCTTTGCTCCACCGGTAGAAACAGCCTGAAACTTTGAAACCATTCTTGTTTCTCTATCATACACACCTTTAAAATCCCGTCCGGCACCGATTGGCCAGTTAATCGGACAGGTCTGAATGCCAAGAACCGACTCAATATCGTCTAACAATTCAAAAGAATCCTTTGCAAAATGGTCCATTTTATTGATAAATGTAAAAATCGGAATATGACGCATAACACAAACCTTAAATAATTTAATTGTCTGTGCCTCTACACCCTTTGCCGCATCAATAACCATTACTGCAGAATCTGCAGCCATCAAAGTACGGTAGGTATCCTCTGAGAAATCCTGATGTCCCGGCGTATCCAGAATATTAATGCAATAACCGTCATATTGAAACTGCAATACAGATGAAGTAACGGAAATACCTCTTTCTTTTTCAATATCCATCCAGTCTGATACCGCATATTTGGAATTTGCTTTTCCCTTCACAGAGCCGGCTGTATTAATTGCACCACCAAACAGTAAAAACTTCTCTGTCAAGGTTGTTTTTCCGGCATCCGGATGGGAAATAATTGCAAAGGTTCTTCTATTTTCAATCTCTTTTTTATAATCAGCCATTTTGATACTCCACTTCTCTTATTTTGCGTATTCATTAACCTAAATATTCTACCATACACCATTATTTTGTCAAGAAAACAAGGCACATTCACAGATTTGACAGCTTTTTGCATATGACAAACCCATCAAAAAAGACAAATGGTTTCTGCTTGGAATCCATCTGCCTCTTTTTAACACTGTTTTTCAAACAGCCCACATTATTTAATTCTTTCTAACTGCATCAATAGGCCGAAGCTTGGATGCCCATTTTGCAGGAAAAAATCCTGCTAATACACCAAGCACAATAGAAAACACCAGTGCTGCAAGTGCTAAAGAAAACGGAATCTCTCCAATCAAGGTTCCTTTTTGCAAATCTAACAGCTTCACACCAATGGGATTTACAATGAGATACACAATTCCATAAGAACATAATATTCCAATGAATCCACCAAGACCTCCAAGAATACCAGATTCCAGTAAAAACAAATACATCAACTCATCCAAATCACATCCCAACACTTTTAGAATGCCTATTTCATGAATCCGGTCATATACAGAGGTTGTCATTGTGTTACCAATACCAATCACCGCCACAACCAATGCAATCATGCCGATGCCACCTAACATAATTTGAATAAATTTAACTGTTTTTTGCGTAGAATCCAAATACTCTTTTTCGTTCTCCGTTTGAAATCCCATATTTTGAAGCTTCTTTATCACTACATCTACATGATCTGCATCATCCACTAATACAATGGCATTGGTGTATATCCACTCACCGAAACTATCTTCATTATCATTTAATGGTTGTCCTATTATTTTTCCATCTGTTGATATTTGCTTTAGATAACGCTTCAAAATTTCCATATCACAATAGGCAGCAAATTCATAGCTATTTAACATTCCAACAACGGAAAGCTTTGTCTTTGGTGTATCATCCATATAGCCAAATTGCATTTGTAGTTTTTTTCCGGACAAATCAATATCCTTGCGGTTCTCCTCTTCTATGGTCTCCATGTAAGAAGTTCCTGTATTTTCATTAAAAAACATATAGGCTGCACCTTGTCCCACCAAAAGCTCCGGCTTCATGGATTGCTCCTTTGGTAATTCTCCAAAAATAATATTCAAGGATTCCAAATAACTTCTTGGCACACCCAAAACACTACAATAACCATTGTAACCATCAAAGGTTAGCACACCCTCTGCTTGCAAACAGGGATAAACTGCTTCCACATAATCAAGCTTTTCAAATTCCTTTATTTTTCCATCTGTAATCATACGGTCTTTCCGTTTGCCTTCATTTACACCTGTTACAGTAATCTTTCTGATACTGTCGTTTTGAGTAAATTCTGCCATTAATGTATTTTTTACCCCAATACCAATTGCTAACAAGGACACAATAGAAATCACACCAATCACAACACCTAGAATGGTAAGCCCTGTACGAATACCCCGTTGTTTCATATTCGTATAACACATTTGCCAAATCCATTTCATACAATCGTCTCCTTAAAACTCATCCAGATAGGCCAACTTCTTCTTTCTACGTTTGATCAGTAACCAAATCACAAATGCTACTATCACAAGGATAATGACAACCCAAACAATTTTTGTTATCACTGCCGAATAATCCTTACTCTCTTTTACTACTTCAAAGTCACTATATACCACTTCAGATACCTTGACAGCAGATAATTCAACTTCATTTTCAAATTGATTACCGGATTTATCCTCATAACGAATAATCATATAATTTTTGTTACGAACCTCAGTTGATACTGTGTTTGCCTTTGTCAGTAAGTCAACCATGCCGCTCTTTCCCGGTTCAATATTTCCAACATAGGTTTCACCATCTGCCAAATTATCTCCTGTAACCTTTACCGTAACATTATAAAGACTGCCGGAACCTAAGTTGTTAATCTTGGCACTAATTTCAACTGTATCACCAACTACATAAGAATTTTCTGCTGTATATATATCTGTAACAGACAATCTTTGATTCAAGGATACCGGAATAAACACATTTTCATCTACTGTATATCCAATTCCCCCGCCTTCATATTCCGTTTTAATAGCAAGCTTATAGGACTTTTCCTCTAATCCGTAAGCAGCCATCATAGAAAAAACAACATCCTGAGATTCTCCACCTTTTATTTCCTTCACATAAGCTGTTCCTGCTCCCTCTACAGGAAGCAATTCTCCATTATCTGTACTTAATGTTACCTTTATATTTTTCACAGCATTTGAAGACTCATTTTTTATTGTGACTGTTAATTCGAATTCTTCTCCTGCAACAACTTTACCACCTTTAATATGATAGTCAGAAACCATTACTCTTGGTGTTGCAGCCCGGACATTAGTAGACATAACAAGTATACATAACATGGCAATCAATCCTATTATTCGTTTCATCTCATTTACTCCTTCCGATAGATTATTATCTTATCACTTATTTTCACCTTTTTACATAAGTTTACATAATATAACATTTGTATTACACTCCAAAACAGTTTACATAATATAACATTTGCATCGCACCCCAGAATAGTTTACATAATACAATCCCATATTAATTACAGAATGTATAATACTGATAATGTTAGCCGTGTCACTGCAGCTTATAGTTAACATAACACCATACTATTATTGCACTGTAACCCTTATTTTCTATTTTTCATTTTGTACTATGCAACAATCTCTCCATCTGCTAACTTTATCATCCGATCCGCTTCTCTTGCCAGATCAATATTATGCGTAATCAACACTAAGGTCTGATTTAGTTCCTTTACTGATTTTTGAAGCAAGGAAATAACCTCACTACCATTTTTTGAATCTAATGCACCGGTTGGCTCATCCGCTAAAATTAAGGATGGATGGTTTGCCAAAGCTCTTGCAATGGCTGCCCTTTGCTGCTGTCCGCCTGACAACTGATTTGGAAGATGTTTTCTTCTGTCCCAGATTCCTAACATATCCATAATATGTTCTATGTACGCTTTATCCGGTTTTCTATGGTCTAATAAAATTGGCATTGTAATATTTTCCTCTACCGATAACACAGGAATCAAATGATAGGCCTGAAATACAAATCCGATTTTTCTTCTGCGAAATACTGACATCTGGTCATCATTTAATTTTGTAATATCCTTTCCATCTACAATAACCGTTCCGCTTGTTGGTGTATCCACACCTCCCATAATATGTAGTAAAGTAGATTTTCCGGAGCCGGATGCTCCAACAATCGCAAGGGTTTCACCCTGTTGCACCGATAAGCTCACATCATGAAGCCCCCATACTCTGTTATCTCCTTCACCATATACCTTTGTCACATTTTCCATTGTTACAATATCCATCTCAAAATCCATCCTTTCATTCTTTTCTATATCCCTTGCGGTTGTGAAACTCATAAAGCTTATATTATATTGTGAATTTCAAATACGTTTCGCAAACGCCTGTATATCAGTTGCAAATCATTTTATTCATTTCCGGTTTTTAAGCTGTCTGCCATGTTTCCATCCAGTTTCTTAAGCGGTAAATAAACGGAACCACAAAGCACCAGACTGGATACCACTATGCTAATAAGAACTGCCTCCCATGGCAATCGGTATTGAAATCCATAAATCATGGTAAGCGTCATACGAAAAAGTCCATAACTAACAAAGAGGCCTATCACCGCACCAATCACATTGGCAAACACAGCAGATATCACACCTTCAAGAATTACCATTTTCACAAGTCCTTTTTTAGAAACACCAATGACTCGAAGCTGGGCAAACTCATGTCTTCTTAAATGAATATTACTGGCAGTGGTATTTACGATATTGATACAGCTAATTAATACAACAAACAAAACAAAGAAAATTAATCCAATAATCATTCCCTTAAATTGTAAAAGCATATTTTTTAATTCCGGATACATGG
>JBJENY010000002.1:0-5792 GCA_051880435.1 Lachnospiraceae bacterium | reverse complement strand
TGTTTAAGTTCAAGATTGCGAACGAGCTTAGCGAGTTTCGCAATTACCTATTTTAACATATTTTGAAATTCTTCCACAGTTTTTTTATATAAAACCATTGCTTCCTTGTTATGTTCTTTTATGTATAATGTATTTTCCTCAACATTTATGCCTTTATTAATTTCTTTACTTGCAAACTCTAATTTCTTTGCGGCTTCTGACATCACAGTACCACCAACGTTTAAAGAGGTGGTTTTTAATGCATGCAAATAAATCATATAATTATTCCAGTCTTCTAAATATACAGCTTCTTCAATTTTATCACAATTTACCTCATAGCTTTTGCAATATAATTCTATCATATCCCGATAAAAATCTTCACTATCTCCACAATACTTCATTCCCAAATCTTTTTGAATCAGTTTATCATTTTCCGGTTGTTCCATAGCGTATTCACCTCCAGTTCAATCCACCTCTCCTTATTTTACCCTATTTTTCTTTTAAATGGTATACTAAAGATAAAATTTCTAACCATATTATTATCATGAAAAAGGAAAACAACAAAAAACCAAACAAATACCACCCATCACCAAACAAATGAGAAATCATCATTAATGGGGAACCAAAAGAGGGACTATTAATAAACCAGTAGTTTGTTCCTAACATTCGGTTAATAGGGTATATCACTATCACACCAATCAACCCAAATAAAACCGGTATCCACAAATCTTTCCAGGTTGGATGAATACGTCCTGAAAAAAACAACCATGAACCAAGGCATACAATACATCCATGAGAAAGAAATGCGTGAATATGCATGTAATTTAAGAAAGGATACATACTCCAATCCGGAAATAAAAGTGCCGAAATTGCTCCCGGCACACATAAAAGTAAATAGGTAATTCCAATAAATGAATTATTAGTCAACACATATAATGCACCAATCCACAAAGCCATACTGCATAAATGAAATGGTAAAAATTCTTTATTAAAATGTCCTGTTATAATTAAAACTACATCACGGTACATTCCCATAATAGGAAGAAAAGAACCTAGTATCACACTGGCTCTTTTCTGCTTAATATCCTCTAAATTTAAATACCATCTTGTTGATACGGCACATACAATGATAATCATAACCAACCATAAGATATGTTGAAATCCAAACAAAGAAAATCCGCTTCCAGCAGGATAATCAGTCTGAAAGCTAAAAAAATTTCTCATAATAATCTCATGTAACCTCCACCATTCCAAATGTATTATTATTTTTTCCTTTTACAAATAATAATATTCCTATTTCGAAATGAATTGGCTACAGTATGCTTTAACATCCAAAAGTGACGGTAATATCACTTCCGATAATTCCTCCATTTCCTTTGTTGGTTTTGCCAGGTCAGGAACCATAATGGGCCGAAGTCCTCCGGCACTGGCAGAACGAATTCCATTATAGGAATCTTCAATGGCAAATGCATTTTTGGGTTCTACTCCTATGCACTCACATGCCTTTAAATAAATATCCGGATACGGCTTGCTTCTTGATACCATATCACCACAGACAAGCTCCCTAAAATAATGGAGAATTCCGGCGTCCATAAGCTCCTGACGCACCACTGCCTCTCTGGTAGACGATGCCAAAGCTATTATTTTTCCTTTTTCTTTTAAATAAGTTAATAGTTCTATTACACCGGGTTTTAATGCTAAGTTTCCACCACTACATTTTTCATGAAATAATGTTGACATTTCTGCTTTGTATTCATCATAAGGAAAATCTTTCCCATATATTTCTAAAAATTTTGCTTTGGCAGCTTCTTTATTGCTGCCAAGACATTGTCTACAGGCATATTCTATCTTTTCAATATGATATTTTTCCGCCACCTCCTGCCAGCAGATAATTACCATTTTTTCTGAATCAAATATCACACCATCCATGTCAAAAATGACAGCTTCAAATTCTTTCTTATAATCTTTGTTCTGCATCTTCCACACCACGATATCCATAAAGCTTTGCTGTATTGTCCATTGTTAAATATGCCAAATTTTTATTTTCTTTTGACAAATACACAATAAACTGTCCATATAAAGACATTAATTCCTCAGAATAGGTTCCAAGCTCACCTCTTAAATAAGTTTCATAAGAAGTGCTATATGGTGTATCCTCATAAGTATGAATGGCACGGGCATTACCTGCCATTTTAGGATACTGTTTTGCAAATTCTTCCATCCACTCTACCTGAATCTTAATAATAGTCTCCATAATGGCTTTTCTTTTTTCTGATAAAACCGGAAAAGCATCTTTAATCTTTTCATATTCTTCCGGCGCCGTACTTTCCATCATGCGTCCATATTTCTCTGTAATCAGATTCCGTCCCTTTTTTAAGGAATCATTAATATGCCACAGATACTCACATAGTAATTCCTTCGGCCAGGTTAAATACTGGCTTTTTCTCATAATGGAGAAGGTATTCCAGTCATCCTGACAATTGGCACGTCCACCTTCATTTTGAACCTGGTCAAATTCTGTCCACTCATATTTCACAATCTCATCTACTAATTGTTCTTTTGTCAATGTAGTATTTTGATTTTCGTTTTGATGATTAATAGTGTTTTCCTCTGCTTCCAAATTTTCTGCTACTATCTTTTCTGCTTCCAAATTTTCTGCTACTATCTTTTCTTCCATTTTCTTTTTGTTCTCCAATACTTTCAACACCTCTTGTCCCTGAATCTCCAAATAAGGATCATTTTGACTGGAAAGTCCCATTTTTTGTAAAGTATCCACTACTAATTTTGCAATGATTTCTATGGTTTGTGCAATCATATCATCAGGATTAGGATTTCCGTTATATTCAAAATTATCCCATGCACTTCTTTGAGACGGCATATCACAAATTGCCTCTAAAATGGGACCGATTTCCGGCAAAAGGGTTAAGGTTTTCATCTTTTCATGCTGCCACTTATAATATGGACAGTAGGTCTGATTTAACAGATAAACCACTTCCATTATGGTTTTCATATATTCGGAAAGAATCACAGATGCTGTAACATAATCTTTTCTTGCCATCATTCTTCCATAATTGTATTGCCCCGTCTGAGCCGCATAAATTAATTTTTTCCCAAGCTTTTCCAACCATACGTCCTTAGGATAATAGGAAAGCAAAGCATTCCGTTTCTCAGTAAAAATACCTTCTTTGTCTGCGAATACTCTTCCATTAGTTGCTGTAGCAAGAGCGGATTCCTCTAGCTGCATCCAATCCGTGTCTGACACCGGCAAAGGATATCCCCCAAGAACCCTTGTGTAAAAATCGTCAATCACACAGACGCCGCACCGGTTTGAACCATATCCTGTTGTCTTTCGGATATATCCTGCAAATATCTTTGGCAGTTCTTCATAGGCTTCCTGCAATTCTTCTCCAATTTCCTCATAGGTCTTTCTTGTAACCCACAGGCAAAATCCCGGACCACAATCATGGTCCATGGAAATTTCATCCTCTAGCATAAAACACTCCGAGCCTTCCCCGCAAAGACCTACTGCAATGCGGTCCTCGTAGTCAGAAAACCTTTCTTTTATCATAGGCTTTCCATATGTTTCATAATACCCCTGACAAAGGTCTAACATGGTATCGTACTCAGGATTTCCATTCTTTCGATATGCTTCTTTTAAATCCTTTTGAATCTGCTGATAGTTTTTCGTTCTTCCATAAAACTTATTCACACTAAGCAGTGCCATTTCATAATATTTTATGGCATTTTCATAATCTTCCTGCTGCATGTAATAATAACCAAAAGCATTGGCAAGACCGCTAAAATGCTCATCCTCATTATTGATTCTGCCAAACAATTCCTCCGCCTTATGTAGACTATCCTTGGCAGGCTCCCACTGTTTCATCTGGGTATATACCTGTCCTAAATTGGTATAAGATACCGCCTGCTGGATAAAAGAATCCGGTATGGCAGTGATGATAGGAAGGGCTTTTTTTAGGTATGTAACGGCAGATTCATAATCTCCCATTTCCTGATAAAACAGACTAAAGTTATTATATAACCCTGCCATCCGGTAATCAGACTCATCCAATACATTATGGTATATTTGTTCCGCTTTTTGGTAGCAGCTGCCTGCATCCTCATACCTTCCCATGGCACGATATACCGTAGCAATATTTAAAAGAGAAGTTCCTTCCCCCAAGGTATCCTGCAATCCCATTTTTATAATTAAGGACCTAATATCCTCTATCACTTTAAGAGCCTTATCAAATTGGGTTGTAACACGGTAATAACCAATTAATTCATTTAATATTGACAGCGCCGAGCTTTCATCCTTTTCTTTTTTTGCGATTTCATATTGCTCCTGCAAAAAATCTTCCACACGATTGATTTGTCCCGTTGCGAAGAAATGCTGCAACTGATTCAGTACGTTATTAATGTCCATATTCTGATTCCTCCTACGTTCCAATCACCATTTAAAACTATGCACTATTTTATCATAACCGAAGAAAAAAGGCTATCATTACAAAAAACCTTTGTTGCAATACATAACCCAACAAAGGCTCCTACGGAATCAATACAAACATCCATTACTCTACATGCCCGGCCCGGAACAAAATACTGATGTAATTCATCCGACATGGCATACAGGATGCAAAGCACCAATATGCATAAATATAATCTTTTATTTTTTATTTTCCTTCCGGGTAAAACCGCTCCTGATAAAAACAGCGCCAATATCGCATACTCTGTTGCATGGGCACATTTACGAATTGGAAAATCAACCTTATCTGCAAAGGCAAGCTGCTCTTCCTTGGTCCATGTATCAAAATCATCATATATCATATTACCGACTGCTATTCCTACAAAATGACTATCCTCTGTAGAAGTGTCTGCATCTCTTGCTGACATAAAAAATATAACCAGCATCCATAAAATCGATAAAATTGTAAATATTATCCGTCGTATCTTCATGTGTATTGCCTCGTATAACAGTAACTCTTTCCCTATTGCAGGGACGTCACTCCTCCTAAATTATTCCAGCCAGCGTTCTCTGTCAAATATTTCATACTACCGAAAGAGCATAATAGCCTCATTTTTTATTTCTACTACAGACTCATAATAATGCTCAGGAATTATAGATTTTATATCTTCAAGTTCACAAGTCTTCCATAAAAGTTCTACTAATTTTTTGTTACATCCTTTATCAGATATCATTTTGCAAATATATGGCGAAAACAAAATTTTCTCCGCTTCATCAATTGAGATTGTATCAATTTCTAATAAATATAGTAATCCAACAATATTGATCAATAAAAATTTTTCGTCCATTTTATTTATGGTTTTATTTGTAAATCTAAACAATTTATTCCTCCTTAATTACTCCAACCTTGCTTATCTTTTACTCTGTTGCCATCGGATTAAAAATCACTATATTCAGCATATTCAATATTTTCCGCCTCTAATTTTCCGGCATAATCTTCCTCCACCATTTCAATAAAATAATTTATAGTATCTTCCAATGCCTCTTCTACAGAATTTCCCCAACCAACGGCTGCTTCTGGCGAACCATCAAATTTTCGGATAATTCTAACATCCGTATATCCTGTATATTTTCCATTTCTATCTTCGTATATTTTAATTTTCATCTTTGCATAAGGTAACATTTCTGGCATCCAAATCTCGAATTCAGCCACCATTTTCTCAATGTTTCCAACTTTTTTAATATTAATTTTTTTCCACATCCGCTTCTTTCCATCCTACTTTTTTCCCATTGCATATTTATGTATTTTCATATCTAGTATACTACTTTGTTGATATCGTTTTCTTCCCTC
>JBJENY010000001.1:0-5861 GCA_051880435.1 Lachnospiraceae bacterium | reverse complement strand
CCCCTTAAGTAGATTTTGGTTATTTACCGTGTCTACTTAAGGGGAATCATATCAGTCTGGGGCTTTTTAATTTATGTCTTTTTATTGACTTAAGTTAGAAGAAAAATTGAAAGAAAGGAGGAGAGGGGGTTTCGAAGAGAAACCTTTTTGGTATCAATCAAATTAATATACGGAAAGGAGTTAAATTATGGCAAGTAAAGAAATTAGAATTAATCATGTTGAGGCAGTTGAGAATTATTTGGAGGATAAATTAATGTACATTGATTTGGAGCGAAATACCGGAGTCGCTAGAGGAGTGAGCCGTCTTATAAGTAATTTGCCTAAAAGCTTCGAACCAAAGGATATTAAGAAGTTTTATAAGAAGACGGGATTAAAGGTACAGATTCAGGTGATAAAGGATTGCGATATGACGATATATGACCGTAAGGGAAAGTATCCAAGAGATGATGCTTATATCTGGAATGAAAATTTTACAAAGAATGTGGATAAACACCCTGAGTGGCTTGAACCACAGGAAGAGGCGGATATCATCATCATTTACAAAATCAAGCCTGTAGAAATAAAGGTTGATAAATGCAATGATATAGATATTTTATCTTTCTAATCGAAATGTCAATCATATTTGGTTACTTACAGATTGATTTTGTAAGAAGAAACTATGATTCATTTGAAAAGAGTGGAGGAACAGCCTATGAAAAATGGACATATATTTAGCAAGGAAACTGATTCTACGAAAATTGCCATGGAGATATTTACATTTTTGAAAAAATGGGGATTGTGGAAGGAGGTTCAGATCTTTACAGGTGGTAAATGTTATACAGACGAAAAGGGTGAATTGCAGATAAGGGATGAGGCTTGTCTGGAAAAATACACAACAGGAATAACCGGAATTCCAGATTGCAATGGTGACCTTACATATGCAGATTATTCTAATCCGGAAAGATTGCTTGATATGACATTTGAGGGACCTTTATATCTGCTTCTTAATTATGGGGATTATGAAGTTTGTATTGACGATACTTCTGAAGAAGTAAGACATTTTATTATAGAAGAAAATTCTGATTTTCAGGAGGAAGTGGATGATCTTATGGAAGCGTATCTGGAGGGGAAAATTGGCTGGGATCCTATAGAATATGATTCTTATGAAGAATGGCTTCAACTGAATCGGTACTATGACATGGATGCGTTTATTGCGGATTCAGAGGGGAGAGATTGTAACAAAATAGAGTTTTCATCAAGAGAAGAGTATGAAGATTTTATACTGCGAAGGGCAACTGTCAGGGAAGCGGAGATTAGAGCGTATTTTGAAGATGTTATTTATGATAGTACAGATTATAGTCATAAAATATTCTTTCATGATGGTAAAGTTCCTAATCAGATTATTAAGGAATTTAATGATTTATTAGCCAAGTATGGCTTACGGTATGAACTTGGTTTTTCGTGGAGTCTGACAACGTATAGGATTTGAAAGAGACTATTTATGAGAATCTTATGAATAAGGATGGTAACTGAAAGGATGGTAAGGCAATATAGCATTTATAACAGAAATGTTGGAGTTGGAATAAAAGGCAGGAAAAGGAATCTCAAACTTTATGTAGTATATTAATATTGTGACAAAAGAGGGAGGTGCTATATGGCAACATATGTTATAGGAGATATCCATGGTGAATACGAACAATTAAAAACACTGTTAAAGAAAATGAATTTTAGTTCGGGAGATGCGCTGTTTGTTTTAGGAGACGTGGTAGATCGTGGAACCCATCCCATAAAGGCATTGCAATATTTAATGTCGCTTCCAAATTGCACGTGTTTAATCGGCAATCATGAGGTGATGGCACTCATTTGTCTAAAGGTTTTGAAAAATGAGATTACTGAGGATTTTCTTAGGCCTCTAAAAGAAGAGGATATGATATATTTGCTTGATTGGATGAGAAATGGGGCAAAATCTACCATGGATGAGTTCCGAAAACTAACAAGAGAAGAGCAAAATAATATCATAGACTTTATAGGTGATTTTGAAGCGTATGCAGAACTAACTGTAAATGGGCAGGATTATGTTTTAGTCCATGCCGGATTAGGCAATCATTTTTGCAATTTAACTCCCCTGGATGAATATACTCTTGAGGATTTCGTCTGGTACCGACCTGATTATGAAGTACCATATTTTGAGGATAAAATCGTTGTTACAGGACATACTCCGACGCAGCATATACCGTGCAATCCAAGACCGGGTTACATATTTAAGGGGAATAATCACATTGCTTTGGACTGTTGTGCCTGCTCTAGAAAAGGAAGACTTGCAGGTATTTGTTTGGAAACCGGGGAAGAATTCTATTCACGGGAATAGAGGTAGTGTAGAGTTGCTTGGGGAACTAAAATATATCTTTATATGGATTTTCATATAAAAAATGTATATAATAAACTTATCATAATAGAAAGGGGAGCTGTATATGGCAGAGGAATTAATTAATATCGTTACTTCGGAAGTAGTAAATCAAGCTGTAGAAATTATCAAAGATGATATCTACAAAATATATTTATATGGCTCTTACGCAAGAGGAGATGATACCAGCGAATCCGATATTGATATTATGATTGTATTAAGGTGTGATAAGGATAAGGTAAAATCATACAGAAAACAAGTCAGCAGACTAGCAAGTAGGATTGGTTTAGAAAATGATGTAGAGGTTTCTTTGTTACTTCGAGATAAAGAATCATTTGAAGCGGGTCAGAAGATTTTGCCCTTTTATCAAAATGTTACTCGGGAGGGAGTGACTATCTATGGATAAAGAAAAGATAGAACTGGCAAAATAAAGGCTTGAACAATTTTGCACTTGTATTAGGTCGGCAAAAGTTTTGCTTGATTCAACTGATTATAAGGGAGCAGCAAATAGAGCTTATTATGGGATATTCCATTGTATGAGAAGCGTATTAGCTTTAGATGGTCATGATTTTGCAAAACATTCAGGCGTGTCCGCATACTTTAGAAAAGAATATATCAAGACAGGTATATTTGATGTTGAATTTTCGGATATAATAAAGGAAGCATTTGATATACGCAGTGATAGTGATTATGATGACTTCTTCGTTGTTTCAAAAACTGATGTGGAAGAACAGATTCATAACGCACAGAAGTTTTACGATGTGATAAAAGCATATGTAGAACAACAGAGCAGATAGTAGTCTGATTTGAACCGGAATTTTTTGTAAAATTACATTTTTCTGAGGACTAAGCCTAAGGAAGTTGGATGCGTCTGGCTTCCTTTTTTATTGCAACAGTATTTCAATTTTATTAGTATTGCAAATGGTGTGGAAGTATCACATGGAAGAAATAATAAACTTCCGGCGATTGGTGTGCTGTTTGGATATGGAAGCGAGGAGGAATTCCGTAATGCTGGTGCAAAGTATTTAGCGAGAACATCTATTGATATATTAAAATATATAAGTCTGTAGAGAGCAATAGAGTTTTGTTTGGCAAGCAAAGAATTTAATGTATAAAAACCTCCAATATACACATTCTAGTATAAATGTGTTAAAAAACAAAAAGGAGGTTTTAACATAATTATGACAGAAATATGCTACATTATTGCACTTTCCCTTGGTTCATTTCTTGCAATCTTTATTCTTACGAAATTAATGGGATATCGACAGATGTCGCAGTTAAGTATGTTTGATTACATCATTGGAATAACCATTGGTTCCATTGCAGCGGAAATGTCTACTTCCTTAGAGGATAATTTTGCCTGGCCTCTTACGGCAATGATAGTATATGCCTTGGCAGCACTTATTTTGGCGTGGGTAACTTCCAAGTCTATTAAAGCCAGAAGGCTGATTGAGGGAGAACCTCTTGTGCTGTTAAATCATGGAGAACTATATCGAAGCAATCTAAAAAGAGCTAAAATGGATGTAACGGAATTTTTGGTGCAGTGCCGCGTGAACGGATATTTTGATGTGTCAAAGCTGGAATGTGCCATTTTGGAGGGCAATGGGAGAATCAGTTTTCTTCCAAAGGTTGACGATCGTCCTCTGACACCTTCTGATATGGAGTTGACTCCGGAGCAGGATTATCTGGTTGCCAATGTGATTTTAGACGGAAATATAATGGAGGAAAATCTAAAAAATATGGGGAAGGATGAAAAGTGGCTTCATAGTCAGATTACAGCCCAAGGAGCAAAGGATGAAAATGATGTACTGTTAGCTACCTGTGACCGGTCTGATAAGGTGACTGTCTTTTTGAAGGATAATAAGAAGGACCCAAAGGATGTGTTGATATAATAGATTTGCGTAATGGAGATAAGGACATTGCGAATAAAGTATGAACTTATTATAGATGAAATAGTTGTGAAAAAACACAGGTTCTATTGCAAGATAAAATTTGATATGGCATAATGTGATATAGAATTGTGGCGGAGGTCTGTGGACAATGCCTAAGGGAGTTGGATGCGTCCGGCTTCCTTTTTTGTATATATCAGGAAATGTGTCGTGGAAGGAGCAGATGATATGGATTGGTTAGTAAATCTTCAAAGTGCCATAGATTATATAGAGGAGCATCTGCTAGAGGATTCTCTTGTTACCGGGGAAAATATTTCAAAACAGATTTTTTCTTCAGAATTTAACTTCCGTACAATCTTTCGTGTGATAACCGGTTATGCCATTGGGGAGTATATTCGTAATAGAAGATTGTCTCTTGCGGGAGAAGAAATAATAAATTCAAAACAAAGTATTCTGGATATCGCATTAAAGTATGGTTACGATACACCGGAAAGCTTTACAAAAGCATTTACCCGTTTTCATGGGGTATCCCCGTCCTATGTTCGTAAAAATGGAACCGGATTAAAAACCTTTACAAGGATCATACTGCGGGTGCAGGCTGTTGGTGGAAGTGTGTTGGATTATAGTATAGAAGAATTGGGAGAAATCCATTTGATAGGATATGAGAAGTCGTTTCCCGGGGTTGATTTGGAAAACAATAATAAACAAATTCCTCAATTTGTAAATGACTGTTGTGAAAAAGATTTTGACGGAATATGCAGCTATGGGATAGAAGGCATATTTCAGGATGCGGTACTGGGTTACCGGTATGACAGGGATGACACATTATGGTATGCCTTTGGTGTGGCAGGAGATACGTTGGATGTATCAGCCCCCTATGTAAGCAAAACAATTCCTGCAAAAAAATGGATTCGATTCCGGTGTGAAGAAGAGAATATACAGAATCTATGGTATCGAATTTTTGTTGAATTTATGCCATTTACATCCTATCACATACGAACAAATGAAACATTAGAGGTAAGCTATTGCATGAACGGAAAGGATGAATTGTTTTTATATCTTCCCTTAATTGAAGAATGATATTGGACAAAATGAAACTAATATGGATAGGAATTCTAAACTGTAATCTGTTATCCTTAATTTGTGAACATGATAATAGGCGTTTTGCAAACGCCTATGATATTGTAAAAAAGGGAGGATAACGAGATGAGGATGGCAAACAAACTAATAATGGGAACTATAATGATGGCATGTGCTTTTTCACTTTCTGGATGTGAGAATGCATCTGTATCCAATGATAATGTCACAAATATACAGGTGGAAAAGAATGAAGGAGAAGAAGCAATAGAAAAGGATCAGGAAAAAGGTAACGAAGATACAGAAACAAATGAAGTAAACGAAAATAATAGGGAGGATACTGAGGAAGACAACAAGGAAGAAAACGAGAAAAACGACGAGGAAGTAAATGAAGCAAGAGAACCGGGATTGTTGCCGGAAGAACGGGATAGTATAACCCTTGGAAAATTGTCCGAGAGTCATATTTATTACAAAGAGGTTATCGGTATCGATTATCAATGTGCAGATTACAT